>CAYFLU010000005.1:0-49645 GCA_964343975.1 uncultured Solibacteraceae bacterium
GTAGATCATCGAGTTTCCGGGCACGTAGGCCAACGGCTCGAAGTAGTCCGCCAGGTGCTCCATCGTCACCGCCAGCCACGGACACGTCGGATGCACGTAGTCCTGCTGAATGACGATGGAACGGCCGGGCACGAGGGCCGGAAAGAACTCGCGGACGATGACGTCGTTGATCGACCAGGTCTTGGCGAGGTCGATGAACAACACGTCGATCGCAACCTCCGCCGGCCAGGTGCAGTTCCGGACATCGCCCTCGTGCACCTCGAGCAGCGATGCCACCTCGCGCGTTTGCCAGTCAAAGATCGGCCGCACCGAATCGCCGGCGGCGAATGTGCCGAACTTCTTCAGATACGAACCGGCCTGATGCGCATCGGCCACGAACAGGTCGTAGGAATAAATCGCGCCCCGACGCGTCAGACCGCGCGAGTTGGCCTGGACGCCCATGCCGAGTGCGAGCGTCGACCCGCCGAGGAAGCAGCCGGCGTAGATGATCGCGCCCTCGCCGGTCCAGTAGTCGCGGCCCATGGCGTAGAGGAACTGACGCTCCTCCATCGACAACATCGTGACTACCGTGCGCACTTCCGGCGGCAGCGTCACCGATCGCCACTCGCGAATCGCGTCCATGGTCACGTAGCGTAGCGCGTTCCCGCTCGCTCCACCACGCGACTTTGCTACGCTTGCGCCATGCGCCGACCTCTTCTCGTTGCGTTGTGGATGTGCGTGAGCCTTGCCGCCATCGCGCCGCTCTCCGCCCGCCAAACGCCACGCATCGACGCGTCGATCGTGTCCCCCACGCTCCAGTGGCGGAACATCGGCCCGACACGCGGCGGACGCACCAAGGCGGCGGCCGGGATCCCGGCGCAGCCCAACATCTTCTATATCGGCGCGGTGAACGGCGGGGTGTGGAAGACCACCGACTACGGCCGGACGTGGAAGCCGATCTTCGATGGTCAGCCCACCGGCTCGATCGGCGCCATCGCCATCGCGCCGTCGGATCCCAACGTCATCTATGTAGGCAGCGGCGAAGGCTTGCACCGGCCGGACCTCTCGACCGGTATGGGCATGTTCAAGTCCACCGACGGCGGCACGACCTGGACCCATCTCGGGCTGCGCGATTCCCAGCAGATCCCGCAGGTCATCGTTGATCCGCTGAACCCGAATCGTCTGTTCGTCGCCGCGCTCGGCCATCCGTACGGCCCCAACGAAGAACGCGGCATCTTCCGGTCGATCGACGGCGGGCAGACCTTTCAGAAGGTGCTCTACAAAGACGAGAACACCGGCGGCGCCGATCTCGCCTTCGATCCGTCGAACAGCAACACGATCTACGCCACGCTGTGGGAACAGCGCCAGGCGCCGTGGGAGAACGGCGTCTTCACGGGTCCGGGCAGCGCGGTCTACAAGTCGACCGACGGCGGCACGACGTGGAAACAGATCATGACCGGACTCCCGACCTATGCCGGCGACGGCATCGGCCGGATCGGCATCACGGTCGCGCCATCGCTCCCCTCGCGCCTCTTCGCCACGGTGGATGCGCGGCAGAACGGTGGCTTGTATCGCTCGGACGATGGCGGCGAGCACTGGCGGATGGTGGGCACGGACGCGCGCGTGACATCGCGCGAAGACGACTTCGCTGAAGTGAAGGTGGATCCGAAGAATCCGGACATCGTCTACACCGCCAGCATCGTGACTTGGAAATCGACGGATGGCGGCAACACGTTCAGCGCGCTCAAGGGCGCGCCGGGCGGCGATGACTACCATCGCCTGTGGATCAACCCGAACGATCCGAAGATCATGCTGCTCGCCGGCGATCAGGGCGCGGTGATCACGGTGAACGGCGGCGAGACCTGGAGCAGCTGGTACAACCAACCGACCGCGCAGATGTACCACGTGAGCGCCGACAACGCGTTTCCGTATCGCGTGTGCAGCGGCCAGCAGGACAGCGGCTCGGTGTGCGTGTCGAGCCGCGGCGATGACGGCGCGATCACGATCCGCGACTGGCATCCGGTGGGCGTCGAAGAGTGGGGCTACATCGCGCCGGATCCGAGCGATCCCGACATCGTGTTTGGCGGCAAGCTCACGCGCTACGACCGGCGGACGATGCAGACGCACGACGTGATTCCGCTCGGCACACCAGACACCACACGCACGTTGCGCACGGCGCCGGTGCTCTTCTCGCCGATCGAGAAGATGTCGCTGTTCTTCGGCGCGAACGTGATCTGGAAATCGACGACCAGCGGCCAGAGCTGGACGCAGATCAGCGGCGACCTCTCGCGCCCAGCGTGGCAAGCCCCCCAAAATGTCGGGAGTTATCTCAGCTCACCCGACGCCAAGAGCACCCGCCGTGGCGTGGTCTATGCGATGGCGCCCTCCCCCATCGACGTGAACGTGCTCTGGGCGGGCACCGATGACGGCCTCATCCATCAAACGCGCGACGGTGGCAAGACCTGGACCGATGTCACGCCCGCGCAACTCACGCCGTGGGCCAAGGTGTCGATCATGGACGCGTCGCACTTCGACGTGACGAGTGCCTACGCGGCCATCAACACGCTGCGCCTCGACGAGCTGCATCCGTACATCTACCGCACGCGCAACAACGGCAAGACCTGGGACCGCATCACGAACGGCCTCCCCGACGGCACGATCGTCAACGTCGTCCGCGAGGATCCGCTGCGCCGCGGCCTGCTCTTCGCCGGCACCGAGCAAGGCGTGTATCTCTCGTTCGACGACGGGGAGTCGTGGCAGTCGCTGCGTCTCAACATGCCGGCCGTGTCGATCCGCGACCTCATCATCAAAGACGACGACCTCGTCGTGGGCACGCACGGGCGCGGCTTCTGGATCCTCGACGACATCACGCCGCTCCGGCAGATCACGGCCGACATCATCACGCGCACGCAGACGTTCCTCTTCAAACCGACGACGGCGTGGCGGTTCCGCTGGAACAAGAACACGGACACGCCGTGGCCGCCGGATGAGCCGACGATGCCGAACCCGGCGGATGGCGTGGGCATCAACTACCTGCTGAGCCCCGGCGTGAGCGGCCCCGTCACGATCGACATCGTGGATCCGACCGGCGGACAGAACCGCGTGATCCGTCACTTCTCGAGCGACGATCCCGACGAGCCGCTCGTGCCGCTCGAGGAACGCAACATCCCCGATCACTGGATCCGGCCGCAGCAGAAGCTCGCGAATACGCCCGGCCTGCACCGGTTCATCTGGGACCTGCGCCTCGCGCGCCCGGCCGCCGACACGTTCGCCTATCCGATCTCGGCGATCAGCGGCTACACGCCGAAGGAGCCGCGCGGCGCGTTCGTGCTGCCGGGGGCATACGTGATCCGCATGGTCGTGAACGGCCGCACGTTCGCGCAGGGGCTCACCGTGAAGATGGACCCGCGCGTGAAGACGTCCATCGCGGACCTCACGCTGCAGTTCACGCTGTCGAAGAAATTGACCGACCTGATGCAACAGCTCGTGGAGGCGAAGAAGAAGGGCCCGAACGCCGCGATCGACGCGGCCTACGCGCCACTCACCGACCTCTTCGTGCGATTGCAGGATGCCGACGTGCGGCCGACCGCCGCGGTCGAAGCCGCCGCGAACGCCGCCATCGCGAAAGCGGAGGCGGCGCTCGCGGCCGTGAAATAGCGCGTCAGGGTACCCGGGACCTGAAGGTCCCGGGCTCCAATCAGAACGTCCCCTTCGCTAGAGGTCGAATTTGATGCCCTGCGCGAGCGGGAGCGCGTCGGACCAATTGACCGTGTTCGTCTGGCGCCGCATGTAGGCCTTCCATGCGTCGGAGCCCGACTCACGGCCGCCGCCGGTTTCCTTCTCGCCGCCGAACGCGCCGCCGATTTCGGCGCCGCTCGTGCCAATGTTCACGTTCGCGATGCCGCAGTCGGAGCCGTGCGGCGACAGGAACTCTTCCGCGCGACGCATGCTCTCGGTGAAGATCGCGCTCGACAACCCCTGCGGCACGCCGTTGTGCAGCGCCAGCGCCTCCGAGAAGTCGGTGTATTCGAGCAGATACAGGATCGGCGCGAAGGTCTCCGCCTTCACGATGTCCGTCTGCGCCGGCATCTTGATGATCGTCGGCTCCACGTGCTGCGGGCCGATGTCGGGCCGGCGTTTGCCGCCGCAGAGCACCTGCCCGCCCTGCGCCTTGGCCGCCTCGATGGCGGCCATCATGTCGTCCACCGCCTGCGGCGTGACGAGCGGGCCCATGAGCGTGCCCGCCGCGAGCGGATCGCCGATCGGCACCTGCTTGTAGATCTTCAGCAACATCTCGGTCAGCGCCGGCGCCACACTCGTGTGCGCGATGATGCGGCGCGTGCTCGTGCAGCGCTGCCCCGCCGTGCCCACGGCGCCAAACGCGATCGCGCGCGACGCGAGATCGAGCCGCGCGCCTTCCGTGACGATGATCGCGTTGTTGCCGCCCAGTTCGAGGATCGTGCGGCCGAAGCGCCCCGCCACCGTCGACGACACGTGCTTGCCGACCGCCGTCGAACCGGTGAACGAGATGAGCGGCAACCGATGGTCGTTGAGCATCGCCTCGCCGACCGTCGAGCCTTTGCCGACGACGAGCGAGCACAGGCCCGTGAGTCCGTGATCCGCGAGGACCTTGTTGGCGATGTGCGTCACCGCCACGCCGCAGAGCGGCGCCGGCTCGGCCGGCTTCCAGATCACCGGATCGCCGCACACGAGCGCGATCGCGGCATTCCACGCCCACACCGCCACCGGGAAGTTGAACGCGGTGATCACGCCCACCGGGCCGAGCGGCTGCCACTGCTCCATCATCCGGTGCCCCGGCCGCTCGGACGCGAGCGTGAGGCCATACAGCTGACGCGACAGACCCACCGCGAAGTCGCAGATGTCGATCATCTCCTGCACTTCGCCGTGGCCTTCCTGCCGGATCTTGCCCATCTCGAGCGACACGAGGTCGCCGAGCGGTTCCTTCATCTCGCGTAGCGCCGTGCCGAGATCACGCACCACGTCGCCGCGCTTCGGCGCCGGCACGTCGCGCCACGTCTGAAACGCCTTCTCGGCCGCGTCGATCACCAGGCCCGTGGTGGCGGCCGAGGCCTTCAGCACCTTGGCGATCGGTTCGCCCGTCGTCGGATTGATCGAAACGAGCGCGTCGGCATTCGACTCGACGATCCAGCGGTCGGGCCCCGTGCAGGTGCCCGGATTCACGTCTTTGATCTGAAGTTTTTTTAGCAGCGCCGCCGTATCAGCCATACGACTGACGATATCACTTGGCGTTTTGCTATTCTCGCGGCACATGACTGCCCTGCTCGGCGCTGCCGCACTCTCGGCGCTTCTGGCGCAAACACCGACGTCACCACCACCGCCCGCGCCGGTGGTCGCACCCACCGTTGCCAATCCCTTCACGAACCTGCTGCCGAATCTCGGCGAGGATGTGCGCGCGATGCCGACGCTCGAGAACGCCGGCATTCTCGCCGTGGGCGGTGTGCTCTCGCTCGTGTTCAAGAACAATCACGACGAGCGACTGCACACATGGGTACTCGAGCAGACCTCCGATTCATCGGTCGCCTCGGTCGGCAATGTACTCGGCGATGGGATCACGCAGGGCGCGGCCGCGGTGGCAGTGTGGGCGATCGGACGCGGCACTGGCAGCGTGCGCGCCGAATCGACCGGCGCGACGCTCATTCGCGCGCAGATTCTGAATGGCCTCTTCACGCAGGGCCTGAAGCTGGCCGTGGACCGCACGCGGCCCGACGGCGGTTCGCATTCGTTTCCGTCCGGCCACACGTCGGCGGCATTCGCCACCGCGGCGGTGCTCCATCACGAGTTCGGTCTCGGCGCGGCGGTGCCCGCGTACGCGCTCGGCGGACTGATCGGCTGGTCGCGCGTGCGCTCCAACCATCATTGGTTGAGTGATGTGGCGTTTGGTGCGGCGCTGGGCCTGGTGGCCGGCCGCGCGGCCTCTCACAGCGCCCCGACCGGGTGGTCGGTTGTGCCGGTGAAAACGCCCGGCGGCGCCGCGCTCTACGTCGTCAGGACCGGACGGGCGCCAGCCGCGTCACGGCCACCGCGGTAAGGGCGCAGGTCACGCCGCCCCACACGGTGTCGACGATCGCGAACGTGAGCGAGTAGTTGCGAAGCGTTGAGTAGTTGGTGAAGTCGTAGACGCCGAACAGGACCCAGCCGAACAGGGCGCCGTACTGCAGTGCCACGCGCATGGAGCCGTTGCTCGCGCGGGGCACGACGAAGATTGCGATGCCCGCCGCCATCAGCAGATACACCGGCAAGGTGGCCGCCCAATTGGGCGCCAGTGAGCCATCCGGGGCTGTCAGGGCAATCGGACCGAGCTGCTGGCGGTAAAACCAGCCCATCAACAGGCCGAGCCAGAGCGCGTCCAGGACGGCAAAGCTCGCGGCGGCGATGACAAGACGCTTGATCACTACTTTGCTATGACGCCGGGGCTCGCGCCTACGTCCCCGTGGACCCGAATCCGCCGCGATCGGGCCCGGCGGCGGTCGCCACTTCCTCGAACTCGGCCCGCACGAACGGCAGGATCACGCCCTGCGCGATCCGGTCTCCGCGCCGCACGATCACCGGCGCGGTTGTGACGTTCATGACCTGAATCTTCAGCTGATCCGTCGGACCGGAGTAGTCCGAGTCGAGCACCCCGACCCCGTTGGCGACAACGAGGCCCTTCTTGAGCGGCGTGCTCGAGCGGGCAAAGATGCCGAGGAAGTGCCCGGCCGGCACGGCAAACACGAGTCCGGTCGGGATCAAGACGATCTGACCGGGCTCAACCGTGACATCAGCGGAAGCCGCGAGGTCGAACCCCGCGGCGCCGGCCGTCTGATACGACGGCAGCGGCACCGTGGGGTCGAGACGAACGATAGCAATGCGCATGCGTGTTCCCCCGGCCCGAAGGCCGGGGGCTCCCTCACTTCTTCACTTCTTCTCGGAGGCCTTCTTGGCCTCTGCCGCCTTCTGGGCCGCCGTCTTGAAGAGCGGCGCCACGTCGCGCGTGCCCTTCTGCAAGAACGGCACGCCCTTGTCCATCCACTCCGGACGCGGCTTGCCGAGCAGGTAGTGATCGAAGAACTCGTCCATGTGCACGGTCCAGTACTTCATGTTGTCGCGGTTGCGGAGGCCGTGCGGCTCACCGTTGAACGAGAACATGTAGGCCTCTTTGCCGAGGCGGCGCATCGCGGTGTTGAACTCGATGCCCTGGTACCACGGCACGGCATCGTCCGCGTCGTTGTGGATCGTGAGGTACGGCGTGTTGATGCGCTCGATCCAGAAGATCGGCGAGTTCTCGATGAACTGGAGCGGCGCATCCCACGGGGCGGCGCCGATGCGGCTCTGCGTCTTCTCGTACTGGAACTCGCGCACCATGCCCGTGCCCCAGCGGATGCCGCCGTAGGCGCTGATCATGTTCGACACCGACGCGCCGGCTTCCACCGCGCGGAAGATGTTCGTCTGCGTGATCATGTACGTGATCTGGTACCCGCCCCACGAGTGACCCTGAATGCCGATCCGCTTCGGATCGATGTAGCCCTTCTCCACCACCGTGTTGATCGCCGGGATCACGCACTTCATCGCGCTCGGCCCCGGGTAGCCCGTCTCGTACACGATGTTCGGCTCGAGGACGATGTAGCCCTGGCTGACGTAGCGCTGGATGTTGATCGACGTGCCGACGTTCGGCGCCACGTAGCCATGCAGGCCGTCGGCGAGTTCCTCGTAGATGTAGACCATCAGCGGATACTTCTTGTTCGGATCGAAGTTCTCCGGCTTGATCAGCAGCGACTCGAGCACCTTGCCGTCGCCGTTGATGTACTTCATCACCTCGGCGTTGCCCATCACGTAGTCGGCCTGCTGCGGATTGACGTTCGACACCTTCTTCGGCGTCGTGAAGTTGCTGTCGCTCACCCACAGGTCGGGGAACTCGCTGAACCGCTGCTCGGTGAACACGACCACATCGGCGTTCTTCGCCTTGGTGAGCGGCCCGATCCGCTTGTCGATCATCACGATCTTCTCGGGCGTGCCGCCGGCGTAGTTCACGCGGTAGTAGCCGGTCGCCTTCGTGTCCTTGTTCGTCGTGGACAGCAGCAACGGTTTCGTCGTCACGACGGTGCGCGGCGACTCGACGTCGAGCGGCACGCGATACCGGAACGTCAGATGCTGCTTGCGGCCTTCCCCGCCCGTGATCATGCGCGCGCCCGTGCCGTCCGGCTTCACTTCCCACACATCGAATTCGTCGTAGAGGAGCACGGTCTTGTCGCCGTCGGTCCAGCCGGCGCTGCCGAGCGAGGGCGGCAGATCGGGCGTGTCATGGCCTTCGTCGAAGAACTTCACCGGCAGGCGCTCGGTGAGGTTCGTGCGCGTGCCGTCCGCGATGCGGTACGTGAACCAGTTCCCCTTCGGTTCATCGAAGTACAGGACGTAACCGCCGCCCGGCGACAGCGTCGCGTTGCCGTTGAAGTGTTCGAGAATCTTGCGGCGCGCGCCCGTCTTCAGGTCGACGAGCGAGACGTCGTTGTAGGTCGTGTCCCACGAGATCTCCTGCTGATACGGCAGGTCGCTCGTGCCGATCGCACGATTCGGATCGAGGCCCGGATTGACCGTCGGCAGATCCGCCGTGGCCAGCTGCACGAACTGCTTGGTGGCCAGATGCACGATCGCGCGGTAGTTGCGCGTGCGCTCCTGCTGGGCGCGCACCTGCTGCATCGGCTGGATCTGGGCGTCCTTGTAGGACCAGAGGTCGACTTTCGTCGGCGTCGGGGCCTTCACGGCCGGATCGGCCGGCGGAGGCGGCGCGGGCGCCGTGCCGAGCATCAGCCGCTGCCCGTCTTCCGTGAAGCGCGGCGCGAAGTTGTCGCTCACCACATGACCGGCCGCGATGCCCTTCGTCGCAGCCGACGCAAGTTCCTGCGCCGCGGCGTCGCCGACCTTCCAGTAATAGAGGCGATACGGCGACACCTTCTTGTCGTACTCAGCCTGATCACTGAGGAACGCGATCTGCGTCCCGGCCGTGTCCCACGCGAGGCTCTTGTAGTTGCCCTTGCCCTTCTGCAGGTTCACCACCGAGCCGTCGCTCATCTTGCGCGCAAACGCGCCGTCGTTCTCCGCCTTGGTCGACGACACGGTGTAGGCCAGCCACGAGCCGGTCTTGTTGAATTCGTAGTTGTTCACCTCGGCGATGGTCGTTTCCTGTCCCGTCGCGAGGTCACGGATCACCAGATCGGTGCCCGCCGTCTTCGTTTTCTCGGGCGAGGCCGGCGTTGCGCCGCCTTCACCCTGCGCCGCCGGCTCTGCCGCGGCGGCCGCAGGCGCCGCCGCGCCACCGGCGCGACCGCCCCCCGCCGCACCACCGGCACGACCTGCCGCGCCACCAGCGCGTCCGCCACGGCCGGCGCCCTGCGCCGCACCCTTGCGATACACCACGTACGTCGAAGCCTCTTCCGCGAGCCGGAACGAGCCGACGCGGTCGATCGTCGTCACCTTGCCGTCGGCCATGTTCATGATGCCGAGGCTGTTGCGGTCGTTGCCGCCGCCGCCCGCGCCACCGCGCCCACCCGCGGGCGCCGCGGCCGCCGCACCACCACCGCCCTCGCCCTCGGCAGCGGGCGTGTCGGCCTTCGGCGGCACGATCGTGAACAGCAGGAACTTCCCGTCCGCCGTGAACTGCGGCGCCGTGCCGCGCGGCTGCTTGTATTCCTGGCCGCTCTTCAGATTGCGCACGATCAATTCGCCGTCGTCGGCCTGCGCCGTCACGGCATATGCGAGCCACTGCCCGTCGTTCGAGAGCCGGGTGCCGGCAATCGAGCGCCAGGCATCCATCACGTCATAGGTCAGGGGTTTCTTCGTCGGACTCTGCGCGCCCGTGCGGACGGGCGACACGGTGAACATCGCGCACGCGACGCCGACAACGACGAGCGCACGCCAGGAAGAACGGAGCCTCATGGGTTGGACCTCCTCCAACGACCGGGAACGGAAAAGCGGCCTATGATCGCACAGTTGAAAGTGCGAAGGTGCGAGGGTGCGGATGGCTTCGCCTGGAGGTGCCGACGTGCAGAGTGCGAAAGTGCTTGAGGAAAGTGCGAAAGTGCGAAGGCAAAGTGCGAAAGTGCGAAGACAAAGTGCGAAAGTGCGGACAGTGCGATGGTGCGCGGCGGCCGTGGGTCTCGTCATGGCCGGGGCCGTGCTGGCGCAGCCGCTCCGTCCGCGGGCGCGCGACCTTGGTCTGGCGCCGGGCACGTTTGCGCCGGGCGCGCTCAACGCCATAACCGATGTCCCCGGCGTGCTCGTTGGGCACACGACGCTCAGCACGCAGCCGACGGGCGTCACGGCGATCCTGCCGCATGGTGGCAACCTGTTTCAGCAGAAAGTGCCTGGCGCGGTGTTTGTCGGCAATGCCTTTGGCAAGCTCGCCGGCTCCACGCAGGTTGAAGAACTCGGCACCATCGAGACGCCCATCGTCCTGACCAACACCCTCGCGGTCGGCACCGCGATGGACGCGGTCGTTCGTTGGACGCTGGCGCAGTCCGGAAATGAATCCGTGCGGTCGGTGAATGCGGTCGTCGGGGAAACCAACGACGGCACACTCAACGACATCCGCGCGCTGCCCGTGACGCGCGACCATGTGCTCGCGGCGATCGCGGCCGCCAAGACCGGGGCCGTGGAGGAAGGCGCGGTCGGAGCCGGCGCGGGGACGATCGCGTTTGGCTGGAAAGGCGGGATCGGTACCGCATCACGAAAAGTCGGCGCCGACACCGTCGGCGTGCTCGTGCAGACCAACTTCGGCGGCAAATTGACGATGGGCGGCGTGCCGGTGTGGCAGTCGCTCACACCGAATGCCGGGCGCGATCCGCTCGGCACCGCGGACGGCAGCTGCATGATCGTCGTCGCCACCGACGCCCCGGTGGATGCGAAGGCGCTGAAGCGTCTCGCGGCACGCGCGGTGTTTGCGCTCGCGCGGACCGGGTCCACCTACTCGAACGGCTCGGGCGATTTCGCGATCGCGTTTTCGACATTCGCGGGCAATCGCGTCACGACGGCAACAGGCCCACAGGCGCGGACGACGCTCCCGACCGATGATCTGTCTCGCCTCTTCGAAGCCACGCTCGATGCGACGGAAGAAGCCGTGTACAACTCGCTGCTGCGCGCCACCGACACGACCGCGAACGGACGCACGGTGCGCGCGATTCCGATCGACGCGCTGACGACGCTGTTGAAGGGCCGCCGCTGACGCGATGTCCGTGCTCCTGATCCAGCCCCCGCTCTGCGATCCGTCGCGGCCGCATCCGGCCATCGCGACGCTTGCGGGGTTTTTGCAGGCGCGCGGCGAGACGGTGGCGCTCGAGGATGCGAGCATTGCGCTGCTCCTGCGCGTGTTCAGCGCCGACGGCGTCCGCGACATCGCGGCCGTCGCGGCCGCGTCGTCGCATCCGCTGGCGCAGGCGTTCGTGGCGCGTGCCGATGCGTATGCACGCGCGATAGAGCTGGCGGTGGCGTGTGTGCAAGGCCACGACGCGGGCGCCCGGCTCCTGGCCACGCGCCCGCAGGCGTTTCCACCGCCGCTGCAGCCGTCATCGCAATGGGCGTTCGGCGCCTACTATGCGGTGCAGCGGCATACGCAGCTGCTCGGCCCGCTCACCGCCGAACAACGCGCGCGGGCCGCACGCGATGCGGACGTCACGTCGCTCGCCTTCGGCCAACTCGGCGACACCGACCGCGCGCGCATGGCCGCGAGCACGGTGCTGCACGACATCGCGGCCGTCATCCGCGTCGTGATCGATCCCGCATTCACGCTCGATGCGTATGCGGCGACACTCGCCGACGACCCGGCCACGTTCGCGCCGATCGCGGCCCAGCTCGACGCGTCATCGACGCTGCTCGATCGTTACATCGACGACATCGCCGACCGCATCGCCACGTCGCACACACCGCGGCTGATCGGCTTCAGCATCCCCTTCCCCGGCAACGTCGTCGGCGCCCTCCGCATGGCGCGACGCATGCGGCAGCACCACCCGCGCGTGCCGATCGTCTGCGGCGGCGGCTGGATCAACACGCAACTCCGCGAGCTGCGCGATCCCGGCATCTTCGATCACGTCGACTTCCTCACGCTCGATGACGGCGAGCAGCCGCTGCTGTGCCTGCTCGATCACCTCGCGGGCCGTCGTCCGCGCACGGCACTGAAGCGCACGTTCTACCGCGAAGACGGGGTGGTTCGTTACGCCGACGGCGCGCCTGAGCCTGACGTGCGGTTCACCGACACCGGCACACCGACCTACGGCACGCTGCCGCTCACCCGCTACTTGCCCTTGCGCCCGTCACTGCAGTCCTTCACGCCCATCGCGCCAGCACGATGGAATGCGCTGACGCTCGCGCACGGCTGCTATTGGAAGCGCTGCGCGTTCTGCGACACCGGCCTCGACTACATCCACCGCTACGATCTCGCGTCGGTCGACGTGCTGATCACGCGCATTCGCGCGCTCATCTCGGAGACCGGCAGCACCGCGTTTCACTTTGTCGACGAAGCGATGCCACCGGCGCTACTTGCGCGCCTGGCGGACCGCTTGCTTCAGGAGGATCTCCGCATCGCCTGGTGGGGCAACGCGCGGTTCGACGCCGCGCTGATCCCGCTCGCGCCGCGGCTCGCGGCTGCGGGTTGCATCGGCCTCACGGGCGGCCTCGAAGTGCCGGTCGAGCGATTGCTCGACCGCATCGGCAAGGGCGTGTCGCTCGCGCAGGCCGCACGCGTGTGCCAGGCGACGAGTGCGGCCGGTATCTTCACGCACGCCTATCTGATCTACGGCTTTCCGACGGAAACCGCGCAAGAGACGATCGACGGCCTGGAGTTCGTCCGTCAGATGTTTGCGGCCGGCTTCTTACAGTCCGCCTACTGGCACGACTTCGGCGTGACGGCGCACAGTCCCATGGCGGCGGCACCGGAGCGCTACGGCATCACACTCCGCCCGATGGGCGACCGGCCGTTCTCGCGCTACATCCTGCCGTTCGACGAGCCGGGCCGCATCGATCACGAGGCCTTTCACGCCGGGCTCGACCGCGCGGTGCAGCACTACCAACTCGGACTCGCGCTCGACGACACCGTCGACCGCTGGTTCGACTTCGCGGTGCCCGCGACCACGCTGCCGCGCGATTTCGTCGTACGCCTCATCGCCGACGCGTAAGGCGCTACGGCGTGCCGTCGAGGAGCGTCTCGAGCTTCTCGTTGCGCGGTCCCTGCGCGTCGCACACGGAGAACGTCAACCGCCCGCCGGGGTTGTACATCGTCACGCCGGCGTACTCGCCCTTCTTGTTCAGGATGTAGAAGTTGATGTTGAAGTTCGGCAGGCCGCGATCGTTCAGAAGGCGCTTATCGACCACGCTCTTCTGGATCCGCTTGAGCGCGGTCATGCCCGCGTCTTTCGGCGAAGCGCCACGACGCATCTCGTCGACGATCAGAAACGACGACAGATTGTAGAGATTGGACTCGCCGCGCCCCGTGGAGCCCGCCGCGCCGACTTCGTTGTCGAGCCACAGCCCCGCGCCGAGAATCGGCGAATCGCCGAGGCGGCCCGGAATTTTCCACGCCATCCCGCTCGTGGTCGTCACACCGCAGATGTCGCCTGCCGCGTTGACGCCATTGCAGTTGATCGTGCCCCAGAAGTGGTTTTCGTTGATGTAGCCGTCGGCGATCATCTGGTCGATGACCTTCCGCTCGGCCGCCGCGCGCGCCACGGGATCCTTGATGTAGTGCAGCGGATCGGTCTGCGCTTTCCATTCGAGCCACGCCTTGCGCGAGGCGGGCGTGTTCAGGTCCGGCAGCACCTCAAAGCCCATGCGCCGCGCGAACTCCGTGGCGTCCTTGCCGACGATCAGATGGTGATCGGTGTGCTCCATCACGGCTTTGGCGACGAGCGACGGCGTCTTCACGCCCTCGATCGCGCCCACGGCGCCGGCCTTGCGACGCGGTCCGTGCATCACCGACGCGTCGAGCTGCACGATCCCGTCCGCGTTCGGCAGACCACCGTAGCCCACGCTCGTGTCCGCCGGATCGAGTTCGACGATGTTGACGCCGGCAATGACGGCATCGAGCACGTCCGTGCCGCCCGTCATCAATTCAAACGCGTGCTGAACGCACGTCTTCGTGCCGCCGTTCTTGTAGCGATTGCCGTTGTCCGACGCGATGACCACCGGTTTCACAGGCGCTTGCACGAACACCTCCGGTCCAGACGCCGCGGCCAGCGGCTGCGCAGCGGCCGCCACACCGGCCGCAGCCGTGGCAGCAAGAAAATCCCGACGATCCACTTTCGGCATGGCGACTCCTTCGGTCGCCGAGTCTACCAAGAGGACCGCCGTCGCAACAGCGTTGAGCCATGCCAATCAACACGGAGACACTGAGGCGCGGAGAACCCAACTAGGTTGGAAGGCCACACGGAGGCACAGAGACGGGGAGAACCCCAACCAAATTGGAAAACCCACACGGAGGCACCGAGACGCGGAGAACCCCAACCAAATTGGAAAGCCACACGGAGACGCGGAGACGCGGAGAACCCCAGCCAGATTGGAAAGCCACACCGAGATGGGGAGCCTCGGAGGATTGCGCCCCACTTGTCGTGAGGCCCTATCTGGTATGTCCCCGTGCCTCCGTGTGGGTTTACCCCAGGAGGTCTTCGTGTCTCCGCGCCTCCGTGTTGCCTTCCCGCAAGAGTCTCTGTGCCTCGGTGTCTCCGTGTTGGTTTTCGATCTGATAGCATTTGCCCTTCGTGACTGCCCGCCACATCTCGCTCCAGACCGTTGAAGCGGCGCGCGACCGTGTGTATCGCGTTGCCCGGCGGACGCCCCTTGTGAAACTCGATCCGGTCAGCCGGGACCTCCCCGAGATCTACCTCAAACTCGAGGTCTTCCAGCCGATCGGCTCGTTCAAGATCCGCGGCGCGGCCAATGCCGTCGGCAAGCTCAGTGCCGCCGAACTGCGCGACGGCGTGTGGACGGTAAGCGCGGGCAACGCCGCGCAGGGCGTGGCGCTCGCCGCGCGCGAGGCCGGCGTGCCGGCCTCGGTGCTCGTGATGGACACGGCGCCCGCGGCCAAGATCAACGCCATCCGCCGGCTCGGCGCGACGATCGTGCAGGACACGTACGACGAATGCTGGAAGGCCGTGGAATCGCACGCCTCCCCGCGCATGAGCGGCCGCATGGTCCATCCGTTCGACGATGACGACTTCATCAGCGGAAACGGCACGGCGGCACTCGAAATTCTCGAAGACCTGCCGGATGTCGATGCCGTGGTCGCCGCGATTGGCGGCGGTGGTCTCCTCGCGGGTCTGGGCTGCGTGATGCACGCGGCCAAGCCGTCGTGCGCCGTCATCGCGGCCGAGCCGGAAACCGCGGCGCCGCTGTCGTTGTCGCTCGCGGCCGGCGCTCCGCTCCGGTTCGAGCAGTGGCAGTCGTCGTTCGTCGACGGCGCCGGCGGCAAATCGGTGCTGCCGTCGATGTGGCCGCTGCTGCAGGCGTGGGTGCAACAGAGCGTGGTTGTGTCGCTCGCCGACACCGCGCACGCGCTCAAGCTCGCCGCGGAACGGTGTCACGTCATTGCGGAAGGCGCCGGCGCCTGCGCCATCGCCGCCGCCCTGTCGCCCGCCGTCCGCGAGAAGGGCTACAAAAAAATCGTCGCCGTGGTCTCGGGCGGCAACATCGACCTCACCCGCTTCGCGTCGCTCGTCGGCGCGTGTCCGAGTGCCGGAGACGCCCGCTCGCTCTAGTCCGTGCACCTGTTCCAGGCACTCCAGGAGTCTTTCGACCGATGACCGTTCCCGACGCGCCGCGCCTCCCGCAGCGGCTGTCTCGCCTCTATGACCTCGCGTGCGATTTGTGGTGGACGTGGCACCCGGCCCGCGAAGTGTTTCGCGCCCTCGACTACCGCCTCTGGCGCCGCACCGATCACAACCCGGTGCGCATGCTGCGCGAGTTGCCCTACGAAGCGCTCGAGCGGAGCGCCGACGACCCGGCGTTTCTCGCGCGCTACGACGCGGCGGTGGCCGCGATGGATGCCAACCGCTCGCCGAAGGGCACGTGGTGGGATCAGCACGTCGGCACCGAGCCGTCGCGCGCCATCGCCTACTTCTCCGCGGAGTTCGCGCTCCATCAAACGCTGCCGATCTATGCGGGCGGCCTCGGCGTGCTGGCCGGCGATCACTGCAAGGAAGCGAGCGACCTCGGCGTGCCGCTCATCGGCGTGGGCTTCATGTACCCGCAGGGCTACTTCCGGCAGCGCGTGTCGCCCGAGGGCTGGCAGCAGGAAGTCTACGAACAGCTGCGCTGGGACAACGCGCCGATCGCGCCCGCGCGGACGCGCGACGGGCACACGTGCAAAGTGATGGTACCGCTCGGCTCGCGGCACGTGCTCGTGCAGGTGTGGCAGGTGCGGCTCGGCCGCGTGCGGCTGTTCCTGCTCGACACCGACCTCGAGGAAAACGCGCCGTGGGATCGTGAGCTGACGGCGCGGCTGTACGGCGGCGGTCAGGACACGCGCCTCCAGCAGGAAATCGTGCTCGGGCTCGGCGGCGTGCTCGCGCTCCGCACACTCGGCGTGACGCCGGCCGTGTGGCACCTCAACGAAGGCCACGCCGCCTTCGTGGTGTTGCAGCGCATCCGCGACCTGCTGGCGACCGGCCATCGCTGGGACGCGGCGATCGACACCGTGCGGCAGTCGACCGTGTTCACCACGCACACGCCGGTGCCGGCCGGCCACGACGCGTTCCCGTTCTCGCTCGTCGAACAGCACCTCGCCAGTTGCTGGGGCTCGATGGGCGAACATCGCGACAAGTTCCTCGCGCTCGGCGACTACGACAACGGCTCGGGCAACGGACGGCAGTTCAACATGACGGCGCTCGCGATGCGCACGGCCGGCACGATCAACGCCGTGAGCCAACTGCACGGCGAAGTGACCCGCGAGATGTTCGAGCCGCTCTGGCCGCACCTCCCCGCGGCGGAACGGCCGGTGCAGGCAATCGCGAACGGCGTGCACACGCCGACGTGGGTCGCGCCGGAACTCGCCGCGCTCTTCGACAAATATCTCGGCGCCGCGTGGCGCGATCGCACGGACGACACGGCCGTGTGGGAGCGCGTGCACACGATCCCCGACGAGGAACTGTGGGACGTGCGCAACCTCATGCGCGACCACCTCTTCCACATCGTCCGCGAGCGCATTCGCGATCGCTGGACCGATGAAGGCGCGAGCGCGGCACGTGTGATGGCCGGCGGCGCGATGCTCGATCCGCACGCGCTCACGATCGGCTTCGCGCGGCGCTTCACGGGCTACAAGCGGCCCGACCTGATCTTCCGCGACGTGGAACGGCTCGCCGCGCTCGTGAACCACCCGCGCCGGCCGCTGCAGATCGTGTTCGCCGGCAAGGCGCATCCGGCCGACGAAGCAGGCAAACATCATCTGCAGAACGTGTTCCGCCACGCGCTCGATCCGCGCTTTGCCGGCCGCGTGGCCTTCGTCGACGACTACGACCTGCATGTGGCGCACTTCCTAGTGCAGGGCTGCGACGTGTGGCTCAACAACCCGCGCAAACCGCTGGAAGCGAGCGGCACGAGCGGCATGAAGGCGTCGATGAACGGCACGCCGCATCTCTCGATCGGCGACGGCTGGTGGGCCGAAGGCTACGACACGACCAATGGCTGGCTGATCGAAGGCCGCGCGACCTCGACGCATCCCGACGATGTGGATGCGGCCGACGCGACGGCGCTCTACGAGCTGCTCGAGCAGCAGGTGGTGCCGGCCTTCTACGAGCGCAACGTGCGCGGCGTGCCGGAACGCTGGCTCGCCTACGTGCGCCGCGCGATCATCACGGTCGCCCCGCGCTTCTGCACGCGCCGCATGCTCAAGGACTACGTCGAGCGCGCCTATGCGCCGGCCGTCCGGCTGGGATAACGTAGCGGCATGGCCAGGAAATCCACCGAGGTCACCCGCTGCGCGCTGTGCGGCGCCAAAGAGGTCACCGAACCGCGCGGCGACGAGCGCTATTGCCGCGAGTGCTGGGACCGCAAGATCGCGATCGAAGATATCGTGGCGCGCGAGTTCACGCTGAAGCGCTACATCCGGGCCACGAGTGCCGAGAAGTACCTCGTCTTCCATTCCACGCAGAAGCGGCCGCTCGGCCAGCTGCTCGTGATCGATGACGGATTCGATCTGTTTCTCACACTGGTGCTCTTCCCCACGTTCCAGTGGGACGATCAGGCGTATCACCTCGAAAACGACCCGGAACGCCGCACGTTTGCCGAGATCTTGGTGGACGTGGTCGCGGCCGACGTGATCGAGCCGTGGGGCGGCGGCAAGTGGCACCTCGAGATGTTCCGGTCCACGGCGCCCGATCCCGAAGACTGGAACGGCGAGATGTGAGATGTGAAATGGATGTTAAGACCGCTTAAGAAACCGGTCAGAGTCCCGCGCACTCAAAACCATCCGGCGGCACCTCGCGTCATAGGAAGCAAGACCGTATACTTCCCCGATGGCCCTCGATATCAGTCGAATTCAAGCCGCGCTCGCTGCCGAACACCTGGACGGGTGGCTGCTGTACGACTTCCGGGGCACCAATGCGATTGCCGAAGGCCTCGTCGGCCTCACCGGCCAGCACGTTACGCGCCGCTGGTTCTACTTCATCCCGGTCACCGGCACGCCGCGCAAGCTGAACCACGCGATCGAACCGAACAAGCTGGCCGCCCTGCCCGGCGACCGGACGCTCTACGCCGAACGTCGGCAACTGGTCGAGGGCCTCACGTCGCTCCTCGCGGGGGCGACGACGATCGCGATGGAGTATTCGCCGAACAACGACATCCCGTACATCTCGCGCGTCGATGGCGGCACGATCGACCTGCTCCGCTCGCTCGGCAAGACCATCGTGTCCTCGGGCGATCTGGTCGGCCAGTTCGAGGCCGCCTGGGGCGAGGCCGAGATCGCCACGCATCGCAAGGCGTCCGAGAAGCTGTACCGCATCAAGGACCGCGCCTTCGCGTTCGTCCAGGCGAAGTTGCAGGCCGGCGAATCGCTCCACGAGTACATCGTCCAGCAAGAGATGGCGAAGTACTTCCGCGAAGAAGGCCTCGTGACCGACAGCGACCCGATCGTGGGCGCGCAGGAGAACGCGGGCGATCCGCACTACATTCCGTCAGCCGACCGGCACCGCCCCATCAAACCGAACGAGATCCTGCTGCTCGATCTCTGGGGGAAGTTGCCGACGCCCGGCGCAGTCTATGCCGACATCACGTGGGTCGGCTTCACGGGTGACGTCGTGCCCGAGCCGTTTGCGAAGGCGTTTGCCACGATTGCCGCCGGACGCGACGCGGCGATCCAGAAAGTGCAGGCCGGGGTGGCCGCCGGAGCCGCCGTGCGCGGCTGGGAAGTGGACCGGGTCTGCCGCGACGTGATCACGCAGGCCGGCTACGGCCAGTATCTTGTGCACCGCACGGGCCACAGTCTTGGCACCGAAGTGCACGGGAACGGCGTCCATATGGACGACTATGAAACGCACGACGTCCGGAAGCTCCTGCCGGGCACGGGCTTCACGATCGAGCCCGGCATTTACACAAAGACCTTCGGTGTGCGCACCGAAATCAACATGGTGGTGGGCGCCGGGCAGGCGACCGTCACCGGTCCCTGTCAGTCGGAACTTGTCCGCATGAGTGGAGTGAAACATGTCTAATCGCAGAACGACGGTCTTTTACGGCATTCTCATCTCGCTGGCTTCGGTCGCCGTGGGCATGGTCCTGGCCTCCCGCCTCGACCTGGCGCCGCGATCGCTCGCCGGTCCGCTGAACATTCCCGCCACCAACAGCGCGCCGCTCACCGGCACGCTCGACGCCGGCACCTTCCGCACGATCGCCAAGGACAAGAACCCGGCGGTCGTGAGCATCTCGGCCTTCAAGCACCAGAAGGCGCAGGACCTGAGCGAGATGCTCAACTTCCCCGGCTTCCGTCAGCAGGCCCCGAATCGCCGCAGCAACCCGCAGGGCGAACTCGTGGCGGCCGGCGGCTCGGGCTTCATCATCGACAAGGCCAACGGCTACATCCTCACCAACAACCACGTGGTCGAGGGCGCCGAGCAGTTGGAAGTGCGCCTCTTCAACATGGATCGGCTCTCTGATCCGCTGAAGGCGAAGCTGATCGGCCGCGACGTGCTGACCGATAGCGCGCTGATCCAGCTCGTCGACATGCCGAAGACGCCGCTCACCGAGACGCCGTTCGGCGACTCGTCGCAGCTGCAGCCGGGTGACTGGGTCATGGCGATCGGCAGCCCGTTCTCCTACTCGAACACGGTCACCGTGGGCGTGGTGAGCGCGGTCGGCCGCGTGAGCCCGGAACTGAACCCGGTGCAGGGCCGCGACCTCGAGATGATCCAGACCGACGCCGCGATCAACCACGGCAACTCGGGCGGTCCGCTCCTCAACATCCGCGGTGAAGTGGTCGGCATCAACACCGCGATCATCTCGGACGGCGAGAACGGCGGCAATCTCGGCATCGGCTTCGCAGTGCCGATCAACACCGTGAAGGAAATCCTCACCGGCCTCCGCTCGGGCAAGGTCTCGCGCGGCCGCATCGGCGTGCAGGTGCAGAAGCAGCGCATCGCCGAAGCCGACGTGAAGGACCTCGGCCTGCCGAACACGAACGGCGCGGTGATCAGCACGGTGACCCCGGGCGGCCCGGCCTCCAAGGCCGGCGTGAAGATCGGCGACATCGTCACCGAGTTCAACGGCAAGGCCGTGATCGATAGCAACACGCTCATCGACATGGTCGTGCACACGCCGGCCGGCACCACGGTGCCGATGCGCGTGGTCCGCGACGGCAAGCCGCAGTCGCTCAGCATCACGATCGAAGAACTCAACGTGGATGACGAGCAGGCGCAGTCGCGCACGCCGTCCCTGCGCGAGCCGGATCCGACGCCGGAACCGAAGGAAACGGGCTTCGGCATGACGGTGGAACCGCTCACGGCGCAGATGTCGCGCCGCCTGCAGATCCCGGCCGGCCGCGGCGGAGCCCTCGTGTCCGACCTCGACCCGCGCGGCGCCGCCGCTCAGGGCGGCATGGCGCCCGGCGACGTGATCCTCAGCGTGAACGGCCGCGCGGTGGCCAACGCCGACGACGCGATCAAGGCGCTCGAAGCGATCGGGTCGGGCCGCAGCGCGCGCATCGTGGTCTGGCGCGCCGGCTCGGAGCAGCTCATCACGGTCCGCAAGAAGTAACGCGCACCGTCGCACACCATCGGCCGCCGGCAGTACACTCTGCCGGCGGCCGTTTTCGTTGTACGGCCCTTGCTCACGATGCTGCCCACGCTCGTTCTCACGGCCGGTCTCGGCACCCGCCTCGATCCGCTCACGCGCCTCGTCGCCAAACCGGCGGTGCCGGTCGCCGGCGCCACACTGGCCGAACGCGTGGTGCGCTGGCTCGCACGCGAAGGCGCGCGCGACCTCGTGCTGAACCTCCACGCGCATCCGCACACCGTGACCGGCGCGATCGGCGATGGCGCTCACCTCGGCGTGCGCGTGCGCTATTCGTGGGAGCCGGTCGTGCTCGGGTCGGCCGGCGGCCCCCGCCATGCCCTGCCGATGCTCGCCGGCAGCGACAGCGACGCGATCCTGATCGTGAACGGCGACACGCTCACCGACGTCGCGCTGACGCCGGCCCTGCACGCGTTCGCGGCGTCGGGCGCCGACGTCATGATGCTGGTCATCCCGAATCCGGCGCGCGACCGGTACAACGGAATCATTGCGGACGACGACGGCCTCGTACGCGGATTCATCCCGAAGGGGCACGACGTGCCGTCGTGGCATTTCGTCGGCATTCAGTTCGCGCGGCGCCGGGTCTTCGCCGGACTGCCAGACCACACGCCGGCCGAAACCGTGCGCGAGATCTACCGAGACCTGGTGGCGCGCGCGCCGGGCCGGGTGCGCGTCTTCCCGGTCGACGCCACCTTCCACGATGTGGGCACCCCCGCGGACTATCTCGCGATGTGCGCGGAATTCGGCGGTGTCGACGCTCGGGGCAACGTCGTGTGGCCCGGCGCCACCGTGGCGCCGGGTGCTCTCCTCACCCAGTGCATCGTGGGCGCCGGCGTTGACGTGCCCGGCGGCTTCACGGCCGAACGCACGGCGCTCGTGCCCGCGTCGCTCGTGCGCAGCGGCGAACGCTGCGTGGTCGAGCACGGCATCGCCCGCTTCCCGTTCTAGAAACTGGCCCAGCCGTTGCATCGGTACGCGTCCGAGCCACTGGCTCGGTCACGCGATGCGCACTCCGTCCCCGCACGGCACGCCACGCGGACTCGTCGTCTCCTCGCGGTGTTTGTCGCCGCCTCGCTTGGCGGGGGCGCCCTGTTCTACCGACAGGAAGCCGCAGAGGTACGCGCCGAGACCGTCGACGAACTCTCCTCGATCACCGCCGTACGCCTCCGTGAAGTGACCGGGTGGCTGAATGAACGCCACGCCGACGCGGAGCGCAGCTACGACAACCCGGCCATTGCGCCGTGGCTTGAGCAGTTCTACCCATCGCCCGCCACCGCACCGGCCCCACCGGTGCTGTCGCAGTGGATGGCCAAGTTCATTTCGTCTGGCGAATACGACGACGTGCTTCTCGTCTCCCCGGATGGCGATCTCCGACTGAGTGCGACCGGGCGCGAAGCCGACGGCGTGGCACCGCCGATCCGTGCCACGATCCGCGACGCCATCGCGTCACGTCGCGTGGGCTTCGCCGACTTCCACCGCGATCGCCCCGGCGACGCCAACCATCCGTCGTTCGTGGTGCCGATCTTCCGCCAGCGTGCACCGCGCGACCCGCTCGGCGCACTGCTCCTCCGTGTCGACGCCACGCGCACGCTGGAGCCGATGCTTGCGGGCTGGCCGTCGCCCCACGTGACGGCCGAAACGGTCCTCGTCCGCCGGGACGGCGCGCGGGGCGAACTGCTGTCGCCCACGCGCTTTCCGGTACCGGCGGGCGCCGCTCCAGGCGGCGCCGTACTCGCCGCCGACATCGCCGCGAGCGAGCCGACGGGCGCACCGTTCGCGGGCCTGAACTACCGCGGCCACGCCGTCACCGCCGTCGCCATGCGGGTCGGTGCGAGTGACTGGACGCTGCTCAGCCACATCGACGACGAGGAGATCGCGCGCGAACTGCATGTGCGCGGCCGCGTGATCGCGCTCTTCGTGGGACTCGTCATGTTCAGCGCCATCGTCACGGTCGGCTGGTTCCGCCATCGCCATCAACTGACGCTGGCGGAGGCGGAGCGTGCGCAGAGTGAGCGTGTGCGCGCAACGGCGGCGCAGCTGCAGCGTGTGCTTCGCAACAGCCCCACCATCCTCTACACGATGCGCCGAAGCGACGCCGGCTTCCGTCCGATCGAAGTCAGCGAGAACATCGAGCGGATTTTCGGCCACACCGTGGAGGAAGCGCTCGCGCCGGGCTGGTGGATGCGTCACTTGCTGGCGACAGAATTCGAGGGCGCCAGAGTGGCGGTGGCACGGCTCGACACGCACGACGAAGTCGTGCACGAGTTCCGGTACCACCGGAAGGACGGCCGGCTCTGCTGGATTCAAGACACACTGCGGTGTCTCCGCCGCGAGGACGGCCGCGCGGTGGAAGTGGCCGGCGCGTGGACGGATGTCACGGCCCTCAAGCTGACGGAGGCGCGTGCGCAGCGGCTCACGCAGCTCTATGCGGCGCTGAGCGCCTGCAATGAGGCGGTTGCGCGCGCCACCGATGAGGCGACGCTCTTCGATGCGGTGTGCCACGCGGCGGTGGACCATGGTGGCCTCTCGCTCGCGTGGATCGGCCAGATCGACCGAGCCAGTCAGCGCATCGTGCCGGTCGTGCGGGTCGGCGAGGGCACGCAATATCTCGACGGCCTCGAGTTCTCGACGGACCCGGCGAGCCCGTACGGACAGGGACCGGCCGGCTGCGCCGCCCGCGAACGCCGTCCGTGCTGGTCTGACGACTTCGGGACCGATGAGCGGATGGCCCCCTGGCGCGAGCGCGCGGCGCTGTTCGGCCTGCACGCAGCCGGCTGTCTGCCCCTCGTCCGCGACGGCGAGCCGGTGGCCATCCTCGCGATCTACACCACGGATCCCGACGGCATCGATGAGGAAGCCCGACGGTTGCTGACCGCCATGGCCGCCAACATCTCGTTCGCGCTCGACAGCCTCGCGCGCGATGCGCGCCGGGCCCATGCCGAGGCGCGGCTCCTCGAGAGCGAGCTGCGCTATCGCACGATCTTCACCCTCAGCAGCCTGCCGATGCTCCTGATCGAACCCGAGACGGGCGCCATCCGCGATGCCAACGAGGCGGCCAGCACGTTCTACGGGTGGAACCACCGGCAGCTCCTCGCGATGAACATCAGCGAGATCAACACCATGCCGAGCGGTGAGATCGAACAGGAGATGCACAAGGTCGAGCGCGGCACGGAGCGCCACTTCGACTTCCGTCACCGGCTCGCGAACGGCGACATCCGCGAAGTGGAGGTGTTCAGCGGCCGCGTCCTCACGAGCGACCGCCATCTGCTGCTCTCGACCATCGTCAACGTGCAGGAGCGGCGCAACGCGGAACGCGCGCTGCGGACCTCCCTGCGGGAGAAGGACGTCCTCCTGATGGAAGTGCATCACCGGGTGAAGTACAACCTGCAGCTGATCAGCAGCCTCCTCCGGCTGGAATCGGGCCGCAGCGACGAGTCGACCGTGCACACCGCGCTCGCCGACATGCAGGGCCGCATCCTCTCGATGGCGCTCCTGCACGAAACGCTGTACCGCGCCAGGAGTCTCGCGCACCTCGACCTCGCGCAATACCTCTCGGCCGTGGCACAACAGGCCTTCCGTTCGCTCGGCTCGCAGGAGCGGCTCTCGCTCCATCTCGATCTGGCCGACGCGGAAGTCGAACCGGACCTCGCGATTCCCTGCGGGCTCATCGTGAACGAACTCGTGGCGAACGCGATGAAGCACGCGTTCGTCGACGGGCGCACGGGCACGATCACCGTGCGCCTGCAGCGACAGGACACGCGCCTCCGGCTCGAAGTGGCCGACACGGGACGCGGCCTCCCCGACGACTTCGAGGCGCGACGCGCCACCTCGCTCGGTCTGCACATCGTGTCGGTCCTCACGCGGCAACTTCGCGGCGATCTGCAGATTCGCTCGGATCACGGCGCCGCCTTCCTGCTCGAGTTCGATCCTCAACCCGTCCCGACCGGCACAGCGAGGCATCCGTGACACCGATCCGCATTCTCGTGGTCGAAGACGAAGGCATCGTCGCAACCGACATCCAGCGGCAACTCGAGCGGTTGGGCTACGCCGTCTGCGGCGTGGCGTCGTCCGGTGAAGAGGCGGTGGACATCGCGACGGCCGCGCAGCCGAACCTCGTCGTGATGGACATTCACCTGGCCGGCGCCATGGACGGCATCGCGGCCGCCACGCTCCTCCGCCAGCGGTACGACATCCCGAGCGTGTTCCTCACGGCCTACGCGACTGACGATGTCGTGGAGCGCGCGAAGGATGCGGCTCCGCTCGGCTATCTCATCAAGCCGTTCGATGAGCACAGCCTGCGGACGACGATCGAAATCGCGTTGCACAAGCATCAGCTCAACTCGCGCCTGCGCCAGAGCGAGGCGCGGTACCGCGCGGTGATCCAGTCGGCGCACGACGCGGTAATCACCGCGGACCACCATGGCGCGATCGTCGGCTGGAGCCCTGCGGCGGCGCAGATCTTCGGCTACAGCGAAGCCGAGGTCCTCGGCCAGCCGATCGGCCTGTTGATGCCACCGCCGTTCCGGGCCCTGCATGGGCCGGCGCTCGCGTCGGCGGATGACCGCGAGTCCACGTTCTCACGGGTACGCGAAGTGGATGCGGTACGGCGTGACGGATCCACGTTCCCGGCCGAGCTCACGCTCGCCCGCTGGGCGACCGACGAGGGGCACTTCGTCACCGCGTTCCTGAGGGATGTCACGCTGCGCAAACAGTCGGAGGCGACGCTCCGCCTGCAAGCGGCGGCGCTCAATGCCGCGGCCAACGCGATCGTGATCACCGACCGCGATGGCACGATCGAATGGGTGAATCCGGCCTTCACGCAGGCCACCGGCTACCCTGCGGCCGAAGCGATCGGCAAGAATCCGCGCGACCTCGTGAAGTCGGGCGTGCACCCGGCGGCGCTCTACGAAGAGATGTGGCACACGCTCACGGCCGGCCGCGTCTGGGTCGGCGAGCTGACCAATCGCCGCAAGGATGGCTCGCTCTACGTCGAGGAGCAAACGATCACGCCCGTGCCCGACGCCGACGGACACCTCACCCACTTCATCGGCGTGAAGCGCGACCTGACCGAACAGAAGCGCTTGCAGGAGCAGTTCCTGCAGGCGCAGAAGATGGAGGTCGTCGGCCGGCTCGCCGGCGGCATCGCGCATGACTTCAACAACCTGCTGACGGTCATCAACGGCCGCACGGATCTCGCGCTCGAACTCCTTGCGCCGAACGACACGATCCGCGAGGAGTTCGAGGAGATTCGCGAAGCCGGCGAACGGGCGGCGCGCCTGACGAAGCAACTGCTCGCCTTCAGCCGCAAGCATGTCGTGCAGCCGATGCCGCTCAACGTCAGTGCGGCCGTCTCCGGCGCGGCGCAGATGCTGCGGCGCCTGATCGGCGAAGACATCAATCTGTCGATCAACGCGCCGGGCGGCCCGGCGATCGACAACGTGATCGCCGATCGCGGGCAATTCGAGCAGATCCTGCTCAATCTCGCGGTGAACGCCCGCGACGCGATGCCGACGGGCGGCCAGCTCACGATCGACGTGGCCAATGTCGACCTCGACAGCGCGTTTGCGATCGCACATCCGGGTGTGAGCGCCGGCCCGCATGTGCGCCTCTCGGTCACCGACAGCGGGTGCGGCATGCCCCCCGACGTCCTCTCGCGCATCTTCGAACCGTTCTTCACGACAAAGGGCCACGGCGCCGGCACCGGCCTCGGTCTCGCCACCTTCCACAGCATCGTCACGCAGCATCACGGCGCGGTGACGGTTGAGAGCACGCCCGGGCAGGGCACGGCATTTCACGTGGTGCTCCCTCGCGTCGAGTTGCCAGCGGTCAATAAACGCGGGCACGACCAGCCGCTGCGCGGCACGGAGACGATTCTCGTGGCCGAAGACGAGCGCTCGCTCCGTGAGCTCACGGTGAAGATGCTGCGCTCGGTCGGCTACACGGCGATTCCAGCGGAGAACGGCCCGATTGCGCTCGCCGCCGCCCGGTCGTCCGACGCGCACATCGACGTGCTGCTGACCGACGTCGTGATGCCGGGCATGAGCGGTCCGGAACTGGCCGCCGCGCTCGAAAGCACGCATCCGCACGTCCGCGTGCTCTTCATGTCGGGCTACACCGACGACAAGCTGTCCCTGAAGCCGTCCGAGACCAACCGGTTTCTGCCGAAACCGTTCACGCTCAGCGACCTCACGCGCGCCATCCGCAAGTTGCTCGCCGGAGCCGCCGAAGCCGCCGGCACACGGCGAACATTGACGCGCCGCGCTTGGCGCGCGTACGCCGGTTCGGTACACTCTGACGATGGCTGACGTCCCCTCGCAGGTCACCGAGTACCTCGCCCGCACGCATGTCGCGGCGCCGCGCATCGTGCCGCTCACCGGCGATGCGTCGGACCGGCGGTACTTCCGGATCATCCCGACGAGTGGCGCGCCGTTCGTCATCGGCCTCAACGCCCAGCCCTTCGACTACAACACGCTGCCGTTCGTGAATGTCGCAACGCTCCTCGCGGCGATGCCGGTGCCGATTCCGGCGATCCTCGGCCATGCCGGCGACCTCGGCATCCTTGCGCTGCAGGACCTCGGCGACGTCACGCTGCAGGCCCACCTCGGCGCCGCGTCCCCGAAAGCGCACGCGGCCCTCTATCGGCAGGCCGTGTGGTTCATCCATACCCTGCAGCGGCGCGGCGCAGACCTGCGCGACGAGAAGTTCATCCCGTACACGATCGCGTTCGACGTCGAGAAGCTGATGTGGGAGATGGACTTCTTCATCAAGCACTTCCTCGAGGCCTATCGCGGCGTGCGATTTGCGCCGGCGGACCGCGAGGCGGTGCGCGCCGAACTCGGGCAGATGGTCACGGAACTGGCCGGTGAACCGCGCGTGCTGTGCCATCGCGACTATCACAGCCGGAACCTGATGATGCGCGGCGAGCAGTTGTTCATCATCGACTTCCAGGACGCGCGGATGGGGCCCGACACCTACGACCTCGCGTCGCTCCTGCGCGACTCCTACATGGACCTCACCGACGATGCGGTCGACGAGCTGTTGGCGTACTACCTGGCGCTGCAGGGCCGGTCGCAGGACGCGGCCGCCTTCCGCGTGCGGTTCGACCTGATGGCGCTCCAGCGGAACATGAAGGCGCTCGGCACGTTCGGCTACCAGACGACGACGCGCCAGAATCCGGTGTACATCCAGTACATGCCGCGCACTCTGCGCTACGCCCGCGAGACGTTGGTCAAGTATCCGCGCTTCGCCCGGCTGCGCGGCCTCCTCGCCACGTACCTCGAGGAGTTCCGGTAGAATCAGCGGATGCACGTCTACATCGAGGACATCGCCAAGTACGACGGCCAGACGGTCACCATCAAAGGCTGGCTGCATAACCGACGCTCGAGCGGCAAGCTGCACTTCCTGCAGGTCCGCGATGGCTCGGGCTTCATCCAGGCCGTGATGTCCAAGGCCGCCGTCGGTGACGAGGTGTTCACCAAGGCGGATCACCTGTCGCAGGAAAGCGCCATCGTCGTGCACGGCACGGTGAAGGCCGATACCCGCTCCAAGACGGGGTACGAACTCGATTGCACCGGTCTGGAAGTGGTGAGCGAAGCGCACGACTTCCCCATCACGCCGAAAGAACACGGCGTCGACTTCCTGATGGACCGGCGCCACCTCTGGATCCGGTCCCAGCGCCAGCAGGCCATCCTGCGCATCCGCCACGAAGTGATCGACGCGGTGCGCGACTACTTCAACAGCCGCGGTTTCATCCTCGCCGACACGCCGATCTTCACACCGGCCGCCTGCGAAGGCACGACGACGCTCTTCCCGGTGCAGTATTTCGAAGAGAACACGGCCTACCTCACGCAGAGCGGCCAGCTCTACAACGAAGCCAACGCGATGGCCTTGGGCCGCACGTACTGCTTCGGGCCGACGTTCCGCGCCGAGAAGTCGAAGACCCGCCGGCACCTCACCGAGTTCTGGATGGTCGAGCCGGAAATGGCCTACGCCGACCTGAACGACGTCATCGAGCTGGCGCAGGGCCTCGTGGTGTCGGTGATCGCGCGCGTGCTCGAGAAGCGCCAGCGCGAACTGCAGATCCTCGAGCGTGACACCACGAAGCTGGCCGCCATCAAGGCGCCGTTCGCGCGGATCACGTACGACGACGCGGTGAAGCTCCTCAAGGAAAAGGGCCTGCCCTTCGAATGGGGCGGCGACTTCGGCAGCCCGGACGAAACGGCGTTGTCCGAGCACTTCAACGGCCCGGTGTGCGTCACGGGTTACCCGACGGCCATCAAGGCGTTCTACTTCAAGACCAAGGACGAGCGCCCGGAAGTGTCCGAGTCGGTCGACATCCTCGCGCCCGAAGGCTACGGCGAGATCATCGGCGGCGGCCAGCGTCTCGAAGACTACGACACGCTTCTGAAGCGCATCGAAGAGCACAACCTGCCGAAGGAAGCGTTCGAGTGGTATCTCGACCTGCGCCGCTACGGCGGCGTGCCGCACGGCGGCTTCGGCATGGGCATCGAGCGCGTCGTGAGCTGGATCTGCGGCCTCGATCACCTGCGTGAGGCCATCCCGTACCCGCGCATGCTGTATCGGCTCACTCCGTAGAGCCAACACGGAGGCACGGAGACACGGAGGAACCCCAATCTTGGGCAAACCTTCATGCACGCAGCCATGAGGGTTTCCCCAAATCCGGTTTGGATCTTCTCCGTGTCTCCATGCCTCCGTGGTAGGTTTGTCTTGACCTCATGAAGATCGGTTTTGTCTCCCTCGGCTGTCCGAAGAACCTCGTCGACGGCGAAGTGATGCTCGGCATGGCCCGCGACGCGGGTCATACGATCACCGCGGATGCCGACGATGCGGACGTGCTCGTCGTGAACACGTGCGCGTTCATCGACAACGCCAAGGAAGAATCGGTCGACGCCATTCTGGAAATGGCGCAGCTCAAGCGCGACGGCAAGGCGAAGAAGCTGATCGTGACCGGCTGCCTCGCCGAGCGCTACCGCGAGCAGCTCAAGAAGGAAATCCCCGAGATCGACGCGTGCCTCGGCACCGGCGACGTGCCCGAGATCGTCAACGCGATCAAAGGCAAGGCCACGCCGGTGCGGCTCTTCAAATCGAGAAAAGACGCCGAAGGCCACCGCGAACCCGGGACCGGGGACCCGGGACCCGGGACGACGCCCGTTCACCCCGGCGCCGGCATCACCTATCTCTACGGCGCCGAGACGCCGCGCGTCCGGACGACGCCGAAGCACTTTGCCTACGTGAAGATCGCGGAAGGCTGCGACTACACGTGCGCGTTCTGCATCATCCCGACGCTGCGCGGCGAGTATCGCAGCCGCGACGTCGACTCGATCGTGCGTGAGGCCGAGCAGCTCGCAGCACAGGGCGTGAAGGAAGTGCTGCTGATCTCGCAGGACTCGAGCTTCTTCGGCATCGACCGGAAGGAGAAGGACGCGCTCGCAACGCTGCTCCGTCGGCTGAACGCGGTCGACGGCCTGTCGTGGATCCGCATCCTCTACCTCTACCCCACGACGATCACCGACGCCGTGCTCCATGCCGTGGCCGAGTGCGCGAAGGTCTGCAAGTACATCGACCTGCCGCTTCAGCACGCCTCGGCGGAGGTGCTGCGACGGATGCGCCGCCCGGGCAACCGCGAGACCTACGACAAGCTGCTCGCCCGGATCCGCGCCACCGTGCCCGATGTCACGCTCCGGACGACGTTCATCGTCGGCTTCCCCGGCGAGACCGAACAGGACTTCGAGGCGCTGTGTGACTTCGTGAAGGCCACGGGCTTCGACCACGTGGGGGTATTCACGTACTCCCACGAAGAAGACACCCGCGCCTACGCCTTCGAGGATGACGTCCCGGCCGAGGTGAAGGCGGATCGCCGGAACCGGCTGATGGCGCTCCAGAAGTCCTTGGTCGCCAAGAAGATGCGCGCGATGAAGGGCCGGACGGTGCGCGTGATGGTCGACGGCCCCTCCCCCGACATGCCGCTCGTGCTCCAGGGCCGGCTCGAAGGCCAGGCGCCCGACATCGACGCCGTCGTGTATCTCGACGAGGGCGATCCCGAGGCCGTCCAGCCCGGCCAGATCGTGGAAGCCCGGGTCACCGGCGCCAAAGACTACGATCTGGTGGCGTCCCTTCTGATATAGTTAACGTCGTTAGCAAGGCACTGAACGGGAAGTGAGTGGATAGTGGGCCCGTGCCCACTTTTTGTTTTTTAGGGGCCTGTTTTTCGTGACTTCCGCGCGCGACACGGCAATGGATGAACTCCGGGCGATGGCGGCCCGCGTGGCGGCAAGCTATGGCCTCGAGGTCTTCGACCTCTCTTTTCGGCGCGAGTCGAGTGGCTGGGTGCTGCGATTGATGCTCGATCGCGTGGTCCCCGGTGCGCCGGAGGCCGAAGGGGTCGGCATCGAAGATTGCCAGCGGGTGTCGAAAGACCTGAGTGCCCTGCTGGATGTGGAAGACGAACGGTTCGGGCCCGTGCTGGGCCAGAAATATACCCTCGAGGTCTCGTCACCGGGCCTCGACCGGCCGCTCCGGCTCGAGCGCGGCGCAGAGGACTTCCGCCGCTTCGAAGGACGGTTGGCGAAGGTGGTGACGCGGGAACCGGTGAACGGCCAGTCGGCGTTTGCCGGCCGGCTCGCGGGGATCGAGAACGGCCAAGTGCTGATGGTCGAGGGCAAGCGTACGCATCGCGTGCCGCTCACGGTGATCAGCCGGGCCAAACTGGACGTGGAGTTCTAACCAATGGCAACCGAACTGCAGCAGATGATCGACGTGGTGGCGAAGGACAAGGGCATCGACCCGTCCATCGTGATTGGCGCCATCGAGGACGCCTACCTCGCGGCGGCGCGCAAGGTCTTCAAGACCGACGAAGACATGCGCACGCGCTTCAACACGGACACGGGCCAGGTCGAGCTCTACGCCGTCAAGCAGATCACCGAGGAAGTGACCGAGCCGGGCAAGCAGATCTCGCTCGCCGAAGCGCAGCAGCTCTACGGTGAGGAAGCCGAAGCGGGAATGGAAATCGAGTTCCCGAAGGAAACCGAGCGACTCGGCCGCATCGCGGCGCAGACGGCCAAGCAGGTCATCGCGCAGCGCGTGCGTGAAGCCGAGCGCGAGAAGATCCACGGCGAATACAGCGAGCGCGTCGGCGAAGTGGTCAACGCCCTCGTCAAGCGGTTCGAGAGCGGCGACATCATCGTGGAAATCGGCCGCATCGAAGCGCAGATCCCCCGCCGCGAGCAGTCGCGCGCCGAGAACTACGCGATCGGCGACCGCGTGCGCGCCGTGATCAAGGGCGTCAGCAAGAACGCGAAGGGCCCGCAGGTCATCCTCTCCCGCACCGATCCGGCATTGCTCGTGAAGCTGTTCGAGCAGGAAGTGCCCGAAATCTACGACGGCAGCGTGCAGATCCGCGGCGCGGTGCGTGAAGCGGGCGACCGCGCGAAGGTCGCGGTGTATTCGCGCGACCGCGACATCGATCCGGTCGGCGCGTGCGTCGGCATGCGCGGCACGCGCGTGCAGGCGATCATCCGCGAACTGCGCGGCGAGAAGATCGACATCGTCGAGTGGTCGGAGGATGCGGTCACCTACGTGACGAAGGCGCTCTCCCCCGCCAAGGTGCAGCGCGTGTCGATCGTCGACGAAGCGGAGCACGTGATGGAAGTGATGGTCGAAGACCGCCAGCTCTCGCTCGCGATCGGCAAGAAGGGCCAGAACGTCCGGCTCGCTGCGAAGCTCACGGGCTGGAAGATCGACATCAAGAGCGACGAAGAGAAGCGCAAGGAAGTCGAAGCGCAGCTCGAGGGCCTCAACTTCGGCTCGGCGGAAGAAGCCGCGCCGGTGTTGACGCTGCCCGACATCCACGACGAAGTCGTGGGCGCGCTGCGTCAGGCCGGGTACCAGACGGCCGGCCAGATCCTCGACGCAGGCGCCGATGCGCTCCTGCAGATCGAGGGCTTTGATCAGGAAACGGCTGACGCGGTGCTCGCGTCGGCTCAGCAGGTGCAGCAAGGCAACTAGGAGTTCACTTGGCCACGGTTCGCATTTATAAGGTCGCTTCCCTCCTCGGTCTGACCAGTCAGGAGGCGATGGCGCTCCTCAAGCAGGAGACCGGGATCGAGGTGAAGAGCGCCTCGGGCTCGGTTGAGGAAATCGTCGCGCGACAGTTCGTCGAGAAGCAGGCGCGCGCGCGAAAGATCCAGCTGCCACCGCCCTCGAAGATGTTCGAGGATGCCCCGGCGGCGCCCGCCAAGAAGGGCGCCGCAAAGGGCGCCAAGACGCCCGAGCCGCCGAAGCCGGCCGCGCCGGCGCTGCGTCCCCGTCTCGTCAAGACCGTCAAGCATGACGGCGCACACGACGACCATCACGACGCCGCCCACGACGCGCACGGGCATGACGCGCATGACGGGCATGACGCGCCGGCCCACGCCGGGCACGACGAACATGCCGGACACGCCGCACACGACGAGCACGCCGCGCCGGCACACGACGACATGCAGGTCGCGGAACCCGCGGCGGTCGATCGTGATGACCAAGTGACCCACGCGCCGGCCGCCGAGACGGCTGCGCCAGCAGCGCCCGTCGCCGAACCCGAGCCAGTCGAAGCCCCGGCCCCCGCTGCGGCGGCCCCGGTGGTCGAAGAGGCCCCGGCACCGGCCGCGGCTGAAGCGCCTGCCCCGGCGGCTGACGCCAAGCCGGCACCGACACATGTGGTCCGCCCCGGCGGCCTGCGTGTGGAAGTGACGCCGCCGGCGCCGTTGAAGCCGCGAATCACCGAAGTGCCGGCGCAGAACCTGGCGAAGCCGGCCGCGCCGGCCCAGGCGAAGGGCACGCTGCGTCCGTCCGCGCCGCCGCCCACGAAGCCCGCCACGCCGCCGCCAGCGCGCCCCGCTGCGCCGGTCGTGGAGACCAAAGCGCCTGCGGCGCCGCCCGTGCCGCCGGCCCCGCCGGCGCCGGCCATGCCGCCGCGTGCCGCCCGCGTGGTGCCGCCGACGCGACGCCTCCGGATCGAAGACCCCGTCACCGGCGAAGCGCCGGCCGCGCGTCCCGTGTTGCCGCGCCCGGTGCTCCGTGCCCCGGTGCCGCCGCAGACGCCGCGCGTGCCGCAGGCCCCGACCGGCAACCTCGCGCGTCCGGGAGGTCCGGGCGGTCTGCGACCGAGCGGCCCTGGTGCGCGTCCGCCGATTGGCGGTCCCCGCCCGCTTCCCTCTCAGCCGATGCGTCCGGGGCAGCCCGGCGCGCTCGGCCAGCGTCCCGGCCAGCCGGGTCAGCGCCCGGGTGGCCCCGGTCAGAACCGGCCACCGCTGGGCTTGCGCGCCCGTGGCGGACGCCGCGACGATCGCCCGTCCTTCACGCCGCAGATCGAAGCGCCGCCGCCGGTCACCCGCCTCATCACGCTCGCTGAGGGCATGACGGTGAAGGACCTCGCCGAGAAGCTCGAGGTCAAGCCGAAGGACGTCCTGAAGAAGCTCATGGACCGTCGCATGATCATGACGATCAACACGACGCTCGATGCCGAAACGGCGCAGATGATCTCGCTGCAGTTCGGCGCCGAAGTCCTGATGCGCTCGTTCGAAGAAGAAGTCACCGAAGTCGAAGCCGAAGCGTCGAAGCCCGAAGATCTGGTCGAGCGCGCGCCGGTCGTGACCGTCATGGGCCACGTCGACCACGGCAAGACCTCGCTCCTCGACACGATCCGCTCGGCCCGCGTGGCCGACAAGGAAGCCGGCGGCATCACGCAGCACATCGGCGCCTACTCGGTCACCGTGAACAACCGCCGCGTGGTCTTCCTCGACACGCCGGGTCACGAAGCGTTCACGATGATGCGCGCCCGCGGCGCCAAGGTCACCGACATCGTCGTCCTCGTCGTGGCGGCCGATGACGGCGTCATGCCGCAGACGAAGGAAGCGATCGACCACGCGAAGGAAGCGAAGGTCCCGATCGTCGTCGCGATCAACAAGATCGACAAGCCCGACGCCAACCCGGAACGCGTCAAGCGCGAGCTGGCCGAACTCGGCCTGCAGCCGGAAGACTGGGGCGGCACCACCGTCACCGTGCCGGTGTCGGCGCGCCAGAAGACGAACATCGATCAGCTGCTCGAAATGATCCTGCTCGTCTCGGACATCGGCCAGTTCAAGGCCAACCCGAAGCGCCTCGCGCAGGGCACCGTCATCGAAGCCAAGCTCGACAAGGGCCGCGGCCCGGTGGCGCACGTGCTCGTGCAGGATGGCACGCTCAACGAAGGCGACGTGTTCATCGCGGGCGTCGTGGACGGCAAGGTCCGCGCGCTCTTCGACGATCGCGGCCAGAAGGTGAAGTCGGTCGGCCCGTCGACGCCGGTGGAAGTGCTCGGTATCTCGGCCCTCCCCGCCCCAGGCGACACGTTCCAAGTCATCGACGACCCGATCAAGGTCCGTCAGGTCATCACGTTCCGTCAGTCGCAGGCGAAGGACAAGTCGCTCGGCGCCAAGGGCGGACGCCTCACCCTCGAGTCGCTGCAGGCCCAGATGGCCGAAGGCGGCCTCAAGGAACTGGCGATCATCATCAAGGCCGACGTGCAGGGTTCGTCGGAAGTGCTGTCCGACTCGCTCGCGAAGCTCAGCGACGACAAGGTCAAGATCCGGATCATCCACAGCGGCGTCGGCGCCATCAACGAATCCGACGTCCTGCTGGCCTCCGCGTCGAAGGCGATCATCATCGGCTTCAACGTCAAGCCCGACCGCAACGCCGCCGAAGTGGCCGAGCGCGAGGAAGTGGACATCCGCCAGCACTCGATCATCTACAACGTCACCGACGAGATTAAGAAGGCGATGACGGGCCTGCTCGAGCCGACGCTCAAGGAATCGCGCGTCGGTGTGGCCGAAGTCCGCGCGGTCTTCAAGGCCGGCAAGGGCGCGATCGCGGGCTGCATCGTCACGCAGGGCGACATCAAGCGTGGGTCGAGCCTGCAGGCGCGTCTGCTCCGCGACGGCAAGGTGATCTGGACCGGCAAGCTCAGCTCGCTGCGCCGCTTCAAGGACGACGTGAGCGAGGTCAAGCAGGGCATGGAGTGCGGTATCGGCCTCGACAAGTTCAACGACATGAAGGAGCGCGACATCATCGAGCTCGTCAGCATCGAAAAGGTCGCCGCCACGCTGTAGTTCCACGGCCAGCGTGCGGACGGCATCGCCGCTTCGCACGCTGGCCTTTTCATTTCCGGCACATCCTATGGCTCAAGGTTCCCGCCCCGACCGCGTCGCTGAAGAAGTCCGTCACGTGCTGAGCGAGTCGCTGGCGCGTGAGGTGCACGATCCCGGCATCGGGTTCGTCACGATCACGCACGTGAAGGTGTCGCCGGATCTCCAGCTCGCGCGCGTGAACTACACGTGTCTGGGCGACGAGAAGGCCAAGGCCTCCACAAAGGCCGCGCTCGAGCGTGCCAAGCCGTTCCTGCGCCGCCAAATCGGCGCGCACATCCGTCTGCGCCGGGTGCCCGAGCTGATCTTCCACTTCGACGAAGGCATCGCCCATCAGGCGCGCGTCGAGGAACTGATCATCGAGATCCAGAAGGAACGCGAGCTCCATCCGTATCAGGAGTCGACGCCGGCCGAGACGACCGGCACGGCGGCGCCGACCGATGCGGCCAAGGCGGACGCTCCCAAGAAGGACGCCGAGTGAGCGTGAAAGATGTCGTCCGCGCCATCGAGGCGCGGCACTCGTTCGTCCTCACCTCCCATGCGCGTCCCGACGGCGACGCCATCGGTTCGCAGATCGCGCTGGGTCTGGCACTCGAATCGCTCGGCAAGACCGTACGGTTCGTCGATCGCGATCCCGCACCGCAACCGTACCGCCACTTCCCCGCCGTTGATCGCGTGGAGTGCCTGGAGCGATTCGAGGGCCACCCCGACGCCGTGATCGTGATGGAGTGCAGCGCGCTCGATCGCACGGGCGTGGCCGGCTTCGAGGGCCACTACCTCATCAACGTCGATCACCACGCCGGCAACACGATGTATGGCGCGGTGAACTGGTTCGACGAATCGGCGGCGGCCGTTGCCGAGATGGCGGCGGAGATCATCGACGCGCTCGGCGTGGCCTGGACGCCGGCCATCGCCACGCACCTCTACCTCGGTATCTCCACCGACACGGGCTCGTTCCGCCACGCGAACATCACGTCGCGGACCTTCGACCTCTGCCGCCGCATCGCCGCTGCGGGCGTGAACCCGGCTGCGCTCGCGCGCGAGATCTACGACAGCTTCTCGATCGGCCGCGTGCGCCTCACCGGCGAAATGCTCCACGCCATGCAGCTCCACTACGACCAGCGCGTCGCCGTGCTCTACTTCGACGATGACCTGCTGGCGCGGTGTGGGGCCACGGTGGACGACACGGACGGCCTCGTCAATATCCCGCTCGGCGCCAAGGACATCGTCGCCGTGGCGCTCATCAAGAAGCAGGCCGACGGCGGCTTCCGCGTCAGCCTCCGCTCAAAGGGCGCCGTGAACGTGCGCGCCGTGGCCCAGCAGTGGGGCGGCGGCGGCCACGTCAATGCGAGCGGCTGCTCGCTCACCGGCGATCAGGCGAGCGTCACGCGCCAGATCGTCGACGCGCTCGGCCCCGCGCTGCAGACGACGTAACGCGGATGAACGGCATTCTCCTCATCGACAAATCGGTCGGTCCGACCTCGCACGACGTCGTGGCCCGCATCCGCAACACCGCGCGCGAGCGCAGCGTGGGCCACACGGGCACGCTCGATCCGCGCGCCACGGGCCTGCTGCCACTCGTCATGGGCAAGGCCACGCGGCTCGCGCCGTACCTCAGCTCAAGCGAGAAGACCTACGACGCGAGGCTCGAGCTCGGGGTCGAGACGTCGACGGAGGACGCCGCCGGCGACGTGATCTCGCGATTCGACGGCCCACTGCCGGGCCACGACGCCATCGCGGCGGCGCTCGACGCCTTCCGGGGCATGTTCGATCAGGTGCCGTCGACCATCTCGGCCAAGCGTATCGACGGCCACAAGGCCTACGACCTCGCGCGCGCCGACAAGGTGGTGGAGCTGAAGCCGGTCAGCGTCACCGTCAGCGAACTGCTCTTGCGCCGCGTCGACGCGGCCGTCGTCGAACTCACCGTCACCGCCACGGCCGGCTTCTACGTGCGCGCGCTGGCGCGCGATCTCGGGCGCGCGCTCGGCTGCGGCGCGCACCTCACGGCGCTGCGCCGCACGCGCAGTGGCGCGTTCACGCTCGCCGCGGCGCTGCCGCTCGACGAGGCGGAGCGCCTCGGTCCTGACGTGGCCGCGCACCTCATCAATCCGGCGGATGCGCTCCCGCACTTCCCCGCTGTGACCGTGAATGCGCTGGGGTATCGCCGCATGACGCACGGCAATCCGATCTCGCCCGATCAGTTGATCGGCCTGGTGGTGCCGGTGACCGGCGCCGGCGAGAAAGTGCGCGTGCTGGGCGAAGACGGCACACTGCTCGGCCTCGCAGACTCGCGCGGCGGGGCGCTGCATCCAGCCGTGGTGCTGGCCGACCGCTAGATCGCAAGAAGCCGGGAGTTAATTCGACGAATTAACTCCCGGCTTTTTGTCTGCTCAGGCCTTCGAGCGGTTCGGCGCCAGCACACACATCACGGCCATCGTCGCAACGCCGACGAAGATGCCGAGCGCGATCGGATTGAAGATCCACCATCCTTTGCCGTTCGTCGAGAAGTGGATGATCACTTCGCCGACCACCGACACGGCCATCGTCGTGAAGGCGGCCGTGGCGCTGGGGATCTTCGAATACAAGCCGGCCACGAGCGGGGTGAGCAGTACCACCGTCAAGAGGCCGTAGAACGCCGTCAGGGCCGACACGACCGTCGGCAGCAGCATCGCGAAGACGGCGCCGAGCACGCCCGCTACGACCGACGTCCAGCGCGTGAACCGCAGCAGCTGGTCTTCCGTTGCCGACGGATTGATCAGCGTCTTGTAGAGGTCCTTGCCGAGCGACGTCGACAGCATGAACAGCACGGCGTCGCCGGCGCTCAGTTCAGCCGAGAACACCGCGCCGAGGAGGAGCGCGCCCAGCCACCACGGCAGCAGTTCACGCAGCACCGTCGGCAGCGCCAGCTCCGGGTTGTCGAGATGCGGGAATGCCTGCCGCGCGATCATGCCGAGGAGCGCCGGCAGCACAGCGTAGAACAGCAGGACAACGGCGTGCCAACCGACACCGGCACGCACCGCGGATTCATCCTTCGCGCCATAGAGCTTCTGAATGAGCCCCGGCGCGATGAAGAAGTTCGGCATGAAGATCGCGAGATAGCCAAGGACGCCGCTCACGCCGACGCCCACCGGCGAGAAGTAACCGGCCGGCACGTTCGGCATGGCCTGCAGCCCCGACCAGCCGCCGACCGCATGCAGCGCCCACGGCACCGCGATGAGGAAGCCGACCATCTTCACCGTGATCTGAATCACGTGCAGCATCGCCGACGTGCGCAGACCGCCCGTCGAGAAGTACGCCGCGATCACGAGGCCACCGAGCGCGCAGCCGATCGGCTTGGCGAGTCCGGCCGTGACGTTCAGGATCCACGCGATGGCGATCAACTGCCCCGCCAGAATGAACAGGCAGCCCAGCCACAGCGTGGCGCCGAGGAACAGGCGCACCTTGGCGTCGTAGCGCATCTCCAGGTAGTCGCCCACGGTGAGCAGGTTGTATTGCTTGGCGATGCGATAGATGCGCGGGCCGATGAAGAACGCCAGGATCAGCGAGCCGATGCCCGCGGATCCGACCCACCAGAATGCGGACAGGCCCTGTGTGAACCCGCGGCCGGTCGCCCCGACCGTCGACCCGGCGCCGATGTTGGCGGCCAGAAACGTCGCGAAGATGAGCCCCGGCGGCAACGAGCGGCCCGCCACGAAGAAGTCTTTCGCCGACGTGACGCGCCGCGAGAGGAACAGCCCCAGCGCGACGAGGCCGACCGCGTAGGCCACCAACACCAGCAAATAGCTCATGCCGCCCCCGTCTTCACACCCATTAAGCGCAGCGTGGCCAAGGCCATGACCTTGGCCGCCGCTTCGAGATCGTCGAGAGACACATATTCGTCGGGTTGATGCGCCATGTCCAGCACGCCGGGCCCATACGAGATGCAGTCGCGCACGTTGGCGATGCGCACGAAGTGTTTCTGGTCGTAGGTGCCGGGGCTCGCCATGAACGTCGGCGCCTTCTGGCACACGTCCACGATCGACGAGGCCACGGCACTCGACACCGGAGAATCCTTCGGCGTGAAGGTCGGATACACGATCATGCGGTCGCGCATCTCGTGTGGCAGGCCCAGCTCCTTCAGCAGGTCGGTGAACTCGCGTTGCACGTCGGCCAGTTCCTCTTCGATGAGGAAGCGGCGGTCGAAGATCACCGTGCACCGATCGGGCACGCACGGCGTCTGCCGCTGTTCAATCGGCTGACCGGCAAAGATCGAGTTGATGTTGAGCGTCGCCTGCCGGGCGCCCTTCGGCTCGCACGGCATGTCGGTCACGCGCGCCGCGAGCTTCGGACGAATGCGCTCGGTCACCGCCGACAGGAACGTGTTCATGCGGTCGACCGCGTTGATGCCGTTGAACGGCATCGAGCCGTGCGCGATGTGGCCCTTGATCGTGACGTCGAACCACCACACACCGCGGTGGCCGAGGCAAATGCGATCGGGGCCATGCGGCTCGGTGATGATCACGTGGTGCTGACGCTTCGGGTTCAGGTAGCCCTTCTGCGCGAGATATGCGACGCCGGCAAAGCCGCCGCTCTCTTCATCGACCGTCGAACTCTGCTCCACTGCGCCGGGCAACTGCGCGCCGGCCCGCCGCAGCGCTTCGATCGCATACAGGGAGCACGCGATGCCGGCCTTCATGTCGCTCGTGCCGCGGCCGTAGAGCTTGCCGTCGATGATGTCGCCGCCGAACGGATCCTTCGTCCAGCCGTCGCCCACCGGCACGACGTCGAGGTGGCCGTTGAAGTGCACGCACGGCCCGTCGCCGCTCGTGCCCTCCATCCGTCCGAGCACATTGATACGCGGATGCTGCGGCGTGTGGTCTTCGTGCCCCTCGGCCGCGATCAACTCCGTCGTGTAGCCCAGCCGCTCGTAGTACTCGCGGCACACCTCCGCGTAGTCGGCGTAGTGCTCCCCCGGTGGATTCACCGTGGGGATGCGCGTGATGACCTGCAGAAACTCCGCCATCTCGGGGACGATGGCTTCGCACTCGCGGAGAACGGCATCAACCAATCGGGCAGACATGCGACGCACTCACTCTTTCTGAAAGAACGCCACGTCGCCTCGACTGGCATCCGAGGCGACGTGGCGGGGGGACACGGACGAGGATGATCCGTGAGCCGTTTACTTGATCACGTTCTTGTAGCGGGCCGGGATCGAGCCGATGTCGCGCGCCGACGGCGTGCCCGCCGACTGCGTTGCGTAGACGGCCGCGCGGACCACCGCTTCGGCCATCGCTTCGGCCGCGAGTGAGCCGATCTGGCTGTAGTTGGCTGCGCCATCCCACGTGCCGGTGGCGAGCGAGAAGATCGTGTCGCCATCGCCCGGCGTGTGCGACGGGTTGATCGCGCGCGCGTAGCCGTCGTCGGCCATCATCGCCATCTTCTGCGCCTGCACCTTCGTCAGCTTCGCGTTGGTGGCCACGAGGCCGATCGTCGTGTTCTCACCGGCGCGGCCTTCACGGTTGCTGCCGGCCACGAGCAGCTTGCGCGCATCGAGGAGCTTGTTGTCCGGGCCGCGCACGCCGGCCACGACCTGGCCGTTCGTCGGATCGATGATGTCGCCCACGGCGTTCACCGCGACGATCGCCGCCACGACGAGGCCGTTCGGCATCTTGATCGCGTAGGAGCCGAGGCCGGCCTTCATCGGGCCCCCACCGCCGCCCGCGCGACCGCCACCGCCCGACTTCCCTACCGTGGAGCCCGCGCCGGCGCCGAAGTTGCCCATCTGCACGGCCTTCTCCGACGCGGCTTCCGCGGCCTTGTAGCCGCAATCCGCGCCCGGGCGCACCTTCGGGTTCCCGCCAAAGCCGAGGTCGAACAGGATCGCCGACGGCACGATCGGCACCACGCCGGCAGCGCCGACCGGATAGCCGATGTTGTGCTCGTCGAGCCACTTCATCGTCCCGCTCGCCGCGTCGAGACCGAACGCGCTGCCGCCCGAGAGGACGATGGCGTTGACGATCTGGACGTTGTTCACGGGGTCGAGCAAATTCGTTTCGCGGGTGCCGGGGGCGCCGCCGCGCTGGGAGACGCTGCCGGTCGTGCCGTCCTTCGCGAGGATCACGGTGCAGCCCGTGGGCCGCTCGGTCAGCGTGAAATGTCCGACTTTCAGTCCTTCCACCGCGGTCAATGTGTCGTTGTCAGCGGCGGGCTTCGCAAAGGCCGAGGCTTTCGGATCGGGGGTGAGGGTCGAGGTGCGCGCGCCGGTCTGTGCGGCCGGCGTCTGCGCCTGCACCGCGGCCAGGGCAAACGCGCCGGCCGCACCAAGCGTCATGATCCAGGTCTTCGTCATCAATCGGTCCTCTGCTGCGTGTCGAGCGACGAGAGACGCCCGTGCCGGAGGGCGGCCGAAGCCCCATCCGGCACGGGCGCACGTGCGATTTAGAAAATGTACTTCACGCCGAACTGCATCACTCGGCCATCCTGCGCCGACGTGATCTTGCCGAAGTTCGCGGTGCCGATCGCGCCGCTCGGGTTGTTGAAGCGGATGTTGTTGAAGATGTCGAACCCTTCAATGCGGATCTGCAGGCGCTGGTTGCCGTGGAGCGCGATGTTCTTGAAGAGCGACAGGTCCGTCGACTGGTAGCCCGGCCCGCGGATCGTGTTGCGGCCCGCGTTGCCCGGACGATCTCCCGTGGCCGCACCCGACCGGCGCGTGAAGCACGAGGTGTCGAACCACTGATCCACCGTGTGCGGCGCGGCCGCGTTCGGATCGCACGTGGCATCCGGCCGGTTGGTGAGGTAGCGGATGGTGAGCACCGAATCCGTCACGCTCAGCGGGAAGCCCGTCTGCGCCTGGTAGATGCCGTTGAACTGCCAGCCGCCAAGCACGTACTTCACGAACGGGTTGGCGTTGGCGAAGTCCGGCAGCTCGACACCGAAGCTCAGCACGAAGCGCTGGCGCACGTCGAACAGGGCATCGCCCCACTCGTAGGTCAGCGCGTTCTCGATCGTGGACGGATCGTTCATATCCACCGACAGCACCGGCCGCGGTTCGCCGCCGATGTTGAGACCCGACACGTGGTCCTGCGCGTGGCCCAGCGTGTACGACGCCAGGAAGTTGATGCCGTGCGTCGGCCGCATGCGGAGGCTGGCCTGGAGCGAGTCGTACTGCGACTTGGCCTCTGAGAAGGTCGGCCGCACGAGCGCGAACGCCGGCATGATGCGCGCGCCGGCCGTCGTCTGCCCGGCCGTGTAGACGCCCGGGTTCACTTCCATGAAGATCGGCAGGTTCCGGCCGCGCGAACCGACGTAGCCGATTTCCGCGCCCATGTTGTTGCCGATCTGCTGCTGGATCGAGATGTTGAAGTGCTGCGCGTACGGCGTCTTGAAGTCCTTGCCCCAGCCGATGACCGTGAGGCCCGCCGGGAAGTCCGCCGCACCGCCCGAGATCGCGTTGAGCGGGTTGGCGAACGTGATCGACGCCGGCGGCGCGTTCACTTCGACGAGCGGCGTGAACGGCGGCGCGAGCACGCCGTTCTGGAAGAAGTCGCCCTGCCCGGCCAGCGAGTCGTAGAAGATGCCCCACGCGCCGCGGATCGTCGTCTTGCCCTCGCCCTTCGGGTCGTACACGAAGTTGAAGCGGGGCGCGACGTTGTTCTTGTCCGCGTAGTAGGTGCCGGCCGGCGTGTCGACGTCACCGGGGTACACGAGGCCCTTCGGCGCCGTCGGGTACACCGTGGACTGCTGGCCCGTGTGGAACGCGTTCAGCGCGTTGTTGCGATCCTGGAACGGAATCGCCAGCTCGTACCGGAGGCCGTAGCTCAACGTCAGGTGCGCGTTCACGCGCCATTCGTCCTGCGCGTACGCCGCATAGCTCCAGCCCCAGCCGTCCTGCGCCTGGTTCTTCGTGGTGCGACGGAACTGCGCCGGCAAGCCGAGGAGGAAGTCGGCCGCGGCGTTGCCCGTGATCGCGCCCGAGAACGTGAAGTCGCCGTTCGGACGGTTGATGAACGCGATGTACATCCCTTCGCGCCGCGCATCCACGCCGAACTTCATCGAGTGGTCGCCGCGCGTCCAGGTCACGTCATCGGTGAACTGGAACACCTTGTTCTCGCGCTTGACGAACGGCTGCTGCGCGTCACCCATGCCGTTGAAGCCGGTGATGGCGATCGACGCCAGGCCGGGCGCCAGGCTGTTGGTGTTCGGCACGTTGATGCCGTAGTCGAGGTTGTTGAGGCCCGACGTCTTCTGCGGCGTCGCCGAGATCCAGTTGTACGACACGCGCGCCACGTTGATCACGTGCGGCGTGAACACGTACGTATCCGACGCCATGAAGTCCTGGAGCGTCGCCTTCGCGTCCGTGCCGATCGCCTGCGTGGTCGGCGGCGTGATCGCGTGCGTCTGCGTGTTGAGGTAGCGCGCGAGCACCGAGTGCTGGCTGCTCAGCTGGAAGTCCACGCGCGTGCCGAGCGAGTCGCGGTTGTCGACCGTCTCGGGTGCCACGAAATACTGCCCCGTGCCGACATTGGCGCGCGGCATGAAGTCGTTCATCAGCTTCAACGCGATCGGGCTGATGCGGCTCGCCGGAATCGTGTTGTTCGGGAACGCCACGCCCGTGAGCGGGTCCTTGATCGTCGAGGTGAACACGCCCGTCCGCTGCGCATCGCTCAGCACGTTGATCGTCGTCGTGTTGCCCTTCCGGTTGCGGTAGCCCTCGTAATAGGCGAACCCGAAGAACTTGTTCTTCATGATCGGCCCGCCGAAGCTCGCGCCGTACTGGTTCTGCTTCAGCAGCGGCTTGGCCTGGGTGGTCGGCACGAAGTAGTTGCGCGCTTGGAACTTGTCGTCGCGGTTGAATTCCCACACGCTGCCCGCCACGGTGTTCGTGCCGCTCTTGGTCGCCACGTTCACGACCGAGCCGGCGTTGCGGCCGTACTCGGCGCTGTAGGAGTGCGTCTGGATCTTGAATTCCTGAATCGCGTCGGGCGGCGGGCGCATGACGAAGCCCGTGTTGAACGTGTCGTTGTTGGCCGCGCCGTCGAGCAGGAAGTTGTTCGACTGGTTGCGCATGCCGTTCACGTTGAAGCCGCCGGTGGCGTTGCCGAACCCACCGGGCGTCGCATCGCCGTTCTGACCGCCGAGACCACTCGGCGGCGCGACGACGCCCGGGATCAGCGTGCCGAGCTGGGTGAAGTTGCGGCCGTTCAGCGGCAGTTCGACGACCTTCTTCTGATCGATCGTGATGCCGAGCGTGGCATGCGACGTCTCGACGAGCGGCGCCTCACCGCTGACCGTGATCGTCTCTTCCTGTCCGCCGACCGACAGCTTGAAGTCGACGCGGGACGTGTCACCGACCGTCACCGACACGCCCTTGCGCAGCTGCTGCTTGAAGCCCTGCAGCGTCGCCTTGACGTCGTAGCTGCCCGGCTGCAACAGCAACACCGCGAAATAGCCGTCGGTGTTCGTGGTCGCGCTGCGGACCTGTCCGGTCGCGGCGTTGGTCACATCCACCGTGACGCCCGGCATGACGCCGCCCGTCTGGTCCGTGACGACGCCGGCCAATGTCCCCGTGGCCTGAGCGAACGCGGTTGCCGGCATGAGCCACAACAGCGCCGCCATGAGACACAACATCCCTACCAATGGTGCCCGTCTGATTGCCATCGCTCCTCCCGAACGATCGACTGTTGCTGATGTATCGCTGCTTCTACAGAAAACGTGCAAGGTTGTCAACATCACGCAAGGTTTCAGAAGGTGCGCGACCACTCCTTCGGCCAGCGCTCCACGACGACCTTCTTGTCCATGTAGAACTCGATGGCGTCCTTGCCCTGTGCGTGCAGGTCGCCGAAGAAGCTGCCCTTCCATCCCGAGAACGGAAAGAAGGCCATCGGCGCCGCGACGCCGATGTTGATGCCGATGTTGCCCGCGCGCGCCTCATAGCGGAACTTCCGCGCCGCCGCGCCGCTCGACGTGAAGATGCACGCCATGTTGCCGAAGGCCGACCGGTTCACCGCCGCGATGGCCGCGTCGAGCGTGTCCTGCGGCGACACCGCCAGCACCGGCCCGAAGATCTCGGTCGTCGCGACGGAGCCACCCGGGTTGTCGACTTCGATGACCGTCGGTTTGAGGAAATGGCCTGAGGCGAGCGCGCCGCTCTTCGTGTCGCGGCCGTCGACGAGCACCTTGCCGCCGTCCTTCACGCCCTGCGCGATCAAACCCTCGATGCGCGAGCGGCTGTCGCTCGTGATCACCGGCCCCATCTCGGTCGACGTCTCGAGGCCGTTGCCGACCACGCGCGTGGCCGCCGTCTCGAGCATGCGCGGCGTGAAGGTCTCGCGCGCTTCACCAATCGGAATCACGATCGACGCGGCCAGACAGCGCTGTCCGGCGCAGCCGAACGCGGAGTCGGCGGCCATCTTGACCGTCATGTCCATGTCGGCGTCGGGCATGATGATGATCGGGTTCTTCGCGCCGCCCTGGCACTGCACGCGCTTCCCGTTCGCCGAGGCGCGCTGATAGATGTACTGCGCCACCGGCGATGACCCGACAAACGAGATCGCGCGCACATCAGGATGATCGAGCAGCGCGTCGACCGCCTCTTTGCCGCCGTTCACCACCGTGAGCACGCCCGGCGGCAACCCCGTCTTCGCGATGATCGACGCGAGCAGCGCCATCGTCATCGGCACCCGCTCAGACGGCTTCACGACGAAGCAGTTGCCGCAGGCGATCGCGTACGGCAGGAACCAGAGCGGGATCATGCCCGGGAAGTTGAAGGGCGTGATGGCGGCGACGACGCCGATGGGCTGGCGGATCATCATCTCGTCGATGCCGCTCGCGATGTCTTCGGCGTTGTAGCCGAGCGACATCAGCGGGATGCCCGCGGCCGTCTCGACGTTTTCAATGCCGCGGCGCATCTCGGCGCGCGCTTCGGTGAAGGTCTTGCCGCACTCGCGCGTGATCGTGCGGGCGATCTCGTCGAGGTTCTCCTCGAGGAGCATCTTCAGCTTGAAGAGGTACTGCACGCGCTCGGTGGCCGGTGTGCGCCGCCAGCCGTCGAAGGCCTGTGACGCGGTCGCCACCGCCGCGGCGACATCAGCCGCCGATGACATGGCCACGCGCGCGAGCGGCTCACCGGTCGCCGGGTTCTTCACCTCGACGAGCGCGCCGCCTGGCGTCTGCCACGTGCCGTTGACGAAATTGCCGATCGTATTGACGCGATCCCCACTCATGCCCCGCACACTCCACTTGAAAGACGACGTTGATCGCGCACTGTCTTACAGGAAGCCTGCAAGGTTGTCAAACATGGACCGATCCGGTACGATTCGGCTCGCACCGATGGCGAAGCGTAGCCGACCTGCCAAGACGTCGAAGCAAACACGGCGTGTCGGTCCGGCAACGTACGGGTTCCTCTCGGTGGGCCAGACCGCCCGCATTCTGGGGGTGAGTCCCTCCACCCTGCGCCTGTGGGAAAGCGTCGGGCTCGTCAGCCCCGCCCGCTCAAATGGGCGCTACCGTCTCTACAGCCCCGAACTCCTGAAGGTGCTCAAGCGCATCAAGTATCTGCGCGACGTGCAGCGCCTGAACGTGCCGGGGATCAAGCGCGAGCTGGGCAAAAAGCCGCCCTCGGCGCGTGCCGCCGAGAAGCCCGCGCCCGCGCTCGGCCCCAAGCTGCGCGATCTGCGCCAACGCCGCGGCATGTCGCTCGCGGCGGCCGCCACCAAGGCCGGCATCTCCACCGGGTTTCTGAGTTCGCTCGAACGCGCGCACGCCAACGCCTCGGTCTCCACCCTGCAGCGCCTCGCGAATGCGTACGGCACCACGGTGATGGCGCTCTTCAATCAGCCCGCGCACCACGACCGGCTCGTGAAGCCGAACGAACGGCGCGTGCTCGAGGTCGATCCGGGCGTGCGCATGGAAGTGCTCTCGGTGGGCGCGCCGATGCTGCAGAGCATGCTCTTCCGCGTGGCGCCGCTCGCCGGGAGCGAAGGCACTTACTCGCATCAGGGCGAGGAATTCATCTACATGCTGTCGGGCACGCTCGAGATCTGGCTCGACGAGCTCGACTGCTACGTGCTCCAGGCCGGTGACAGCCTCTGGTTCGAAAGCACGCAGGGCCACCGCTGGTTCAACCCGGGCGAAACGGAAGCCGCCCTCATCTGGATCAACACGCCGCCGACGTTCTAGGCGGCCCTTCCCCACTATGACGACGAACATCTTCAGTTTGCAGGGCAAGACGGCGATCGTGATCGGCGGCGCCTCCGGCATCGGCGAAGCGGTGACGCGCGGCGCCGTCGACGCGGGCGCGCGTGTCGTGTGTCTCGACCTCAACGCCGATGCGGCCGCGCGCGTGGCTGAGAGCGCCGGCTGCGACAGCGGCGCGCTCAATTTCTGCGACAGCGCCGCGGTGACCGCGGCCTTCGACGCCGTCGCCGCGACATACGGCGGTCTCGACATCGTGATCTGCACGCCCGGCGTGAACGTGCGCAAGCCGATGCTGCAGTACACCGACGAGGAGGCGCAGAAGGTCATCGACGTCAACCTCAAGGGCAACTTCAACGTGCTCCGGAGTGCCGGCCGCATCATGACGGCGCAGCGGCGCGGCGCGATCGTGCTCTTCTCGTCGATCCGCGCCGTCACGGTGGAACCGGGTCAGGGCATGTATGCGGCGACCAAAGCCGGCGTGCTGCAGCTGGTGAAGACGGCGGCGGCCGAGTTCGGTCCGTCGGGCGTGCGCGTGAACGCGATCGCGCCGGGCGTGATCGAAACGCCGCTCACCGCGCCGATCAAGGCCAACGAGGGCTGGTACAACGCCTACGCCGCGAAGAGCGTGTTCAATCGCTGGGGCCGGCCGCAGGAACTCGTCGGCCCGACGCTCTTCCTCGCGTCGGACGCGGCGAGCTTCGTCACGGGCACGACGATTTACGCGGACGGCGGCTGGACCGCGGTCGACGGCCGCTTCACGCCGCCGGGGATGTAGCGCGATGGCTCACCGGATCGCAGTCATCGCCGGCGACGGCATCGGCCTCGAAGTGATTCCGGCCGGCATCGACGTCATCACGCGCGCCGCGAGCGCCACCGGCGCGTCGCTCGAGTTCACGCACTTCGAATGGGGCTCGGAGTACTACCTCCGCACGGGCAAGATGATGCCCGCCGACGCGCTCGACATTCTCAAAGGGTTCGACGCGATCTACCTGGGCGCCGTCGGCGGGCATCATCTTGCCCGTGCGGAGGTAGTACTC
>CAYFLU010000006.1:0-42384 GCA_964343975.1 uncultured Solibacteraceae bacterium
GGCCACTGCAGCACGGGCGTCTTCTGTCCGAACATCTCGCTCGGGCGCACCAGCGTGTGGAACTCGACGTATTTCGCCTTCGCCTGCGGCTCGAGCTTGTCGAGAACGTGCTTGATCGGCACGCCGACCCACGGAATCACCATCGACCACCGCTCGACGCACCGATGCCGGTACACACGCTCTTCGAGCTGCTTGAAGTCGATCAGCTTCTCGACGTCGTACTTGCCGGGCTTGTTGCAGGCGCCGTCGACTTCGACGGTCCACGGCGACGTCGTAAGCTTGCCGGCGTACTGCGCCGGATCGCCCTTGCCCGTACCGAACTCATAGAAGTTGTTGTAGCTCGTGATCTCTTCGTATTTGTTCGGCGGATCCACCTTGGGATCGGCGACGAACTTCGGATTCTGCGGCGCGGCGTAGCGATTCGCCTGCGCGAAGAGCGGCGTGTCGAACCCGCCGAAGGCCGCCGTCGCGAGCCCGGCGGCGCCGATCACGCCGGCTTTCATGAACGTGCGCCGATCGTGGTACACCGACTCCGGTGTGATTTCGGATGACGCGACATCTGCCGACGTCTTGATCTTCAGGATCATGACCTGCACCCTCTCCCAAACTTGGCTGGACGATGGCTAATTAGAACACAGCGTTGGGATTAAGACGCGTTAAGGTCGCGGTCAGGCCCCGGCAAAAGACCGACGAATGATGTCATCGATGGATGCGGACAGTTGATGGCCATCCTCGTACCACGTGAGGTCGACATTCGGCCGCCCCTCCGCCCAGGCCGCCACGGTCTCCGGCGGCACGGTGTCGTCCTGGCGCCCCATGAAGATCTGGATGGGCAGGGTCAGCTGGAGCGGATAGGCGTCATACTGCGCCGCATCTTCATAGAGGCGGAACCAGACACGACGCGGCTGGTTGTGGGCGTAGTGGAAGAACTCGAGGACCCCGTCTTGCCGCCACTGCTCGATCCCGTGTTCGCCGAGTTGCCGCAGGCGATTGCCACCGAAATCGAAGGCCGGCGCCATGAGCGCGAGCCGCTGGACCTTCCCGGTGCGGTCCGCCGCAGCCGCGTGCACAGCCACAAACCCGCCGAGGCTCGATCCCACGATCGCGACCGGGCCGGGCACGGCATCGATCGCGGTTCGGGCCTGCTCAAGCATGCGCGTGACCGTCAGCGTCTCGAACGACGGCTCGTTGAGATCCGGGCACGTGAACCCGATCCCCCGCGCCGCGCACGCCGCGGCAAACCGTTGCGCCTTACCCGACTCGGGCGATGACGCAAAGCCGTGGAGGTAGAGCACGTGGCGGATCCCCTGCATGCGGTCAGATCTTATTCTTGCAGCCGGGCCGGCAGCGGCACTGAATGCCCGCCTCGCCCCCGGTGTTGTAGTCGTAGGTGAGTTCTTCGCCCTTCTTGATGTTCCGGCCGGCGCGGATCCACACCGTGTGCTTGACCACTTCCGAGTAGCAGTTGGGCTTGCACGAGTGATTGATGAACCGCGCGATATTGCCGCCCACATTGCCGTCGCGCACCAGCCGGCGCGACACCGTGAACGACCAGATCATGCCCTTGGCCTGGTAGCGCCGCTCGCGCCAGTCGGACTTCGACGCCGAAATCAACTCGCCCTGATACTCCACGATCCGCGTGTTCTTGTTGAACGGCTCGCAGGCGTAGACGCCGTAGCCGGCGCCCTTGATCTTCGACTTCTTGCGGATCACTCGCTTGCCGGTCACGGTGGTCTCCGGCTTGGCTTTTCCCTTCACAGACATCTCTTCAATATAGCGGAAACCTCCCGCCACTCACCGTATACTGCGCGGCATGCGGACCTCCCGTCGCGCCGGTCTTCTGCTCACCGCGGTCTCGATCATGGCCTTCGGCCTCGCCGGTCTCGCCGCGCAGGGCGGACGCGGACGCGGCGGCGCCCCGATCACGCTCCACGCCGCGCGGGTCTTCGACGGCACAGGCGGCCTCATCCGTGACGGCGTCGTCGAGATCACCGGCTCGAAGATCACCTTCGTCGGGCAGCGTCCCGGCCCCTACACGTACGACATGGGGGACGCCACCCTCCTGCCGGGCATGATCGACGTGCACGTGCACCTCAACTGGTATTTCAGCGAGAACGGCAAGTATCAGGGCGGCAATGACACCGCGGCGTATGTGGCGGACGCCGTCCTCGAGAACTCGCGCAAGATGCTCCTCGCCGGGTTCACGACAGTACAGTCGCTCGGCGCGGCCACGGACAAACCGCTTCGCGACGCCATCGCGGCCGGCGTGGTCGTCGGGCCGCGCGTCCTCACCTCCATCTCGCAGATTCAGGGCGGCACGCTCACGCCGGACCAACTGCGCGATCGCGTGAAGCAGGCGAAGGACCAGGGCGCCGATGTCATCAAGTTTTTCGCCTCGGGCAGCATTCGCGACGGCGGCAAGATGAACGTCACGCAGGACCAGATCAACGCGGTGTGCGCCGAAGCCAAAGCGCAAGGTCTGCGCACGCTCGTCCATGCGCACGACTCACAGTCGGTGATCGCGGCCGTGAAGGCCGGTTGCTCGCAGGTCGAACACGGCCTCTTTGCGGACGATGCGGCCTATAAGGCGATGAAGGACGCGAACATCTTCTTCGACCCGAACATCGGTCTCGTCCTGCAGAACTACCTCGAAAACAAGGACAAGTTCTACGGCTCGGGTAACTTCACCGACGAGGGCTTCGCGTCGATGGAGAAAGTCGTGCCGACGCTCGAGGGCGGTTTCAAGAAGGCGCTGCAGTACGGCTTGAAGATGCCCATGGGCACGGATGCTGTGGCCGGCGCGCACGGACAGAACGCTCGGGAGATCATCGCGCGCGTGAAGGCCGGACAGGCGCCCAAAGACTCGCTCATCGGCGCCACCTCGCTCGCGGCGGAGTCACTGGGCCTCGGCACCACCATCGGCACGCTCGCCTCCGGCTTCGAGGCCGACATCGTGGCCCTGAACGGCGACCCCCTGACGAAGATCGACGCCGTGCGGGACGTGAAGTTCGTGATGAAGGGTGGGCGCGTCTACCGCAAATAGCGACGAAGACGCAGTAAGACACTGCACGTTGGAATTCAGAAGCAACACGTGAGAAGTTGAAGTGGAAAGTAATAAGGACGAAGTAGACTCCCGGGCAACAGGAGACGCACATGTCTGACACCGCTTGGAATCGTCGTCAATTCCTCAATCGCGCGAGTCTTGGCGCAGTGGCCACCGCTGCGGTCAGCGCGCCGGGCCTCGAGCGGCTGCTCGCCGCCGCGCCGGACCACGCCGAGCGGGCCGCGACCGAGGTCGCGATGGACGAGGCCTATTGGCGCACCGTGCAGGACGCGTTCACGCTCGATCGCACGATGATCAACCTGAACAACGGCGGCTGCAGCCCGGCGCCCCGCGTCGTCCACGAGACATTCAAGCGGTATCTCGACCACTCGAATCAGGCCCCGTCCTACTACATGTGGCGCGAGGTCGAGCCGGGCGTCGAGAACGCGAGGCGCGGACTGGCGCTCGACACCGGGGCGGATCCCGAGACGATCGCGATCACGCGCAACGCCAGCGAGTCGCTGCAGATCGCGCAGCTTGGGCTCGACCTGAAGGCCGGCGATGAAGTCATCACGACCAATCAGGACTACGGTCGCATGCTGCAGACGTACGACCAGCGCGTGCTGCGCGACGGGATCAAGCTGACGAAGCTCTCTTTCAAGGTGCCGGCGACGTCCGCGGAACTCGTGAAGATGTTCGAACAGGCCATCACGCCGAAGACGAAGCTGATCCACTTCAGCCACATCACGAATCTCACGGGCCAGATCTTCCCCGCCAAGGAGATCTGTGCGATGGCGCGGGCCAAGGGCATCACGACGATCGTCGACGGGGCGCACGCCTACTCGCACTTCCCCTTCAAGCTCACGGACTTCGACTGCGACTTCTACGGCACGTCGCTCCACAAGTGGCTGCTCGCGCCCATCGGCGCCGGCTTCCTCTACGTGCGCAAGGATCGCATCGAGAAACACTGGGCGCTGCAGCCGGCCGGCGCGGGTCAGGTGAAGGACATCCGCAAGTTCGAGGAGATCGGCACGCACCCGGCCGCGAACCACAACGCCATCAGCGAAGCGCTCGTGTTCACGAGGACCATCGGCATGGAGCGCAAAGCCGCGCGCCTGCGCCATCTGCGCAACCGCTGGGCCGAGCGCCTGATGAAGCACCCGAAGATCGTGCTGCACACCCCGCTCGATCCCGCGCTGTCGTGCGCGATCGGCACGGTGCAGATCAAAGGCGTGCCGACGGGCGACGTGGGATCGAAGCTGTGGGACAAGCAGCGCATCCTCGCGACGCCGATCATCCATCCCGAATTCGAAGGCCTGCGCGTGACGCCGAACATCTACACGACGCTCGACGAGATCGACATCTTCGCCGACACCATGGAGAAGATCGCGAAGGGCTAAGATCGCCCCATGGGCATCGAGTCACAGACCGCGCCGTGGGCGCCGGAACTGCTTGCGCAGCTTGACGCGCACGACCGGCGGGCCACGGCGCTCGTGCAGGGGCTGACACACGAACAACTGAATCGACAGCCGTCGCCCGGTGCGTGGAGTATCGGCCAATGCCTGGCCCACCTGTGGGAAGCGAACGACGAATACATTTCCCCGCTCCACTCGGCGCTTGCCGGCCAGCCCGAAGGCATGCCGTATTGGAGCGCTTCCACGAGGGCAATCGCGCCGGCCGCGAACTGATCACGATTGCGGCGCGGCACGATGTGAACCGCGTGCGGTTCACGAATCCATTCCTGCCGCTGCTGCGGTTTCGTGTCGGCGCGGGCCTGCTGATTCTCGTGCGCCATCAGGATCGGCATCTGCAACAAGCGGAGCGAGTGCGCGCCGCGATGCGGGACATTCCCGCTCAGTGAAAATCGTGCGACGGCACGTCTGGCGCGGAGTGATGCACCGCTTCGACACGATCCACCTTCACGGACACCGAGCCATCAAGGTTCTGCAGCACGCCTTCGATCAGCAAATACGGCGAGTCGACGATCACGCGTTTGTGCTCGCCGAAGATCTGCGGGGTGACGATCGCGTTGGCAATGCCGGTTTCATCTTCGAGTGAGAGAAAGACAAAGCCCTTCGCCGTACCGGGCCGCTGACGCGTGATCACGGCGCCGGCGACACGCACGCGGCGGCCGGGGCGCAGGCGCTTCAGATCGATGGCGCGCAGCACGCCGCGCGGCGCCAGCGCGGGCCGCATGAGCGCCATCGGATGCGGACCGATCGTGAGGCCGGTCCCTGAGTAATCCGCGGCCACACGCTCGAGCATGGACATCTGTTTGAGGGGTGATCGGCTCGCAGCGTTTCCCGGGACCTGAAGGTCCCGGGCTCCATCCTGAAGGTCCCGGGCTCCATCTGTCACGGCGCCTTCCGGAACCTGAAGGTCCCGGGCTCCATCGGCTGGCTCCCCTTCAGTGATGAGTTCAATTTCCTTGGCCTGCTCGGCTTGCCAGAGCGCGCTTCGGCGATCCGCCCCAAAGCACGACAACGCACCGATTTCAGCCAGCACCCGGAGTTCCTCACGCGCCAATTTCGCCTTCGATGCCAGGTCATCGATTGAGCGATAGTGCGCAATTCTGAGAATACGCGCCGCCGTTTCCCGCCGAAGGCCGCGCACCATGCAAAAACCCAGGCGCACGGCGCCATTCGGCTGAACAACCGATTCCCAGCGGGATGCCATCACTTCGACCGGCTCGAAGCGCACGCCGCGACGCTGCGCGTCCTTCACCAGCGTCGCCGGATGGTAAAAGCCCATGGGCTGGTTATTGAGAAGTGCCGTGTAGAACGCGGCCGGGTAATGCGCTTTGAGATACGCGCTCGCATACACGATCAGCGCAAAACTGGCCGCGTGCGACTCGGGGAACCCGTACAACGCAAATGACGAGATCGACTTCACAACGCGATCCGCCGGCTCGCCCACGATGCCGTTTCTCGCCATGCCCTCACGCAACCGCACTTCGATCGCTTCCATCCGCTTCACCGAGCGCTTGAAGCCCATCGCGCGACGCAGTTCTTCGGCTTCACCGCCGGAAAACCCCGCGGCCACCATGGCGATACGCAGCAACTGCTCCTGAAACAGCGGCACGCCGAGCGTGCGCTTCAGCACCGGCTCGAGCAGCGGATGGTCATACGTCACCGGCTCTTCCCCACGCCGGCGCCGCAGATACGGATGCACCATGTTGCCGACGATCGGCCCGGGCCGGATCAACGCGACTTCCACGACGATGTCGTAGAAGTGCTCGGGTTTCATGCGCGGCAGCGTCGCCATCTGCGCGCGGGATTCGACCTGGAAGATGCCGACCGTGTCAGCCGTCTGCAGCATCCGGTACACGGCGGGATCGTTCGGGGGCAGGTGAGCGATGTCGACACGTGGACTGCTGGGTTCGCGGCCGTGGAATTCAGGCCGCGCTCCGTCTGCACCACTGTTAATGATCGTCAGCGCGTCTTCGAGCGCGGCCATCATGCCGAGGCCGAGCAGATCCACCTTCACGATGCCGAGGTCGGCGCAGTCGTCCTTGTCCCACTGCACGACCACGCGACCGGGCATCGACGCCGGCTCGAGCGGCACAACCTCGTCGAGCCGGCCCTGACAGATCACCATGCCGCCCGAGTGCTGGCCCAGATGCCGCGGCAGATCCTGCATCTGCTTCCACAGCTCACCGAACTGCAGATAGCGCGGGTCGGTGGGATCCAGCCCCGACTCCTGCAAATTGCGCGCGAGCGTCTCGGTCGGGTCGACCCACTCGAACTGATGCATCATCCGCGCGAGGCGATCGATCTCGCCCTCGTCGAGCGACATCACCTTCCCCACTTCGCGCGCGGCGCTGCGGCCGCGATACGTGATCACGTTGGCCGTCATCGCTGCGCCGAGCCGGCCGTAGCGCTCATAGACGTATTGGATGACGCGCTCACGCCGGTCCCCGCTCGGCAAATCCAGATCGATGTCGGGCCACTCGCCGCGTTCTTCCGACAAGAAACGTTCGAACAGCAGCTCCATCCCGACCGGATCCACCGCCGTGATGCCGAGCGAATAGCACACGGCGCTGTTGGCCGCCGACCCGCGCCCTTGCACGAGAATGCCCTGCTGGCGGCAGAAGTTGACGAGATCCCACACGATCAGGAAGTAGCCGGCGAGTTCGAGCTTCTCGATCAGCGCGAGCTCACGATCAATCTGCGCACGCGCCGTGTCGTGGTACGGCCGGTAGCGATTCCGCGCGCCGACCTGCGTGATGCGGCGCAGAAACGAGGCCTGAGTTTCACCGGCCGGCACGGGATACTCCGGAAACCGGTAGCCGAGATTGGCAAGCGTGAACTCGAGCCGCTCGGCGAGCGCCTCGGTGCCGGCCAGCGCCTGCGGCAGATCCGCAAACAACCGCGTCATCACCTCCGGCGGTTTCAGGTAGCGCTCGGCATTGGCGACGAGCCGGCGGCCGGCCTGCTCGAGTGTGACGCCGTGATGAATACACGTGAGCACGTCGAAGAGCGGCCGATCCTCTGGCGTCGCGAACCGCACGCCGTTGGTCGCCATCAACGGCACGCGAAACGCCTCGGCCAGATCCATGAGCGCGCGATTGCCCGACGCGTCATCGCGCAGCAGATGCCGCTGCAGTTCGACCCAGACATTGCCGCGGCCAAACACGCCAATCAGTTGATCGACGAGGCCACCGACGCCGTGCCGCTCCGCATCGAGCGCGCTGATACCGGCCAGCGCGATGAGCCCGCTCGCGCGCCCGTCGAAGTCTTTCAGCGTGTAGCGCGCCTCGCCTTTGGCCGCGCGCAGTTTGCCCTGCGTGATCGTGCGGCAGAGATGGCGATAGCCCTCGGCCGACGACACCAGCACAGGCAAACGCCACGGCCGGTCGTCTTTGCCGGTCCCGGCCGTCCCGGCGCCGCCCATCGACAGTTCGGCGCCGACGATGGCCTTGAGCCCGGCTTTCCGCGCGGCGCGATAAAACTGCGGCGCGCCGTAGACGCCGTCGGCGTCGAGCAACGCCAGCGCCGGATAGCCGAGCTCGGCCGCGCGCGTGATCAGCGTCTCGGGCAGAGACGCGCCGCGCAAAAACGAAAAGGCCGATGACGTGTGGAGTTCAGTGAACATCGCGTAAACGAGACGTGGACCGCTGCGCCCGTGAGGGTCAGTCGTACGTGCCTTCCAGTTCCCAGTGGTTCGTCACGCGATTGCGGCTCACGCGCACGAGCCGCCCATCCGCCAATTGCAGATCCCACGCATCACGATCCCAGGCCGTGCCATCACGCCGCCACCACTGCCCCGACGTGCGCAGCGGCCCGGCCTTGGCCACGACCTCCAGTCCCGACATGCGAATCGCCTTGGGATGGCGCAAGCGCCGGAGCGTCTGCCCCCGCGTCGTGTCAGACGCCGGAGGCTCCGGCGCGGCCACGCGCGTGCGCGCCGCAGTCTCACGCACCTGAAAGCGCTCCTGCGCGATCGCGCGTTCATCATGCGTGTCGAGTACGCGCGGCGCGCCGACTCGCGTCTCGCCCATGAGCGCGCCCAGCCGGGCCACGAGCGTGGCCAGCGCTTCCGGGGTGGGCAACGTCCGCACGAAGAGCGCGCCTTGCGCGATCCGTCCGGGTGAGACCTCCACCTCCACTTCGACCGCATCCACGCCATGGCTCTCGATGACGCGTGCCGGTCCGTCCGGCTCACCCGCCGGCGCAGGCGCGATCGGATTCGCTTCGAGATCGAGCAGGATGAGCGTGCGCAGCACCCGCGGATCGCGCATGGGCGCCGGCAGATGCAACGTGCGCTCGAACCCGGCTTTCGAGACGAGCGCCAGACGCGTCGTGATCGCCACCGCGCCGCGATCCGCCGCTTCCAGCTGTTTCGAGAGCGACTCGCACAGTCGTGCCAGCACGAATGACAGCGGCTCAAGCCCTTCGATCGGCCACTCGAGCGCGAGCCGCTCGACAAAGCGCTTGGCCGGCTCGCCCGGCACGATCGGCTGCCGGTCTTGCCCACGTGCAACTTCGTGCATGCGCGTACCGAGCGTGCCAAATCGCGCACGCAGTTCCGCCACCGGCAGCCTCGCCACGTCGCCGAACGTGCGCACGCCCCAGCGCGCGAGCACCGCCAGCACCTGCACCTGCGCCTGCGTGTAGCCCGTGTTGCTCGCGCGCATCGGCGACGGCGCCGCCCGGAAATGCCGCCCCCGCGGCACGCGCATCGTCCGAACCTCTTCCGAGATCGCGACGAGATCGCGCACGGTCAACATCGCCTCGACCGGCAACGCGGCCAGCGCGGCCGCTTCCCGCCCGGCCTCCGCCACCATCACCGGCGCGCGTCCATGGCGCGCGAGCAGCCAGGCGGCGGTCGCGGTCGGCGCCACCGCCACACGCACGCGCACCTGCCGTTCCGCGGCCAATCGCTGCACTTCGTGGCCGATGTGCTCGGGCGTGCCCAGCACACGCGCCAATCCGGACGCGTCGAAGATCACGCCGTCCTCGGTGTAGCGCTCGACACGCGGCGAGCACAGCCGCGCCAGATCCTCGATGGCGGAGGCTGCCGGCGACGCCAGCGCGGACGCGCCGCCGGCGTGGTCGTGCGCGTGCAGATGCCAAATCGCGCCGGTCATAGCGAGAGCGTGGCCGCCCCGATGTGGCGCGCCGAGGTCACCGTGACGTCGACGTCGAAGCCGTTGAACTGCCGTTGCTGTGCGCTCGCGCCCGTCCAGCGCGCACGCGCCGCGAGCCGCACGGACCACCCGCGCGGACTGCGCGCGGTCGGCGTCTCGGCCAGGAGCAAACACACGGTGTCGCGCCCTTCATTCGCATGCGCCAGGCGCAGCCAGGACGAGGCCGGCACGCGCCGCACGGTCGGCACGGGCAGATCGGCCACGTCGAGCACCACAACGCCAAACCCACCGGCACGGACGATGAGGTCGGCCGCCCGAAGGGCGCGACGCAGGATGGCATCGGCCGAGGCTTCCGGCGTGCGCGTCCCCGCACGATCGCTCACGGTGGTCACGCTGGGCCCACGCACCCAGAGCAGCCGGCTCACATCCACGCCGGCCTCGGCTGCCATCGCGGGATCGAAGCGGTCCACGCTGTCGACCAGGGCCGCGACTTCGCCCCGTCGGGTGGCCGCCGCCATCGTGGCCACCAGCACACTCGTGCGACCGGACGAGGCCGGGCCGGTTAGTTCCGACAGTTCCCCCCGACGCCAGCCGCCCCCCAACGCCTCATCGAGCGCGGTCAGCCCGGTGGCTGCCGACGCCGGCACCAGTTCGGGTTTCGCGAGTGTCCCGTCGAGCTTTCGGGCACGAAGCAGGCTTTCGATGTGCTGGACGGCTGCGGACACCATGACGACTTTCGCCTAATTTTCGCCATCATACGCCCCGAGGGAACCGGTCGCAACAGGTAAAATGCCGATGTCGTGACCGACAACCCGACTGGCAATGCCGATGCCCGGGCCCCCTGGTGGCATCGGGTGGCCGTTGCCCTCACTCACCGGAATTTCCGTCTGCTGTGGTTTGCCGCGCTCGGCTCCACGATCGGCACGTGGATGCAGCAGTATGCGCAGGGCCTCCTCGTCTTCGACCTGACGAAGTCCAGCTTCTACCTGGGCCTGGACGGCGCGCTGGCGCAGTTGCCGATCATCCTCTTCATGCTGATCGGTGGCGTGGTCGCCGATCGCTACGATCGCCGCAAGCTGCTCACCGGCTCCCAGTACACGCAGGCGTTCTCGGCCTTCACGCTGGCGCTGCTCGTCTACACCGGACACGTCCGGATCTGGCACGTGCTGCTGATGTCGTTTGTCACCGGCTGCGGCCAGGCCTTTGGCGGGCCGGCGTATCAGTCGATGATCCCCACGCTCATTCCGCGGGAACATCTGCCGAATGCCATCGCGCTGAATTCGACGCAGTTCAACTTGTCGCGCGTGCTGGGACCGACGATCGGCACGGGCGTGCTGCTGAGTCTCGGCACCGCCGCCTGCTTCGGCATCAACGGCGTGTCGTATTTCCTCGTGATCTTCGCGCTGGCCTCCTTGCACGTGCCGCCGCATCAACCCGCGCCGCCCGGCAAGCACAAGCCGATCATGGAGGATCTCGGCACGGGGCTCCGCTACGTGCGGGACCACCGCGTCACGCTCACGCTCACGATCCTCGTGGCGTTGTCGACCTTCCTGTCGATGCCGCTCTTCACCCTGCTTCCGGCGTTCGCGAATGTCTTTGCGGATGGCCCGGGCACCGCGGCCACGCGTCTTGCCACGATGCAGGCCTGTCAGGGCCTGGGCGCGATCTTCGGCGCGCTCACGATCGGCGCCGCCGGCAAGTTCAAAGGCATGGGCCGCGCGCTGCTCGCCTTGCAGACCGCCCTCGGCCTGCTCGTGCTCGTGTTCTCGATCAACCACGTCTGGCTGCTCAACTGCGTGCTGATCTTCATCATCGGCATGCTGTCGATGTCGGTCTTCTCCATCAGCTTCTCGATCGTGCAGCTCTCGATCCCGGATGATCTGCGCGGCCGCGTCATCAGCGTGTACATGGTGGCGCTGCGTGGCGGCGGCCCGCTCGGCGGTTTGGTGACGGGCGCGGTCGCCGACCTCATCACGGCCCCGCACGCGCTCGCGCTGAATGGCGCGGTCTTGAGCGTGATCGCCGTCGGCGTGCTCATCACCGGCCGGGGCCGGGCCCTCCGGGAACTCTAAGCATGGCGCGCATCCTCGTTGTCGAAGACCACGCCGACATCGCGGAGCTGATCACGCATTACCTGCGCAACGCCGGCCACACGCCCGATGTCGTGCCGAACGGCTCGCTCGTCGTGCCGCGCCTCATCGAACACCCCGCCGCGCTGGTCCTCCTCGATCTGATGTTGCCCGGCATGGACGGCCTGCTTGTGTGTCAGGCCATCCGGCAAGAGCCGCGCACGGCCGCCACGCCCATCGTGATGCTGACAGCCCGCGGTGAAGAGACCGATCGCGTGCGCGGTCTCGAACTCGGCGCCGACGACTACGTGACCAAGCCATTCAGCCCGAAGGAACTGGTCGCGCGCGTGAATGCGCATCTGCGCCGCACGGAGCGCACCGTCGTGGCCACCGCCACCGAGCCGCCGCCACCGGCCACCGACACCCGTCCGATCACCTACGGCCCGATCATGATCGACGTGGAACGCCATCGCATCCGCCATGGCGACGCCGACGTCCGCCTCACCGCGAAAGAATTCCTCCTGCTCCGATATCTCATCGACCATCGCGGGCGCGTGCTCTCGCGCGACCTGCTGCTGACCGATGTCTGGGGCTACAACTACACGGGCGGCACACGCACCGTGGACGTGCACGTGCGCCGGCTCCGCGAAAAGCTGCCGATCCTGACGACGGCTCTGACGACCGTGAAGCAGTTCGGCTACAAACTCGAAGACACGCCGTGACCTTCCGGGCACGCATTTTCCTCGCGGCATTCGTCACCACGGCCCTGTCGCTCGCCGTGTCGACGATCCTCGTCTCCGGCCAAGCCCGCCAGCGTCTGCGCACCGACATCGAACGCACGCTGCTGCAGAATGCGCGCCTCGCCGCGGAGTTGCTCGCCAACCGCGCGTCGATCACGGATCCGGAAGGTGAAGCCCAGCAGATCGGCCGGCGCATCGATGCCCGCGTGACGTTCATCGATGCGGCCGGCCATGTCATGGGCGACTCCGCCGTCGCGCCGGACCGGTTGCCGGACATCGAGAACCACAACTCCCGGCCGGAAGTACAGGCCGCGCGCACCTACGGCGAAGGCGCCGCCACCCGCGCGTCGAGCACCACCGGCATCGAGACCACCTATGCCGCCGCGCCCGTGCGCAACAGCGTCGTCTCGATTGTCCGCGTGGCGCTGCCGCTCACGGTGGTCGATGAGCGCGTTCGCGAGATCCAGCGACTCGCCCTCGCGGGCCTCGCCGCGGCACTCGTCATCGCGGCCGCACTCGCGTGGGCCATCTCCGGCCTGCTGAGCGGACGGCTTCGCCGCATCGCAGACACGGCATCCCGTTACGCGCGCGGCGATTTTTCACGCCCCACGTTCGAATACGGCCGCGACGAAATCGGCACGGTGGCCCGCGTGCTCGACACCTCGGTGCGTGAACTCGGCAAACGCCTCGAAGAGATGACGATCGAGCGCGCGAAGCTCTCGGGCATCCTGACGGGGATGTTCGAAGGCGTGCTGCTCGTGGATGCCGATCGGCGTCTCGTGCTCACCAACGACGCGGCGCGCCGGATGCTCCATCTGCCCGATGACGCCGTCGGCCGCACCTACAAAGACGTCATGGTCGATCCGGACGTGATGAGCATGCTGTCGACGGCGCTGGCCGGACAGGCGCCGCCGCCGCGCGAAGTCCGCCTCGAGCACTCTCCCAACGGCGCCTTCATCGCCAACGTCGTCCGCATGGATCAGGCGCCGAGCGGCGGCGCCGTGCTCGTGCTGCACGACATCACGGAGCTCCGCAAGCTCGACCGGATCCGTCGCGACTTCGTCGCCAACGTCTCCCACGAACTGCGCACGCCGCTCACCGCCGTGCGCGGCTACGTCGAGGCGCTCCTCGACGCGCCGCCGGCCGACGATGCGGATCGCCGACGCTTTCTCGAGATCATCGGCCGCCACACGCTGCGCATGGAGCGCCTGGTGCGCGACCTGCTCCGGCTGGCGCGGCTCGATGCCGGCCAGGAAGTGCTCGAGCGCACGGCCGTGCCGATCGCAACGGTCTTGAGCGAAGTAGAAACGGAAATGGCGGATGCGTTGGCCCGCAAGCGTCAGCAGCTCGTGCGACAGATTGCGCCGGATGCCGGCGTGGTCAGCGCGGACCCGGCCAAGCTGCACGACGTGCTGCGTAATCTGATCGAGAATGCGATCAACTACGGACCGGAGGAATCAACGATCGACGTCTCGACGACGGCGGCCGGCCCCCACGTGGTGATCGCGGTCGCCGATCGAGGCCCCGGCATTCCGACCTCAGATCTGCCGCGCGTCTTCGAACGGTTCTATCGCGTCGATCGCTCACGCACACGGGATCCGGGCGGCACCGGACTGGGCCTGTCGATCGTGAAGCATCTCGTCGAGTTACACGGAGGATCGGTGGTCGCGGCACGCCGTGACGGCGGCGGCACCATCGTCTCCGTCACCGTTCCGCACAGCGAGCCCAAGGAGCGCCCGTAGTGTTGTCATGGTTGCCGTCGATCACGTATGAGCAGGTCTGTCAGGCCATGGGCCTGCTGTTCCTGCTCGACCTGCTCTTCTATCTGCCGATCTTCCGCGTCGGCTTCTCCCGGCGCGAGGCCGAGAACTTCCGGACAGACGACCTCGGCTTCCGACTGGTCCTGCTGGGCGTGTGGCTCATGGCGCTGGCACTCTGGTTCGCCCCACTGCCCGGCGCGCGTCTCGCCGGTGCGTTCGCACTGACGCTGATCTTCCGCCAGTACTTCATCGCACAGCGTTGGAGCAGCGTACGGCGCGGCTTCGGCGCGCCGGGCTTCATGAGCCACTGGGCGGCGCGCGTGGTGTTGCTGATCGAGCTCGTGCGCGCGATCGACGCCGGCTCCACGCTGTCGCTGCTCTTCGCCACGATCCGCTGGGACTTCGGCTGGATCATGATCTGCGCCGGCACATACAAACTCCTCGTCGGCTACCTCCGGAACAACGGCATGGAATACGGCCGCGTGAATCCGATCTGGGGCTACCACTGGTGGCTCTTCCGGCACGTCTCGCCCCACGGCCTCATCCCGGTCGTCGAGAACTATCTCGCCTGTCTCGTTGAAATCGCCGCCGGCGTGCTGATGGTGGTGCCGTCGGTGGACGCGCAGGTCCTCGGCGCCGTCGGCATCACGTTGAGTTTTGCCTACGTCGGGCTGTCGATTCGTCTGGGGCGCCTGGCGTTTCTGATGGCGGTGCTGCCCTTCTTCCTGTGGCCGAGCGTGCAGGCCTCGGCCAACGCGGGCCCCGTGTGGGCGTTGGGCGCCGCCGTGCCGGCCGCCGTACCGACGGCGATCCGCGCGTGTCTGTGGATCTACATCGTGCTCTTGCCGGTCGTGAAGGTCACGCAGTACGTGAACCTCTTCCTCAACCGCACGCTCCCGCAGCCGCTCCAGCGGTGGATCACGCGCTACGCGAACTGGGTGCCGATCATCATGTGGCGGGTGTTCACGGCGGACGTCACGAATTTCTACGTGCGCATTCTCGGCTGTGACGAGCGGGGCGACACGATCGAGCCCATCGTGACGGAAGCTTCGTACGGCATCGGCGACTGGCGCCGGTGGCGATTCAAGTTGCGCCTGCTCCACGTGGGCGAATCGATCGCACTCGTCAGCGTGTTCACGACGCGGAAGTATTTCCCGTCGAACGTCGAACTGTTCAACGACAAACTGCGCCGCTACGCCTCGTCACTCTTGCTCGATTGGGGCCGGACCTACCCGCTCCTGCGCTTCGAGTACGTCAAGGTCCACAAGGCCGGCGATCACTTCGAGTATCTGCGTCTTGGCGACTACGTCCTCGATACCCGCACCGGTGACGTGCGCGAGGAACGGCTCGCCCCGGGGTTTTCGTTCACGGCCACCGCCGACTACAGCCCGATCCGCGAGGGCGCGGCGCCAGGGTCGATGGAACCGAAAACGGCTAGATGAAGATACGGACGACGTAGTAGCTGATCGCGCCAATCGACGCGGCCGCCGGAATCGTCAGGACCCACGCCCACACGATCTGGCTCGCGATGCCCCAGCGCACGGCCGACACGCGCCGGGCGGAACCGACACCGACGATCGCACCGGTGATCGTGTGCGTGGTGCTGATGCCGACGCCCATCCACGTGGCGATGCCGATCGCGGCCGCCGCGCCCGTCTCTGCGGCAAAGCCGCCTTCCGGGCGCAGACGCGTGATCTTCGAGCCCATCGTCTTGATGATGCGCCAGCCGCCGCTGAGCGTGCCGAGGCCGATGGCCGTGTAGGACGCGATCTCGACCCAGCGCGGCACTTCGAACGTCGTGATGTAGCCGGCGGTCACGAGTGCGCCGGTGATGATGCCCATCGTTTTCTGGGCGTCGTTCGCGCCGTGCATGAGGCTGTAGGCCGCCGCCGACGTGAGCTGTAACCGCCGGAACCATCGATCCACGCGTGCGGGGGCCGAGTCTCGACAGGTCCAGAAGATCGTCGTCATCACGATCAGGCCAACGGCCAGACCGATCATCGGCGCCACGACGATGAAGATCAGCGTCTTCGTCCAGCCCGACGCGATGATGGCCTTGAGCCCCGCCTTGGCGACCGCGGCGCCGGCGTAGCCGCCGAAAAGCGCATGGGACGAGCTGGTCGGCAATCCGAGATACCAGGTGATCAGGTTCCACACGATCGCGCCGAGCAAGCCGGCGAGAATCACGTTGGAGGTCACGACGTTCAAGTCGACCATCCCCTTGCCGACGGTCTTCGCCACGCTCGTCCCGAAAATCAGCACGGCCGCGAAGTTGAAGAACGCCGCCCACAGGACGGCCTGTCCCGGCGAGAGCACGCGCGTGGTGACCACGGTGGCGACGGAGTTCGCCGCGTCGTGGAAGCCGTTGATGTAGTCGAAGATGAGCGCAACGACGATGATGATGACCATCGTCACGAACGCGGCATTGATCACCATGACTAGCTGTACTTCACGACGACGCTTTCGATGACGTTGGCGACGTCTTCGCATTCGTCGGTGATCGTCTCGAGCTGGTCGAGCAGTTCCTTCCACTTCATCAGCTGAATCGGATCGGTGACCGTTTCGAAGAGCGTCTCGATCGCTTCGGCGTAGTAGCGATCCGCTTCGTTCTCGAGGCGGTTAATCTCGACGGCGTGCGGCTGCACGGGCCGCTCGGCGGCCAACGCATCGATGGCGGTGTACATCGAGTTGGCCGAGGCGGACACGGTGTGCGCCAGCTCCTTCGCGCCCTTCGGGAGTTCCTTGATCTTGTACATCCGGATCAGGGAGGACACATGATCGATGGCGTCCATGACGTCGTCCATCGAGGTCGCGAGCGCGTAGAGATCCTCGCGATCGAACGGCGTCACGAACGTGCGATGCAGGCGCTGGATCGTGTCGTGCGTGAACGTGTCGCAGCGGTGCTCGGCGTCCTGGATGGCGTCGGCCTTCGCGATGTCAATCGGCGTCGACGAGAGCATGCTCTCGAGATCGGCGGCTGCCCGCTTGATCTCGGTGGCCGTGCTGCGGAAAAGGTCAAAGAACTGTTCGTCGCGGGGGATCAGTCGGAACTTGAAGGCCACAGGCGTCTCCGTCTCTGTTGCCAGCGAGTTTACATCGGCGTTACATCGAAAAACGGGCGTCCGGCTGCATGTAACGCCGAATTAACGCGAGCGTTACCGACGGGCAATCGCCCGGGCCTACCGTGGATCTGTGACCGCACCCGCCCGTGTCCTGATCGTCGAAGACGAATCCGATATCGCGGGGCTGATCAAGCACACGCTCGAGCGCTCCGGTTTCGGTGACGTGCGGGTGGTGGGGTCGGGCGATGCGGCCCTGCAGGCCATTGCCGAAGTTCCGCCACACCTGGTGTTGCTCGACCTCAATTTGCCGGTCGTCAGCGGCCTCGATGTCTGCCGGACCCTGCGGAGCCAACCGGAAACGGCCCGGCTGCCGATCATCATGCTGACGGCCAAGAGCGCCGAAACCGAGCGGATCGCGGGCCTCGATCTCGGCGCCGACGACTACATCACCAAGCCCTTCAGCCTCCGCGAACTCGTGGCCCGCGTGCGCGCCGTGCTCCGCCGGGGATCCGGCACCGCCGAGGCCTCTACCGCGCGCTATCAGGGCGCCCATCTGACGGCCGACTTCGACGCGGTGTCGGTGCAGGTGGATGGCCAGGACGTCCGGCTCACCCGCCGGGAGTTCGAACTCCTTCGCTGCCTCGTGGACAACCGCAACCGCGTGTTGTCGCGCGACCGGCTCCTCCAGCGGGTCTGGGGATACGAGCGCGACATCGAGACGCGCTCCGTCGACGTGCACGTCGGTCGCCTGCGGTCGAAACTCGGACCAGCCGTCGGCGCGCAGATCGAGACCGTGGTCGGCCTCGGATATCGATTCGTCGAGTAGCGTTACCGCCGCGCGTTCGCGCATAGAATGTCCACGATGAAGGATGTCCTGACGATCATCCTGGGCGGCGGCCGCGGCACACGCCTCTTCCCGCTCACCCACCTGCGCTCCAAGCCGGCGGTGCCGATCGGCGGCAAGTACCGGCTCATCGACATTCCCATCAGCAACTGCCTGCACGCGGACCTGAAGCAGATCTACGTGCTGACGCAGTTCAACTCGGCGTCGCTCAACCGGCACATCTCACAGACGTACCGGCTCGACCTCTTCTCCGGCGGCTTCGTCGAAGTGATCGCGGCCGAGCAGACCCCGGAAGGCGAACAGTGGTTCCAGGGCACGGCCGACGCCGTGCGGCAGGCTGCGCGGCATTTCCGCACGGCCGACGCCGAGTATTACCTGATCCTCGCCGGCGACCACGTCTTCCGCATGGACTTCGCGGAGCTGGTCACCTCGCACATCGATCGCGGCGCCGACATCACGATTGCCGCCCAGCCGGTCACCCCGGATGACGCAACCCAGATGGGCATCTTTCGATTCGACGGCGCCGGCCACATCAGCGGCTTCGAAGAGAAGCCCAACGCCACGCGACTCGCCGAGATGGGCACCAGCGTGCCGACCGGGCCGCTGTCCCGACGGATGACGGCCGACAAGCCGTTCATGGCCTCGATGGGCATCTACGTGTTCTCGCGCGACGTGCTGCATGAAGTCCTGCAACGCGATCGCGCCGTGGACTTCGGCCGCGAGATCATCCCGAACGCGATCAAGAGCCACCGCGTGCACGCGCACTTCTACAACGGCTTCTGGGCCGATGTCGGTACCGTGTCGTCGTTCTACGACGTCAACCTGATGCTCACCCGGCACGGCGCGCCGTTCAATTTCTTCCACCCGACGCGCCCGATCTACACGCGTCCGCGGTTCCTGCCGGCCACGCAGGTACATCACAGCGAGATCGACCAGACGCTGATCTCCGAAGGCTGCTACGTCGACAACAACTGCCGGATCACGGAGTCGGTCGTCGGCATCCGCACGGCCATCAGTGAGAACGCGCGCATCTCGCGCTCCGTGCTGCTCGGCGCCGACTACTACGAGGAAAGCACGGGCGACATCCGCCTCGGCATCGGCCGCAACACGGTCCTCGACAAAGTCATCGTGGACAAGAACGCCCGGATCGGCGACGACGTGACGCTCGTGAACGAGCGGAACATCCAGCATGCGGACGGCGACGGCTACTACATCCGCAGCGGCATCATCATCGTCCCGAAGAACGGCGTGGTGAAGCCCGGCACCGTCGTCTAGCGCCGCGCGGCGGGATCGGCATGCGCATCGCCGCCATCGACATCGGCACCAACTCCGTGCACATGATCGTGGTGCGTCTGCGCCCCGATCTGTCGTTCGAAGTCGTCGATCGCGAAAAGGAGATGGTCCGGCTCGGCGCCGGCAGCCTCGCCGACGGCACGCTGACCGACACGGCGATCGCCACCGCGCTCCAGACGCTCACCAAGTTCAAGCGGCTGGCCGCCTCGCACGGCGTCGACGAGATCATCGCCTCGGCGACGAGCGCGGTGCGCGAGTCGACGAACGGTGGCGACTTCATCGCGCGCGTGTATCGCGAGACCGGCATCCGCGTGAACGTCATCTCCGGCACCGAAGAGGCGCGACTCATCCATCTCGCCGCCGCCTACGCGACGGGGATTGGCGCGCGCGTCGGTGTCGTGCTCGACATCGGCGGCGGCAGCGTGGAGATCACGTCGGGCACCGCAGCGCGCATGCAAGCCGGCCGCAGTTTCAAGCTCGGCGTCATCCGCCTCACCGAGAAATACGCGCAGTCGGATCCGCTCACGCGACGCGACGAACGCCGGATGGTGCGTGCGATTCGCCGCGATACACGCGCCTGGCTTACGCAGTTGCGCCGCCGCGGCTACGACCGCGTGATCGGCACGTCCGGCACGATCACGATGCTCGGGCTCGCCGCCACGGGCCGGCGACCGTCCGGGGAACTTCGCAACCTGCGCGTCAGCGCCAAGTCGGTGCGGCGGCTGCGCGAACGGCTCACCGAGCTGACGCTGGCCGAGCGCCTAAAGATGCCGGCGCTCGATCCACGGCGCGCGGATCTGGCGGTGGCCGGCGCGGTGCTGCTCGACGTGCTGCTCACCGAACTCCGCGCCGACGAGTTGCAGCTCTGCGACTTCGCGCTCCGCGAAGGCCTGATCCTCGACTACATCCGCCGCAACCGGAAGCACATCCAGCAGGTCGAGCGGTATCCGGACGTGCGCCGCCGCAGCGTCATCGAGCTGGCTGAGCGGTGCAACTACCTGTCGGAACACGCCGCGCAAGTCTCGCGCCTGTCGCTGCAGCTGTTCGATCAACTCCGCACCTGGCACGGCCTCGGCGCGCGCGAGCGCGAATGGCTGGAGTACGCCGCGCTCTTGCACGACATCGGCACGCACATCAGCTACGAGCGCCACCACAAGCACTCGTACTACCTCATCAAGAACGGCGACCTCCGCGGGTTCGAGCCCGTCGAGATCGAGATGATCGCGCTCATCGCCCGCTACCATCGGCAGACCACGCCGCGAAAGTCACACGACGGGGTCGCGGATCTCACGAGCACGCAGCGGCTGATCGTGAAGCGGCTGGCGGCGATGCTCCGGCTGGCCGAGGGCCTCGACCGGAGCCATGCCCAGGCGATCGCAAGCCTCCGCATCCGCCCGGCCACATCCCGGCGGGCGCCGTGGACGGTTCGTCTCACGACCGCCGGTGATGCCGAGCTCGAGCTGTGGGCGGCGCAACGGCACTGCACCGCCCTGTCGGAGCTCCTCGACCGTCCCGTGACATTCGAAGCACGTCCCACGCAGGGCCGCGTGCGGCGCCGGCGCATCAGCCGCTAGAATGTGGCATGCCCACCCCATCGCATCTGTGCGCCTACTGCCGGCAGCACATGGCGGTTGCGCCGTTCGTGCCGTTCTGCAGTGAACGCTGCAAGTCGGCCGATCTGGGCGTGTGGCTGACCGGCGGCTATCGCGTGCCCGCGCCGCTCGTCGATCTCGAAGACCTCGACGCGATGGCCGATGGCGACGCGGCGCTCACGCCGCTCGACGACGATTCCGATCAGGAGACTGTGTCATGAAGAACGTGTTGCGTATGACGCTCGGCGTGTTGCTCGCCACCAGCTTCGCGACGGCCCTCGCGGCGCAGGCGCCGAAGACCGCGCCGGCCCAGAAGTCGAGCGCCCCGGCGGCCGGCGCGTTCAACAGCAGCCGCTCGTGGGAAGACCTGAAGGCCATGGCCGCCATGGGACCGCGGCCGGCCGGCTCCGCGGAACTTCGGAAGACCCGCGCCTACATCACGCGGCAACTCGCCGCCGTGGGGCTCAAGGTCGAGGAACAGCCGTTCGTGGCCGACACGCCGATCGGCAAGGTCGACATGGTGAACCTCATCGTGCGCCTGCCCGGCAAACGCCCGGAGAAGATCCTCTTCACGGGCCACTACGACACCAAGCCGATGCGCAACACGTTCTTCGTCGGGGCCAGCGACGGCGCGTCGAGCGCGGCCATGCTCCTCGAGTTGGCGCGCACGCTGAAGGACCGGCCGCGCGAGTTCACCTACGAGTTCGTCTGGCTCGACGGCGAAGAAGCCTTCTGCCTCGGCTGGGACGATTGCGGCAAGCCCGGCTCGCCCGACAACACCTACGGCAGCCGCTTCTACGTGCAGGCCGCGCAGAAAGCCGGCATCACCAAGACGCTGCGCGCCAACGTACTCGTCGACATGATCGGCGCGAAGGACCTCCGGCTGCATCGTGAGACGAAGTCCACGGTGTGGCTCACCGACATCATCTGGGCGACGGCCAAACGCCTTGGACACGGCAGCGTATTCGCCGACAAGCGGGACGAAGTCGAGGACGACCACTTCCCGTTCCTCGAGGCCGGCATTCCCTCGACGGACCTGATCGACTTGATGACGTACCCGTATTGGCACAACCAGGTGTGCTGTGACGACCTGACGCAGGTCGAAGAACGCAGCCTGAAGATCGTCGGCGACGTGATCGTCGCCGCGGTGCCCGACATCGAGAAGTATTTACTGAAGTAGCGCGCGGATCTCGGGCTCGGTGAGCACGGTCGAGGCGCCCTTCGCTTTCGCGAAGATGCGTTCGACCAGATCGTCGGACGCGGCGATGCCGCGTTTCTCGAGCCAGTAGATGACGTTCGACTTCCCCGACATCGGCCCGACTTCGATCTCCTGCTCGCGGCCGATCATGCTCGCCGGCACACCCGCATAGACGGCATCGGCGAGCACCGGGTCGTTCTTGCGAAACGCCTTGATCACAGCGGCGGCATGCACACCGGTGGCGGTGCGGTACGCATCGCGGCCGATCACCGGGTAATTCATCGGCACCGGCACGCCCGTCGCGTCCGACACGGTCTGGCAGTAGGTCGCCAAGTTCTCCAGGTTGTCGTGGCGGATGCCCATCAACACCAGGTTCACGAGCAGGGCGTCCATCGGCGTGTTGCCGACCCGCTCTCCGAGTCCGATCGCGGCGCCGTGCAGGCGCGTCGCGCCGGCTTCCATCGCCGCCAGCGAGTTGATTACGGCCAGGTCGCGGTCGCGATGGCCGTGCCAATCGATGCCGACCTGCCCCGACGCGCCGCACTCCTCGATCACGGACGCCACGAACTTCGTCACCGCCGCCGCGCCATGAGGCGTCGCATGTCCGACGGTGTCGGCGATGCACAGCCGGGTCGCGCCGGCACGAATCGCCGTCGAAAACAGCCGGCGCAACGACTCCGGATCCGCGCGCGTGGTGTCTTCGGTGACGTACATCACCGGCAGCCCTTCCTTCACCGCGAACGTGATGGCGTCATGCGTCAGCTGCTGCAGGCGATCGAGCGTCCAGTCTTCGGCGTACTGACGAATCGGGCTCGAGCCAATGAATGCGCAGCATTCGATCGGGAGGCCGACCTTCTGGGAGATGCGCGCCACCGGTGTGATGTCGGCCACCACCGTGCGGGCCGCGCAATTCGGGCGCACCCGCAGCTTGGCGCTCACGATCTCCTGCGCCAGACGCTCGACGTCCGCCACGACGTGCGGCCCCGCACCGGGCAGGCCGATGTTGGCCGTCTCGATGCCGAGACTGTCGATCAAATGCAGGATGCGGAGCTTCTGGTCGATCGACGGCGTGCGCACCGACGGCGACTGCAGGCCGTCGCGCAACGTCTCGTCGTCGAGCATCACGGCCGGCCCCGCGTACGGCGGCCGGCCGATCGTATTCCAGTCGTAGATAAGTGGATGCATCTTCCTTATCTAGATTACTGCGCCTGCCCCCGAAAGCGTACGACCATCGCGGTGATGTCGTCGCTTTGCGCGGCGCCGGCGGTGAACCGCCGCACCGCGGCGATCACGTCGTCCACGAGGCGCGACGAGTCGATCTCAGCCGTCGCCGCCCGGGCGGCGTGAATCGCCTCGAGCAACCGGTCGTCGCCGAACTCATCACCCGCGGCGTTCAGCGCTTCGGACACGCCGTCGCTGAAGATCACGATCTGATCCCCGGGCGACAGTTGCACCACACCTTCGCTGAACGGCACACCCGGCAGCAAACCGACGACCGGGCCGCCGTCTTCGAGGCGCTGCACGGTCGTGCTGCTGATCACGAAGGGCGGATTGTGCCCCGCGTTGCAGTAGCGCATCTCGCCCGACGTGCCGATGACACCGAAGAAGAGCGTCGCGAAGCGCGATTCGATGCCGCGACGAAACAGCGCGCCGTTCACGCGCGACACCACGTGCTTCGGGGTGTCGGCGCCCTGCGCCTCGATCGAGAACATGCCCTGCAGGAGCGCGCTCAGGAGCGCCGCGGGCGGCCCTTTCCCGGCCACGTCGCCCAGCGTGAAGGCAAATCCGCCCGTGGCGTGGTCGGCATAGTCGAAGAAGTCGCCACCGATCGAGCGGCACGGGATCGTCGCCGCAGCGGCGTCGACAAACCCCTTCGTCACCGCGGTCTTCGGCAGCAGCGCCGACTGAATCTCCGCAGCGATGCGCATTTCCTGTTCGAGGCGCGCCTTCTCGGCGGCTTCACGGTAGAGCCGGGCGTTCTCGATGGCCACCGCGGCTTCGGTCGCGAGCGTCTCGAGCGCCGAGCGCGTCGCGCTGGCCAAGAGGGTGCCCTTCTCGCGGCTGTCCAGATAGAGCACGCCGATCCGGCGATCGTCCGACTTCGCGCTCGCGTCGTCGACATAGCGCACAAGGTGCAGCGGTGCGCACAGCACGTGCCTGATGCCGAGCGCCACCGTGCCCGCGTGCACGTCGGCAAGACCGCCGTCGAGCAGGTCCGCCACGATCTGCGTCTGCCCGGTCGTGAAGGCCGCTTCCGGGATTTTGCGGCTCGTCTGGAAGGTGGCGTCGCCGAGGGTCTCGCGTCCGCGCGCACGGGCCAGCTTCAATTCCAGCGTGGCGTTCGAGGGCCCGGCGGCGAGCATGATGAAGCCGCGTTCGGCGCCCGAGATCTCGATGGCGGTGTCCAGAACGAGGGCCAAGACGTCCTGCAGCACGCGGCCGGAGCCGAGCGCGCGCAAGCCTTCGAGCAATGCGGCGACCTGACGCAGATCGCCGACCGCGCTGGCGCTCGAACGCACCGACGACGAGGACAGCATGTCGTCGGCGAGGTTGAAGACCAGATCCGCGCCACCGCCGCGGCCGAGCCGGATCTCATCGCCGCTCTTCAAGGCCTGCGACGTGATCTGCGCGCCATTCACGAACGTGCCGTAGCGCGACTCGCGATCGCGGATCACGAACTGATCGCCCTCTTTCACGATCTCCGCATGTTCGCGCGACACCTCGCCACCGGCCAACCGCAGTTGATTCGTCTCGCGACGACCAATCGAGAACGGCAACGGATCGATGCTCACCCGCCGATCGCCGCTCGCGTCCCTCACGTCAAGATGCGCCACGCCCGCTCCTCAGTGCCACCAACGCCAAGCGAGGGCCGCTGCGGCCGCCGCCAACACTCCCCACGCCCAGACCGGCACACGCCGACGCGCCGACCGGCCTTTCGATGCGGCACGCGCCACCGGCTCGGCCGTCGCGGTCCCGCATTTGTAACAGATGATCGCCTTGTCGGCGATCGTGGTGCCACAGTGCCGGCACACCATTGAATCCCGTCTCCGTTCGCTATACTGGCCGCTGTCCGGCCCCACGCATGATTCCGATCCGCGATGTCATCCCTTCGCGCACCCGACCAATCGTGACATTTTCCCTCATCGGGGCGAATGCGTTGGCGTTTCTTTGGCTCTTCTCCCTCAACGCAGATGCCGCCGGTGCGGCCATCGACCGGTGGGCCGTCGTCCCGGCCCAGTTGGGCCTCCCGACCGCCGGCACGCTCGTCACGAGCCTGTTTCTGCACGGCGGCTGGGCCCATCTCGGAGGCAATCTGCTGTTCCTCTGGATCTTCGGCGACAACGTCGAGGACCGCTTCGGTCACGGCCGCTTTCTGGCGTTCTACCTCGGCGCCGGGATACTCGCCAACATCGCGCAGGCGTTGGCCATGCCTGCCTCCCTCGTGCCGGTGATCGGCGCGAGCGGCGCGATTGCGGCGGTCATGGGGGCCTATTTTGTGCTCTTCCCGCAGTCGCGGGTGGTGATGCTGCTCTGGCTGGTGATCTACGTCGACTTCGTGGAGATCCCCGCCGTGCTCTTTCTCGGCTTCTGGTTCGTCTTCCAATTGATCGGCAGCGCCGGTCAGGCGGCGGGATCCGGCTCAAACGTGGCCTTCGTCGCCCACCTCGGCGGCTTCGTGGCCGGCGTCATCCTGGGCCGGCTCCTGGCGCGCCCTGAACGCACGACCGTGGCGTGGTGGGACACCACGGCCGGCCGGCAACCGTAACGCACTACTTCAAGCGGGTACGGATATCGCGCGACACCGTGGCGATGTCGATGATCAGCGCTTCCCACGCGGCCTGATAGTCCTCGGGCTTCATGCGCGCTTTCTCTTTCTTCAGCGCGTCGAGCTTGATCAGCAACTGCTCCTGATGCTGCACCATCTGCTGCAGCGCCGGATCGGCCGGCCGTGACGCCACGGCCGCGTCCATGAACGTGGTGCTCGCCAGCGTGCCGTCCTTGCCATCGGCCGTCGCCTGCCGTCCCGTGCCGTCGCCGTCGTCATCAAGTGCGGCGTGTTCCGGCTGCAGCAGGCCCTTCTGTTCATACGCCTGCCGCACGAGGCGCGACGCGTAGGCGAACGCCTCCCACATCGAGATGCGTCCATCCTTGTCGGTGTCTGCGGCCGCGGCGCCGAGCGCCTGCACGAATGCATCGGCAAATGTCGTGTCGTACTTCTGCGCCGGCTGATCCGTGGCCGTGATCGTCACCCGGTTCGGCCCGGCGAGCGCCTTCAGGAACGGCGCGCTGGCGGGCGTCGTATTCACGAACACCACGCGGCCCGCGACTGGCTTCACAAGCGCCGCCCATTCCTTCTCCGTCAGGTCCGGCCCAACGAGATTGAACTTGGCGTCTGTGCCATCCCACGACCCATGGCCGAGCAAGAGCACGAACAGCGTGTCGAGCGGCCCGACCTGGGGCACCACTTTCGCGAACGTCGCCTTGACGTCCACGGCCGTGGATTTGCCCTCGCCGTCCTTCGGCACCGAGGCGAGCACGATCAGGTGCTGGGCGTCGAGCTTGAACTCGCCGCGGAACTTCTCGACGAGCGCATTCAGTTCCTTGCGCTGCAGATCGGCATGCGCCTGATCACCACTGGCGCCTTCCACGAGAACGGCGAACCGCTGCCCGGTCTGCGCCGCGGCCGGTGGCACCAGCGCCACAGCCACGAGCGCAGCCGTGAACAGGGCCATCACGGCACCGCGTGTGTGACGGAGGTGCATTACTCCACCTCCTTGCCCAAGGCCGCCAGCAGCAGATCCTGTGCTCGTGCGAATGTCGGCGCGAGTTCGAGCGCCGCAAACGCTTCCTTCTTTGCTTCGTCTTTGCGGCCGAGCTTCAAGTATGCCTCGCCGAGATCGGTCCGGGCGTCGGCCATATTGGCCGGGCCGAGCGCGAGCGCGGCCTTGAACTCGATGAGCGCCCGATCGGCGTTGCCCTTCGCAATCTGGCGACGGCCGAGCTGCGTGTGGGCTTCGCCGTCGAACGGATCGAGATCGGCGATGCGCGTGAGCGCGAAGTCGATCTCGTCGCCGGCGTTGGCTTCGAGCGCCAACGTGGCGAGCGTGCGCGCCGCCGCGATGTTGTCGTGGTTGTAGTCGAGCAGATGCCGGAGGTTCTTGCGGGCCTCCGCTTTGTCGCCGGTCTGAATGGCGATGGTCGCCAGCAGCGCGAACGGGCCGTCTTCCCCGCCGGCCGGCGGCGCCAATGCCGCCGCGCGCTGCAGGAACGGCTTCGCGGCGGCGCCTTGCTGGGTCCGCACCAACTCACTCGCCACCGCCATCTGGCTCGGGTAGTGCTTCGGCTGCGCCTCGGCACGCGCACGCAGCGCCGGCAGATCATCGTCCGCGATCTTCGCCGACTGCCCGGCGCGCGCGCCGGCCGCGACCGCCGGATCCTTCAGCGCATCGCGCAACGCGCCGAACCGTTCCTCCGCAAACGCTTTGAATGAGGTCTCGATCTCCGGCACGGTCTTGCCGAAGGCTTTCGTCATCGCCTGCGTATCGTCCGCCCCATCGGCGTACGCCGCAAGCAACGTGCGCAGCGCCGTCGTCCCGCCGAGCTGCTCGAGATGTTCCGCCACGAGCGAGGCCTCGAAATATCCCATCGCGATCTGATGGGTCTTGAACGTCTCGCTCAGCTGTTTGATCGAGAAGGTCCGGCCCTGCGCCATCAGCGACGCATACTGCATCGTGAGCTCGCGGCCCCACGGCGCACTGCGCCGGTGCTCCTCATACTGCGACAGGCCTTCGGTCAGCCACCGCGGCACCCGGTATTTCGACAGCTGCAGTGTGAACACGTGCGCCATCTCGTGCCACAGCGTCGCCTGCCAGCTGAAGTCGCCTGGCGGACGCGCCTTCGGGGAGTCCATCGCGATCACGCGACCGAAACAGGCGCCGAGCGCGCCGACGATGCCGGGCAGACCGATCGTGCGCACGGCAAAGGAATCGTGCTGGTCGAAGATCTCGATGTAGATCGGGCCCTGTGGAGTGAAGCCGTAGCGGCTGACGTATTCCTTGTACGCGGCCTGACCGAGCGGAATCGCGTACGGTGACAGCACGGCCGCATCTTCCGGCGTGAATTTGAAGACCAGGTCGCCGTCCTTGATCACCGTGAACTTCTCCAACCCGTCGAGCATTTGCAGCAGGTTGAAGGTCACCGTGTCGTACGGATCGATCTTGAACGCGGCTTCCAGCTCCGTCCGCGCCTGCGCCTCATCGCCCGTGCGGAGCAGATAGGCGCCAAGGTCCGCGTGCGGACCCGCCACTGACGGATCGGCCGCCACGGCGCGCTTGGCGAACGCCGCCGCTTCGTCGTTGCGATAGAGCTGCGCGGCCTGCGCCGCCACGGCGCGCAGCACTTCCGTGCTCGCGGGATTGATCGCCTTCGCCTGCGCGATGATCGGCTCGACGTCGGCCGCCGTGCCGCGCGCGAAGGTCACCGACGCGCGCGCCGCCAATTCAGGAACCCAGTTCGGACGCAGCGCCGCGGCCTTGTCGAGCGACGCGCGCGCCGCCGCGAAGTCCTCCACATCCATCTGCGTCTCGGCCGTGAAGAGCCACACGTCCGGAGACTTCGGCGCGATCTGCTGTGCCTTCGTGAGCAGCTGATCCGACACCGCGCCGTCTGCGCCGCGCAGGGCGCGCGCCGCGCCGATCAGCGCTGGCACCCACGCCGGATCCGCCTTCAACGCGTCCTGATAGCTGCGTGCCGCCTCGGCATCGCTGTGCGTCTGCAGCCACAGGTCGCCCCAGGCCGCCTGCACGTCCGCCCGATCCGGCTCGGCCGGCCCGATGCGCTGAAAGATGCTGTTCGCCACCGTGACGTCGCCGGTCGCCGCCGACGCGCGCGCCATGAGCAGAAAGCCATCCGTGTCGAGATCTTTGGAGCTTTGCGTCGCGCGCGTGAGCAGGTCCGTCGCCGCGTCCTTGCGGCCGTGTCGCAGCTCGAGCAAGCCAAGTTCGAGCATCGCGTCGTCATCCGCGGACTCGCCAGACACGAGCGGCGTCAGCGTGCGCTTCGCGTCGTCGTCTTTGCCTTCGTAGATGGCGATGAGCGCCGAGGCCACGCTCTTGCGTGCCGCGCTGTCACGCGAGGCCTGCACTGCCCGCTTGGCGTCGTCAGGATTCCCGCGTCCAAGCGCCGTGCGCACAGCGCTCACCACAGACGCAGCCGCCGGGGGCGCTGCTTGTGCCTGCGGCGCACCCGCCCACAAATGGGCCCCGCCTGTGCCGGCCGCACCGAGCAGGGCCAGTATCCCGACGACGATCGCTCGCTTCATGGATGGGGCCACATTAGCACGGAGATTACTCGTCGTAATCGTCCTTTGGGAGGCCTTCGAGCGGCTCATGCATGGCCAAACTCTGGTGCGACGGAATCTCGAACCGTCGCTTGCAGCGGCCGCACATCGCGAAGTCCTCCGCGCGCACGAGGTAGTCCTTCAGCTTCGAAAACAACGCCCGATCCCGCTCGTCCGCGCCTTGCGGAATCCGGTCCTTCTTCGTGCGACGGATCCACTTGAACTGATACTCCGCGCGGTGTCCGCACTTCGGACACGTGAGCGTCATCGGCTTCAGTTCTGTTTTCTCCGTGAAGAAGTCGCGCTCGTTGAGGGCCATGCGCGTGATGGTATCAAGTTGTCTGCGATCACGCGTATTACACTGAATTCGTGGCCGCTCCCGTATCTGACAATACGTCGCGCACCCCGCAGCTCCCCGCGGAACTCCCCGTCATTCCGCTGCGCGGCAGCGTCGTGCTCCCGCTCGCCGTCTCGCCGCTCTCGGTGAGCCGGCAAGTCTCCATCGATGCCGTGCAGCGCGCGCTGTCGGGCGACCGCATGGTGGTGTTCCTCAAGCAGAAGCAGGACATCGAAGATCCAACGCCTGACGATCTGCATCGCGTCGGCACCGTCGCGATCATCCGCCAGATGAGCGCGGGACCGAACGGACTACGCCTCCTCGTGGAAGGCATTGCGCGCGTCCAGGCCGAGTTCATGACGCGCGACGGCGCACTGCTGAAGGCCCTGATCCGCCCGAAGCCCGAACCGGCCGTGCTCACCGTGGAAGTGGAAGCGCACGTGCGGCACGTGCACGAACTCGTCGAGCGCGCCTTGTCGGTGGCGACAGGCCTGTCGCCCGACATGAAGCAACTGGTGTCGGCGATCGACGACCCGCTGCGCCTCGCCTACGTGCTCGCCGGCTTGCTCGACCTCAAGGCAGACGACAAACAGATCCTGCTCGAAGAAGACTCGCTCTCGGTGAAGCTCACGGCCATCGCCATGGCGCTGCAGCGCGAGATCGAAGTGCTCGAACTCAAGGGCAAGATCGAATCGCAGGCCCAGCAAGAGATGTCTGACGCACAGCGTCAGTACATGCTGCGGCAACAACTCAAGGCGATCCAGGAGGAACTCGGCGAGGGACCGACCGAGATCCAGCAGCTGCGAGAACGCTTCACCAAGGCGGCGCTTCCGCCGAACATCGCCGAGCCCGTTGGCCGCGAAATCGACCGGCTCGAGCGCATGAACTCGTCGTCGCCCGAATACCAGATGGTCCGCACCTATCTCGATTGGGTGTTCGAGCTGCCGTGGTCAGTGACCACCGAAGACCGACTTGACCCGGTCGAGGCCCGGAAGGTGCTCGACGCCGATCACTACGGCCTCGAGAAGGTGAAAGACCGCATCGTCGAGTACCTGGCGGTGCGCAAGCTCAAGGGCGACATGAAGGGGCCGATCCTCTGCTTCGTCGGCCCTCCAGGTGCCGGCAAGACCTCGCTCGGCCAGTCGATCGCGCGCGCGATGAACCGCAAGTTCGTCCGGATTTCGCTCGGCGGCGTGCGCGACGAGGCGGAGATCCGCGGGCATCGTCGCACCTACATCGGCGCCCTGCCCGGCCGCATCGTGCAGGCGATGAAGCAGGCCGGCGCGACCAATCCCGTGTTCATGCTCGACGAGCTCGACAAGCTCACGGCCGGCGGGTTCTCGGGCGATCCCGCGGCCGCGCTGCTCGAAGTGCTCGATCCGGCGCAGAACAACTCGTTCCGCGATCACTACCTCGAACTGCCGCTGGATCTGTCGCGCGTGCTTTTCATCGCCACGGCCAATCAACTGGCGCCGGTGCATCCCGCGCTGCTCGACCGCATGGAAGTGATCGAGCTGAGCGGCTACAGCGATCAGGACAAGCACCAGATCGCGCGCAAGTATCTGATCCCGCGCCAGAGCGCGGAGAACGGCTTGCCCGAGGGCTATCTCGACGTCACGGACGGCGCGCTCGATCGCGTGATCGCCGAATACACGCGGGAAGCCGGCGTGCGCAGCCTTGAACGTCGCGTCGGCGCACTCGCGCGCAAGTCCGCCGCCGCACTCGCGATGGCGCAATCGACGCCAGAGACCGAGGTCCCGACGTCGAAGCACATCGACGCCGATGACGTCCCGGCGCTCCTCGGCCCGCCGCGCTTCAAGCCGGACACGCAGTTCCGACTGTCGCGAGCGGGCGTGGCCACCGGCCTCGCCTGGACCGAAGCGGGCGGCGACGTGCTCTATGTGGAAGCGGCGCTCATGCCGTCGGGCAACGGACAGCTCACGCTGACCGGACAACTCGGCAACGTCATGCAGGAATCGGCGCGCGCGGCGCTCAGTCACATCCGCCAGCGCGCCACGGCGCTCGGAATCGATCCGCAGTTTCTGACGGGCCACGATCTCCACGTGCACGTCCCCGCCGGCGCCATTCCGAAAGACGGCCCCTCAGCCGGCGTGACGATGGCCACGGCGATCGTCTCCGCGCTGCGCCAGCAACCTGTCGCGGCCGACGTGGCGATGACCGGCGAAATCACACTCACGGGCATGGTGCTGCCGGTGGGCGGCATTCGCGAGAAGGTGCTGGCCGCGAACCGTCAGGGGTTGAAGACGATCATCCTGCCGGAACGCAACATCGACGACACCGAAGAACTCCCGGCGGAAGTGCGGGCCGCGATGCGCTTCGTGCCCGCGCGCACGCTCGACGACGTGCTGACCGTGGCGCTGCCGCCGCAGTCATGACGGTCGTCTTCTTCATCTCCGGCCACGGCTTCGGGCACGCCTCGCGTGAAGTCGAGGTGATTAACGCGCTCGGCGCGCGTGCCGGCGCCGGACTGCGCGTGATCATCCGCTCGGCGGTCTCCGCGGCCCTGCTCGAGCGTACGGTGAAAGTGCCGTACGAGCTCCGCCCCGGCATCTGCGACACGGGCATCGTGCAAGCCAACAGCGTGACCCACGACGATGACGCGACGACCGCGGCGGCGGCGACGTTCTACGCCGCGTTCGATGCGACGGTCGCAGAAGAAGCGGCGGCGCTGCGGGACGCGCGGCCGGACGTGATCGTGTGCGATGCGTCGCCGCTCGGTCTCGCGGTGGCCGCGGCACTCGGCGTGCCGTCGCTCTTCATTGGCAACTTCACGTGGGACTGGATTTACGAGACGCACGGAGACCTGGCGACGCGCGCTCCGCACGTGATCCCGGCCATCCGCCGTGCGCACGCGCTCGCCACCGCCGCGTATCGGCTGCCGCTCTCGCCATCATTTGCGGGCACTGGCCTGCCGCAAGCGCATGACCTGCCGCTGATCGCCCGGCAGCCCACGCAGACGCGCCACGACACACGCGCGCACCTCGGCCTGCCGCAGGACCGGCGCCTCGCGCTCCTGTCGTTTGGCGGCTACGGCCTGAACGCGCTCGACCTCGCGCACGTCGACTCCGCCGCCGAGTGGTCGCTCGTCGTCGCGGACCAGAGCATGAGCGATCCGCGCATCCTCGCGCTGCCCCACGTCCACGTGATCCGCGAGCGCGACCTCACCGGGGCCGTTCGCTATGAAGATGTCGTGGCCGCTGTGGATGCGGTGATCACGAAGCCGGGGTTCGGCATCATCGGCGAGTGCGCCACGGCGGGCACGCCGATGGTCTACACGTCACGCGGCGACTTCCGCGAGTACGACGTGCTCGTGCGCGAGATGCCGCGCGTGTTGCGCTGCGCGTTCATCAGTCAGGACGATCTGTTCTCAGGACGATGGCAACACGCGCTGCAGGCGGCGGTCACCGCCGCGGCCCCGCCCGAGCGTTGGCCGCCGGACGGCGCCCGCGTCGCCGCGGACGCGATCGTCGCGCTCGCTCAGCGCTGACGCCAGGACAACACGTAGGCCGGCGGCACGTTGCGCAGCACCTGCCACCGGTGCGCCATCGGTCCGACGCGCCGCGTCATCTCCTGTCGAAACGCCTTCGCCGGCGGCAGCGGATAGGCGTGGATGTACTGGAACGTCGTGAACGTGCCGCCGGGCTTCAGCGACGCGTGCACGGCCTCGAGAATCCCGCGTGAGATCTCTCCCGGCAGGCTCGCAAACGGCAAGCCGGAGACGATGTGATCCACGTGCGGCCAGCCGCGCGCGGCCATAAGCCGCGGCAACTCCGCCGCCGACGCACAGGCGATGTCGAGCGACGGGAACCGTTCCGAGAGCTGGGCGCAGAAGGTCGGATCGATGTCGATGGCGAGAAACTGCGCGCCGGCCGGCAGCGCCGACAGCACTTCTTCGGTGAAGGCGCCGGTGCCCGGGCCGAGTTCCACGACGCGCGAGCCCGCCGTGAGCGGCAGGTGCTTCACCATCGTCCGCGCCAGCGTGCGCGAGCTGGGCGCCACGGCACCCACCTGACGCGGGTTCTTCAGGAAGCGACCGATGAAGACCAGATGTTCGCGGACGGCGGAGCGCCGACGCGGCCGTGTCATCCGCGCACCGCGGCGAGCCAGCGCTCGACACTCTCGGTCGAGCCGTGCAGCGGGCGCACCGAGATGCCCTGCACATCGGCGCGCAGGGCCGCGAAGATCTCAAGCGCCAGCCGCAGGCCTTCGGCGACCGGATCGGCCGCCGCGCGCATGCGGATCAGCACGGCCTCCGGCACCGCGGCGTCCGGCACTTCACTGCCGATGAACTCCGCCTGTCGCGCACTTTCGAGCGGCACGAGCCCGGCGATGATCGGCAATCCCGTTTGCCGCAGCCGCGGCAGTACCTGCTGGAACGCGGCCACGTCGAACACCGGTGGCGTGAGGATGAACTCCGCGCCGGCCTCGACCTTGTAGTCGAGACGACGCCATTCGGCGTCGAGATTCGGCGCCTGCGGATTCACGGCAATGCCGATGTGGAAACCTGCCGGACCGCCGAGCGATTGCCCACCAATGTCGAGTCCGCGATTGAGCCGCGCGACCATGTTCGTGAGACCGATCGAGTCGACTTCGTCGATCGCGGTCGCGTCCTGATAGCTGCTCTGGCTGGGCGGATCCCCCGTCACGAGCAACACGTTGCGGACGCCCATCGCATGGGCGCCGATCAGATCCGACTGCATCCCGATCAGTGTGCGCTGGCGCGCCGCGTAATGCAGCACCGGCTCGACGCCGCGCGCCGCGATCTGTTGCGCGAGCGCAAGGGCGCTGACATGCGCGCTGCTCCGCGGGTAGTCGGGCACATTGACGACGGTCGCTCCGAGCGCGGCACATCGCTCGGCCTGCGCCACGGCGGATGACGCGTCCAATCCGCGCGGCGGCGCGACTTCCGCCATCACCACGAAACGTTTCTCGGTCAGCGCGCGGGCCATCGCAGACTTCTCCGCGCGCGGCACGGGCGCAACCGGCGTGGCGGCCGGCTCGGCGACCACGGCGCGCGCGGGCGACACCGACGGGCCTTCCGCGCGCACCGCCTGCGCAATCTGTCGAATGTGCTCCGGCGTCGTGCCACAGCACCCGCCGACGAGGCGCGCACCGGCGCGCACAAAGCGTCGCGCGTAGCTCGCCATGTAGTCCGGCGAACACAGATAGAGGTTCCGGCCGTCGACATCGCGCGGACGCCCGGCGTTGGGCTGCGCCGACAGGCGGCGCGATGTCACGCGCGCCATGCGCTCGACCGTCTCGAGCATCGACGCCGGCCCCACACAGCAGTTCACGCCGATCACGTCGGCGCCCGCCGCTTCGAGCTGCGGTACGAATGCTTCCGGCGGCGTGCCGTCGAGGCTGTTGCCGTCGTCTTCGGTTGTCATCTGCGCGACGATCGGCTGGGTCGACACCCGGCGCACGCCGCGCACGGCGGCCAACAGTTCGTTCACGTCGCGGAAGGTCTCGAGCACGAACAGATCCACGCCGCCGTCAGCGAGGGCGGCCGCCTGCTCGCCAAAGGCCCCCTCCGCGTCATCGATGCCTGTCTTGCCCCACGGCTCGATGCGCACGCCGAGCGGGCCCATCGAACCGGCCACGTAGGCGATGTCTCGCGCCGCGCGCCGCGCGATGTGCGCACCGGCGCGATTGATCTCGGCGAGCTGGTCGCCGAGGCCGAAGGCGCTCAGTTTGAAACGGTTGGCGCCGAAGGTGTTCGTCTCGATGACGTTCGCCCCGGCACGGACGTATTCCTGATGGACCTCGAACACCAGCTCGGGCTGGGCGAGGTTCAGTTCGTCAAAACATTTATTGAGGAAGATGCCCTTGGCGTAGAGCATCGTGCCCATCGCCCCGTCGCAGACGAGGGCGCGGGCATCGAGTTCATCGAGAAACGGCTTGATAGCGGAACCTCACTGCACACGCGCCGGCGCCGAGGTCTGCTTCTTCGGCGGCACCAGCATGTCGGCCTTGTCCCAGATGAAGTCCTTCGAGCTGTAGACGGCGAGCTCGTAGTCCTTGCCCATGAACACCGCCGACACCGGGCAGGCTTCTTCGCAATACCCGCAGAAGATGCAGCGGGTCTTGTGGATCTGGTAGGTGCTCGCGTAGCGCGGACCGGCCAGCACCGTGCCGTCGTTCTCGGCCGGTTCGAGGTAGATCGCATCCGACGGACACGCCACGGAACAGAGGCCGCAGGCCACGCACTTCTCGAGATCGTTCTCGTCGCGCATCAGGACCTGCTTGCCGCGATACTTCGGGAACACCGGCACCTTCTGCTCCGGGTAGTTCACCGTGATCGGCTTGCGAAACATCTGACGCAGGGTCGTAGCGAAACCGACCAGAAAGGGGCGAATCATGGCTAGAATCATACCAAAGCCGATGACTCAGGATGTCTATCCGAATGGGGACCTGCCGACGGGCGCCACACCCGCCCCGGCCACCGAAGCTGTCACGCCGACGCCGGCCGAGGTTCCACAGCCCACGCCCGCGCCGACAATGATGGGCGCAGCGACGCTCACCCCGTCCGTCGCGACCGAATCGATGGATTCGACCGACGCGACCGATCCCGCCGATGCGCTCGACGCGTCGGAGCCGGCGCCGAGTGAATTCGACGCCCCCGGCCTGAATGGCCTTGAACCGGCCGTGGCCTTCGAGCCGGCCGATCACCGCCACCCGCAGCCGGCCGCCGAGCCGGGCCTGCAGTTCAGCCATATCGCCGACGAGTTGTGGGCGTGGCTCAAGACGCTCATGTCGGCGGCGGTCTACGCCACGCTGATCGTGACCTTTGGCTTTCAGGTCGCGCGCGTCGAAGGCCAGAGCATGGCCCCGACCCTCGAGGATCAGGATCGCCTGATCGTCAACAAGCTCCACTACCGGCTCGACTCGCCCGCCGTCGGCGACATCGTGATGCTCTACTACCCGCGCGATCCGGAAAAGTCGTTCGTCAAGCGCGTCATCGGCGAACCCGGCGACACGATCCGCGTCGAGAATGGCCGCGTGTTCCGCAATGACGTGCCAATGCGCGACGACTTCATCGCCGACGAATACCGCTCACATGACGACTGGGGCCCTGAGGTGATTCCCGAGGGCTACTACTTCGTGATGGGTGATCACCGGAACAACAGCTCGGACAGCCGCGCGTGGGGCTTCGTGCCGAAGAAGTACATCATCGGCAAGGTCCAGCTGCGCTGGTGGCCGCTCAAGCAGGCGCGGCTCTTCTAACTAGCTGTTCGCGTAAAGCGCGGCAATCTCCCGCGCGTACCGCTCCTCGATGACCCGACGCTTCACTTTGAGCGTCGGGGTCAACTCCCCGCCCGCCACACTGAAGTCGTCAACCACCACGGCAAAGGCCTTCAACCGCTCGTATTGCGCGAGCGGTGCATTCACCGCATCAATCGCCGCCTGCAGCGCGGCGCGCACGTCGGCGCGCGCGGCCAGCGCCTGCCTCGCCGCAGGGGTCTCGGGCACGGATGCCCCGACCTCAGCCGCCAGGGCCGCCCAGCGCGGCAGAACCAACGCGGCCGGAAACCGCTGGCGATCGCCAATGACGATGGCTTCGCTGATGAGCGGCTGTCCGCGCAGGGCCGCTTCGATGGGCTGCGGCGCCACTTTCTTGCCGCCAGAGGTGACGAGTAGTTCCTTCTTCCGGTCGGTGATCCGCAACACGCCCGCCGCATCGATCGAGCCGATGTCGCCCGTGTGGAACCAGCCATCGACCACGGCCTCCGCCGTCAGGTCGGGACGACGGTAGTAACCGATCATCACGTTGGGGCCCTTGGCGAGGATCTCGCCATCGGCGGCTACGCGAAGCTGCACGCTCGGCAGTGGTGGGCCTACCGTGCCGAACTGCAAGTGCTCCGGCCGATTCACGGTGAGGACGGGCGCGGTCTCCGTGAGCCCATAGCCTTCAGCGATCGGCAGTCCGATGCCGAAGAAGATCCGTCCGACATCCTCACGGAGCGGTGCACTGCCCGACACGGTGAAGCGCAATCGACCGCCCAAGCGCGCCAGGATCGTGTCGAACACCAGACGCCGTACGAGCGGCAGCGCCACGCACGCCCAGACCGGCATCGGGTGGCCCTCCGGCACCGTGCGCCCACGCACGCGTGCCACGGCCATCGCCAACTCGAAGATGCGCCGCCGAAGACCGCGTTCGGCGCGTCCGCCTTCGAGAATGCGATCGAGGAGCTTCTCGTACACGCGCGGCACCCCGCTCATCACCGTCGGGCGCACGAGCAACAGATCACGCGCCATCGTGTCGATCGACTCGGCAAACACAACTGTCATCCCGAACGCGAGGTACACGTAGACGACCGTGCGTTCGAATGCATGGCACAGCGGCAGATACGACAACCCGACGTCGCCAGACGAGAGCGGCAGCACCGGTGGGATATCGCGCAGGTTCGCCACGATGTTGCCGTGCGTCAGCATGACGCCTTTGGGCTCGCCGGAACTGCCTGAGGTGTAGATGATCGTGGCGAGGTCATCTGGCGTCACGGCGTCCGCCGTGCGGCGCAACGTCGCGAACGCCTCGGCCGTCGCCGCCGCGCGGCCCCGTTCCTGCACCGCCGCCAGCGCGTGCACCGGCATCGTCGCCGATCGCGCGCACGGATCGAACGTCACGATGCCGCGCAGTGCCGGCAGGTGCGCCGCGCCGGCGACGATCTTGTCGAGCTGAGATTCGTTGGAGACGCAGACGAGGACCGCCCCGCTGTCGGCGAGCAGCGCGTTCACCTGCGGCGCCGACAACGTGGGATAGAGCGGCACGCTCACCGCACCGAGCGCGAGCACGGCGAGGTCGACCACGACCCACTCGGGCCGGCTCTCCGCCAGAATCGCGACGTGATCGCCACGCGAAACGCCCAGCGCGGCCAACCCGAGCGCCACCTCACACACGTCGTCACACAGGCGACGGGCGGACGTGAATTGGATCCGAGTCCCGCGGCAGACGCCGAGCAACTCCGCGGCCGATGGATACCGCTCTGCGAGGAAGAACGGCAGCCGCGCCAGCGTGGCGGGCATCTCCCAGGTGTGGGTCATCCCCGCCGCCGGTAGTGCCCGCTGCGGCCGCCGCGCTTCTCCATCACGCGCACGCGGCTGATCACCATCGTTTTGTCGACGGCCTTGAGCATGTCGTAGATCGTGAGCGCGGCGACCGACACGGCCGCCAGCGCTTCCATCTCCACACCGGTTTTGCCGGTCGTGCGCACGGTGGCGGAGAGGCGATATCCCCACGCGGCGGGAGTGATCTCGACATCGACGTACGAGAGCGCGAGCGGATGACAGAGCGGGATCATCTCGGCGGTGCGCTTGGCCGACATGATGCCGGCGAGGCGCGCGGTCTGGAGCGGGTCGCCCTTCTTCACAGCGCCGGTCCGCACCGCGCTGAGCGCGGCGCGGCTCACACGGATCTCGGCGGCCGCGGTCGCTTCGCGCGCCGTCTCGGCTTTCGCGCCCACATCCACCATGCGCACACGTCCACGCGGATCGACGTGCGACAACCTCGACGGCTTACGCGTCACGATCCTCTCCTTGCGTGAGGAAGAACGACAAACTCGACATCGAAGTCGTCACGTCGAGCAGCTTCACCTTCACCCCCCGAGGCGTCTTCAGCTGCCCCGGAGCGAAGTTGAGCAACGCGCGCACGCCCGCGGCGATCGCCTGCTCGGCCACGGCTTGCGCCGACGCCGCGGGCACGGCAATCAACGCAATCGCGATCCGCTCGCGCCGCATGATCTCGGCAAAGTCCGCCATGTCGAAGATCGGCACGCCGCCGCGCGATGCCCGTCCGATTTTGTCCTTCGAGGTGTCGAAGAGGCCCGCGATCACAAATCCCTCCTCGCGGAAGCCGGGATAGTCGGCGAGCGCCATGCCCAGGTTGCCGGCCCCGAGAATGGCCACGCGCACCGCACGGTCGAGTCCGAGGATCTGTCGGAGGTGCCGCTTCAGCTCGGGTACGTAATAGCCCACGCCGCGCACGCCGAACTCACCGAAGTAGGCCAGATCCTTCCGGATCTGCGCGGCATTCAGGTTGAAGCGCTCGGCCAGCGTCTTCGAGGAGACCGTCGGCACCCCGTCCGCCTCGAGCACATTCAGGCAGCGGAGGTACACGGCCAGACGTCCGGCCGTGAGTTCCGACACCTGATCCCCGCCGGGCTTCCCTTTGTGCTTCGGAGTCACAAGCTGGCGATTCTAGCAGTAAAGACGCGGCCTCCCCGCGGCCCGTCTCCCACCAACACGGCGGTCGGCATAGACTGATGCCACATGCGCCGTTTCTTGATGCTCACGCTCGCGCTCGTCAGCGCGGCCCCACTGCTCCACGCCCAGTCGCAGTCGCGCGTGGCGACCACACGGACGCTGCTGATGCAGCATCCCCTGTTCTTCCACACCAGAAGCATTGCCATCACCGACACGCCGAGGCTCGAAAACGGCGTGTGGAAGCTGACCGTCGCCGCCGGCAAGACGCTCGCGATCGTGTTCAAGAGTGCCCCGGCCACCGACAAGGCGGTCGAGATCCGCGGCACCTTCGTCGATGTGGGCCGGTTCGCCCCAGACGACTCGCGCATCACCGCCTACAGTCTCCAGCCGGTCGTGCAGGCCGTCGTGGGGCCGAACGGCGCCTGGCCACAGCGCGAAACGCTCTTTGCCATCGTCGGCGCCACGACCGCCCCGGCCGAAGACGCGAGCACCAGCGCGATCCGCTCGATTGCCATGTCCCCGGAGAAATTCGACGGCAAGCCGCTGACGTTGCGCGGCCGCTTCCGTGGCCGCAACCTCACGGGCGATCTGCCGACCTGGCCGCGGCAGGCCGACAGCGACTTCGTCTTGCAGGCCGGCGACGGCGCCTTGTGGGTCACCGGCATCAAGCCGAAAGGCAAAGGCTTCGACCTCGACACGCAGAACCGGCGCGACCTCGGGCGTTGGCTCGAAGTGTCGGGCTCGCTGACGATCATCGACGGTCTGCCCGTGCTGCGCGCCAATACCATCGCCCAGTCGTCGCCCGACGAGGAGCCGGTGCCCGAGGAGCGTCCGCTCGCGCCGCCGATGCCGCCGCCGACGATCAACTTCAGCGCGCCGACCGAGGGCGAGACCGACATCGCCCCGGCCACGCCGATCCGCGTGCAGTTCTCGCGCGACATGAAGGCCGAGTCGTTCGAAGGGCACGTCAAGGTCACCGCCACCGCGGCCGGAACCGCGCAGACGGTGCCGCCCTTCACGACGACCTACAAGGCGGCCAATCTGGCGATGGAAATTCGGTTTGCGGAGCCCCTGCCCAAGTACGCGACCGTGGTCGTGGAGTTTCTCGAGGGCATCGTCACGCCGGACGGCACGGCATTGGCGCCGGCGAAGATCCGCTTCTCAACGGGCGGATAGCGACTCAGCCAAACGCGCCGCAATCGCATCGCGGAGCGCGTCCGTCAGTTCATCACGGTCGTCGACCGCCTTGCCGACGGTGGGAATCGGCGGGCAGAACGTGACGTCGACCGTCACGGGATGCACCGTGATGCTGCCTTTGTGCATCGCTTCGCGCGTGCCGGTGATCACACAGGGCACGAGGGGCACCTGCGCTTTCACGGCCATCACGACGCCGCCCTTCTTGAACGGCAGGAGTTCTCCCGTGCGGCTGCGCGTGCCCTCCGGGAAGATCAGGAACGAGGCGCCGTCCTTCAGCCCCTCGACGGCACGATCCACGGCCGGGAGGCTCTGGTCGCGATTGCGACGATCGACGGGCACGAAGCCGGCAGCGTCGAACACCCAGACCAGGACCGGGAGCTTGCGCAACTCGGCTTTGTAGAAGATGCGCAGCTTCGGATAGAGCGCGTGCAGCGCCAGATAACAGAGCGGCGGCTCGACGTTGCTGCTGTGGTTGAACGCGTACACCGCAGACCGGCCGCGCTGCACGTGCTCTTCCCCATGGATCCGCAAGCGGATGCCAACGATGGCCACAGCCAACCGGATGATGACGTAGGCCGCCCCGTAGAGCGGGCTGGGATTGTCGGTGAGGGCGGCGAAAATGAGGAGTGGCGGCGCCACGATCAGCACATAGATGCTGACCACAACCACCGCCACGATGGTACGAAGGAAGTCCAGAGCCGTCGGCTCCCGGAACTACGACGCGCGAACCGCGCGCCGCGGAGCGGCGGCGGGTGCAGTGCGGGTGGGCGCCGGCGCCGCGGCTTTCGCCGCGCGGGTCGCATTCGCCGCCTTCACACGAGCGGCCGACCGCGCCTTCTGGGCGAAGCAGCGCTCGAGCGCCTCCTCGACCTGCTTCTCGATTGCGACGGCCTTCTGGCCCATCACCTCGGAGATCTCTGAGACGACCAGGAACTTCGCCCGATCGAGCATGCGCTTCTCGCGGAAGGACAGGCTCTTCGACTTGCTCAGGAATGTCAGAGACTTGAGCACTTCGACCACGTCGTAGATCGACCCGGTCCGCATCCGGTCCGAGTTGTCCTTGAAGCGGCCCTTCCAGTTCTGATGGTTGTCGATCTTGC
>CAYFLU010000007.1:0-7020 GCA_964343975.1 uncultured Solibacteraceae bacterium
GTGTTGAGTCCGCCCAATCCGTCGGGGCCGCCGCCCCCGGGACGCGGTGGCGGCGGCCCCGACGGATTGGGCGGACTCAACACGCCGGCCACTAATCCGCTGACCCCAGAGAAGATCGCGAAAGGCCGCGCGCTGTTCTTCGACACCAATCTGTCGTCAGACCGCCGCGTGTCGTGCGCGACCTGCCACGACCCGGCACGCGCGTTCACCGACGGACGCGCGCTCGCCCACGGCGTGCACGACGCGGCCGGCACGCGCAATACGCCGACGCTCGTGAACAGCGGGAGCGGCCGCAGCTTCTTCTGGGACGGCCGCGCCGACACGCTCGAAGCCCAGGTGCTGCAGCCGATGACCAACCCCAAGGAGATGGGCCTCACCGACGCCGAGATCGAATCGCGCACGGGCATGACGCGCACGGACGTGGCGGCGGCGCTCGCCAGCTATCTCCGCACGATCCGTTCGCATGAATCACGCGTGGACTACTTCCGCGCGGGCCAGACCGAGATGCTCACCGCCGACGAGAAAGCCGGCTTCGACATCTTCCGCGGCAAGGGCCAGTGCGTGCCCTGCCACACGGGCCCGAACTTCACCGACGACCGCTTCCACAACACCGGCGTCGGCGCGCGCACCGCCACGGCAGATGCGGGCCGCTTCGCGGTGACGCATGACGATCGCGACCGCGGCGCCTTCAAGACGCCGACGCTGCGCGACGTGGCCCTCACCGCGCCCTACATGCACGATGGCAGCCTCGCTACATTGGAAGACGTCGTGGAGTTCTACGATCGCGGCGGCGTCCGCAATCCGAACCAGGATCGCCGGATGCGTCCGCTGAACCTCTCTGCGGACGAGAAGCGTCAGCTCGTGGCGTTTCTCAAGGCGCTGAACGGACGCATCACGGAAGGCGTGCCGGGCCGCTGAGCGTCAGATCTGGCCCTGATGCTGGGCGTTCTGCCGATGGACCATCTCGGCGTACGCGCCCTGCTGTTGCATCAGCGCGTCGTGCGTGCCGCGCTCGATCACGCGGCCTTCGTCCATAAGGAGAATGAGATCGGCGCGCCGGATCGTCGACAGCCGGTGCGCGATCACGAACGTGGTCCGGCCGGCCAGCAACGTCGCCATCGACGCCTGAATCAGCTGTTCGCTTTCGGTGTCGAGATTGCTCGTGGCCTCGTCGAGGATGAGGATCTGGGGCGCCTTCAGCACGGCGCGGGCGATGGCCAGCCGCTGACACTGACCGCCCGATAGCTTGACGCCGCGCTCACCAATGAAGGTGTCGTAGCCCTGCGGCAGCTTCTCGATGAACTCGTGGGCGTTGGCACGACGTGCGGCGTCTTCCACTTCTTCGGCCGTGGCCTCGGCGCGACCGTAGGCGATGTTGTCGCGCACGGACCCGTCGAAGAGGAACACGTCCTGCTGCACGATCGCGATCAGATCGCGGTACGTCGTCAGACGACAGTCGCGAATGTCGACGCCGTTGAGGCGAATGGCGCCGGCGGTCGGATCGTGGAAGCGCGCGACCAGATCCGTCACGGTGGTCTTGCCGGCGCCGCTCCGGCCGACGAGCGCGATCACCGACCCGCCGGGCACCGTCACCGAGAAATCGCGCACCACCGGCTGGCCCTCGCGATACGCGAACTCCACGCCGTCGAAGACCAGCGAGTCGACGTGCCGCGGCGCGTGGATGGCGTCCGGGCGGTCGGGCTTGTCGTGCGGCAGATCGAGCACCTCGAACACGCGCTCCATGGCCGCGAGCGAGCGCTGGATTTCCGAGAACGAGTTCACGAGCTGCCACACGGGGTTGAGCAGCAACATCGAGTAGAGCTGGAACGCCATGATGTCGCCGATCGTGGCGCCGCCCTGAAGGTTCAGATAGCCGCCGTACCAGATGATGGCGACGTTCACGAGCCCGAGCAGCACATTCCACGACGTCCACAACACCATCTCGCGCCGCTGGGCGAACAGCTCCTTGCGCAACACGGTGTGACGGCCGACGAGGTAGTCCACCATCTCCCGGGCTTCGCGACCGAACGCGCGCACCACACGGATGCCGGAGAAGGTCTCGCCCACGCGCCCGTCGACGTCTTCCACGTCCTTGCGGATCGAGCGATAGATCGGACGGATGCGCCGCGCGAAGATCACGCTCATCGCCATCACACCGGGCACGATGGCCAGCGCCGTGACGGCGAGGCGCCAGTTGAGCACGAACAACACGCCGCCGGCCACGAGGAGCCGCACGACCGATACGGCCGGCGACACGACGGCCAGCTGCAACATCCCGGTCGTGGTCTCCACGTCGCCCGTGATGCGCGACAAGATGCCGCCGGTCTTCATCTCCCACAGCCGCGGCAACGGCAGGTGCAGCAGATGGTCGTACAACGCCCGACGCAGCGACAGCATGACGCGAACATTGAGCAGCCGCAGCCGGTAGTCCTTCAGCACGTTGACCAGGTTCGACGCGAGCATGAACCCGACAAACGCCGCACCCGCGAGATTGAGCCACCGCAGGCGCGTGGCGGCATCGAGCGTGCCGTTGAGCAGCACGCGATCGATCATGAACCGCATGAACAGCGGCTCGACCATCTGCATGCCCGCGGCGAGCAACGCGAGCGCGCCGACGCCGGCCACCGCCAGACGATGCGGCTTCAGGCGACGGAGATACTCGCCAATGAGTCGCCGGCCGCGGGCGAGTTTCGAGGGGGGAGCGGCGTCGGCTGAGGGTTCGGCCTCGAGCGGCGCGCCGTCGGCGCCGAGCCGGCCCGTGCGATACACCGTGCGGAATGCGCGATAGCGCGCCCGCGACGACCGCGGCGGTCGTCCGGATCCGCCCGGCCTCTGCGTGTTCGCCATGACTCTGCTCTACGATACAACGATGGCCTTCACGGGATTCGACCGCCGCTTCTTCACGTTTCTCAAGCAGCTCAAAGCGAACAACAACCGCGAGTGGTTCGCCGCCAACAAAACGCGCTATCAGGAAGAAGTGGAAGCGCCGGCGCTCGCCTTCATCACCGACTTCGCGCCGAAGTTGAAGGCGATCAGTCCACGATTCGTCGCGGATCCACGCCGCACCGGCGGCTCGATGTTCCGCATCTATCGCGACACGCGCTTCTCGCACGACAAGACACCGTACAAGACGCACGTCGGTCTCCACTTCTGGCACGACGGAGAGGGTCTTGAGAGTGCGCCGACGTTCTATCTCCATCTCCAGCCCGGCGAGATCTTCGGTGGCGGTGGTGTGTGGCATCCCGATCCGGTGACGCTCCGCAAGATTCGCCTGCGCATCGACGCCGCACCCAAGGAATGGAAGGCCGTGCTCGCGGCCACGCTCGATATCGAAGGCCGTTCCCTTAAACGCGTGCCGGCCGGCTTCCCTGCCGACCATCCGTTCGGCGATGACCTGAAGCGCACCGATCACTTCGCCTCCGACGAGTTCACCGCGGCCGACCTGGCCTCCGCGAAGTTCGTCGATCGGTATGCCGCCACCTGCAAGCGCATGGCGCCGCTGATGAAGTTCCTCACCGCCGCCGTCGAACAAAAGTGGTGACGCCGTGAAAGTTCGGCGGGGGGAGCCCGGTCATATGTAACAGCGATATGACACCCCCCGTCGGCAGCCGCGACACCCGCCCCTACGCGAGAGAACTGAAGTTCCTCGCGCCGATGGCCGATGCCGCCGGCATCCGGGCCTGGATGCGGTACACGCTCACCGTGGATCCGCACGGCACCGGCACACACCACGACGAATACGACATCTCGACGATCTACTTCGACACCAACGGCCACGACGTGTTCAATCGCCGCGGCTCCTTCGGGCGCGCCAAACTCCGCATCCGTCGCTACGGTCGCTCGCAGGCAGCCTTCCTCGAACGCAAGCTGCGCACCGACGGCATGCTCGCGAAACGACGCACACCCGTGCCGCTCACCGAGCTCCCGCGCCTCACCGGTCCACTGGACGCGACCTGGCCGGGCCACTGGTTTCACAAGCGCTTGCTCAAGCGCGCGCTGCGGCCCTCGACGCAGATGACCTATCACCGCGTAGCGCGCAGCGCGCAACACGACCTCGGCTACGTGCGCGTGACGATGGACGTCGATCTGCGCGTGCAACCCGCCTACGGCTTCGCCTTCAGCGCGGAGCGCGGCGCACCGCTCTCGCCCACGCACGCGATCGTGGAAGTGAAATTCCAGGGGCCGGAGCCGGCGCTGCTCGCCGATCTCTGCCGGACCTTCCGGCTCGCCCCGCAATCGCTCTCGAAGTACCGCCTCGGCGCCACCGCGCTCGGCGTCGTCTCCGCGACGCCGGCCACGCTCGACACCGCGGCCTTCTCGATCGGAGACCCGTCATGACACTGCACATTCGTCGTTCCGCGTTGCTCTCGCTCATCGGCGCGCTCGCGCTCTCAAGCGGCATCGCCGCCGATCAGGGCGGCCGCGGCTTCGGCCCGCCCGGAGGCCAGGGCGGCTTCGGTGGCCCGGGCGGCCCCGGCATGCAAGAAGAGATCAAGCTCGTCAAACAGTTCGACAAAGACGGCGACAAGATCCTGAACAGCGCCGAGCGCAAGGCCGCGAAGGCCTACCTCGAGAGCTCGAACAGTGGCGGCGGTGGACGCATGGGCCGCATGGGTGGGCCGCGCGGCGGCGGCAACACCGGCACGATCGCGAAAGGCCGCACGATCTCCCCGAAGGACGTGCCGACCTACACGAACGCGGGCTTCTTCGACGCCAACACGTTCCGCACGTTCTTTCTCACGTTCGAAGACGCCGACTGGGAGAGCCAGCTCGTCGCCTTCAAGAACACCGACGTCGACGTGCCCGCCACCGTCGTGCTCGACGGCAAGACCTACAAGGATGTCGGCGTGAAGTTCCACGGCTCGTCGTCATTCTTCATGGTGGGCGATGGCCAGAAGCGCTCGTTGAACCTGAAGCTCGACCTCGTGCACGCCGACCAGCAGATCGGCGGCCAGCACACGCTGATCCTGCTCAACTCGGCGGAAGACGCGACGTTCCTGCGGTCGGTCCTCTTTCTCACGGTGGCGCGTGCGTATCTGCCGGCGTCACAGGCAAACCACGTGCGCGTGGCGATCAATGGCGAGTCGTGGGGCACGTATGTGAACGTGCAGCACTACTCGAAGGACTTCATCAAGGAGCACTTCAACACCACGGACGGCGCGCGGTGGAAGGTGCCGGGCAACCCGGGCGCGCGCGGCGGCCTCGAATACCTCGGCGACGACCCGGCGGCGTACAATTCGCACTACGAGATCAAGTCGAAGGACGACCCGAAATCGTGGGCGGCCTTCATCAATCTCTGCAAGGTGCTCAACACGACGCCGGCCGACAAGCTCGAGGCGGCACTCGCGCCGATCCTCGACGTGGACGGCATGCTCCGATTCCTCGCGGTCGACAATGCGCTCGTCAACGACGATGGCTACTGGACGCGCTCGAGCGACTTCTCGATCTATCTCGACACCAAGGGCATGTTCCACGTATTCCCGTGGGATTCGAACGAGACGTTCGCCGCCGATTCGATCGGCAGCGGCGAGAACGGGCGCGGGCGTGGCCCCGGCGGTGGACGCATGGGCCCGCCACCGGATGGATTTGGTCCACCCAATGGCTTCGGCCCTCCGGGAGGCTTTGATCAGCAAGGACGCGGCGGCCGTGGCGGACGCGGTCCCGGCGGGCCCGGCGGCATGGGCGGCGGCATGGGCAGCGCGACGCTCGATCCGCTCTCGGGCCTGAATGACACGGCGAAACCACTGCGCTCGAAGCTCTTCGCAGTGCCCGCGCTCCGCGCGAAGTATCTGGGCTATGTGAAGGACATCGCGACGAAGTGGCTCGACTGGAACACGCTCGGTCCGGTGGCGGACGCCGCGCGCGCCCGCATCACGGATGAGGTGAAGGCCGATCCGAAGAAGCTCGACTCGAACGAGGCATACGAGTCGGCCTACACTGCGCTGCAGAAGTTCGCCGCGGACCGCCGGGCCTACCTCCTGAGCTACACGGATCCGTCAGTGAAGAAATAGCGATAGATGAAGAAGTCCTACATCGATCCGCGCGATCTGCCACCGGTCAACCCGGTGACATTTCGCCGGATCGTGTCCTATCTCGGCCCGTACCGGGGACGCCTCCTCGCGATCGGCGTCATCATCGCGATCTGCGCGCTCCTGAATCTGCTTCCGCCGCTCCTCATCAAGACGATCGTCGACGACGCGATTCCGCAGAAGCAGATTGGGCGCCTGCTGTGGTTGTGCGCCGCGATGGTGGCGGGGCCGCTCGCCGCGGGTCTGCTGCAGGTCGCGCAGAAGTACCTCGCCGCGCAGACGAGCGAGCGCGTGATGCTCGATCTACGGATGCAGCTGTTCCGTCACTTCACCGACCTGCCGCTCGTGTGGTTCGCCGCCGCGCGCCCCGGTGAGGCGCTGTCGCGCGTGCTGAACGACGTGCAGGGCGTGGGCTCGATGATGTCGTCCACGCTCGTGGCCGTGCTCGAGAACACGATCGTGCTCACGAGCGCGGCGATTACCCTGCTCGTGCTCGACTGGCGGCTCGCGCTCCTGGCCCTGGCCGTGCTCCCGCTCTTCGTCATCCCCACGCGCCGCGTCGGCGCCACGCGAAAGCAGCTCCGTCGTCAGGCGCAACTGCGCACGGCCGACATGACGAGCCTGCTGTCGGAGACGCTGAGTGTGTCGGGCGCGCTGCTGCTGAAAGTGTTTGGCGCCGAGCGCTTCGAGGCGGAGCGGCTCGAGCGCACCGCCACGGACCTCATGGCCGTGTCGCTGAAGCAGACGCTCACGGGGCGCTGGTTCCAGATGCTGCTCGGCCTCTTCGAGAACGTCGGCCCCGCCGTGATCTTCGCCGCCGGCGGCTGGTTCGTGATCCGCGGCGACATCGGCCTCGGCACCGTCGTGGCGTTCGTCACCGTGCTGCGCAAGCTCTACCAGCCCGCGTCGCAACTGGCCGGCGTGCACGTGGATCTCATCACGTCCTACGCCTACTTCGAGCGCGTGTTCGCCGTGCTCGACATCGCGCCGG
>CAYFLU010000007.1:7120-28146 GCA_964343975.1 uncultured Solibacteraceae bacterium
ATCGCGCCGGGCGAAACCGTGGCGGTGGTGGGCGCGTCGGGCTCGGGCAAGAGCACGCTCGCGGCGCTCGTGCCGCGGCTCTACGATCCGGACACCGGCGCGGTCACGATCGACGGGCACGACCTGCGCGATGTGGCGATCGCGTCACTGCGTGCGCACATCGCGGTGGTGCTGCAGGACACCTATCTCTTCCACGGCACGATGCGCGAGAACCTGCAGTACGCGCGTCCCGGCGCGAGCGATGCCGACATGCGCGCTGCCGTCACGGCGGCGCAGCTCGACGCGCTCGTTGTCACGTTGCCGCAGGGGCTCGACACGCTCGTCGGCGACCGCGGCTATCAGCTCTCGGGCGGCGAGCGTCAGCGCGTGGCGATCGCGCGGGCGCTATTGCGCAACCCGCGCATTCTCATCCTCGACGAGGCCACGAGCGCGCTCGACGGCGCGAATGAGGCGCAGATTCTCGCCGCGCTCCAGCCGCTGCGGCGCGGGCGCACGAGCCTCGTGATCGCGCACCGCCTCAGCACCGTCCTCGACGCGGATCGCATCGTGCTCATGGACAAGGGCCGGGTGATCGCAGCAGGCACGCACGCGACGCTCCTCACCGAGTCGCCGCAGTACGCGGCGTTGTTCACTCAACAGATGAAGGGACGCTCCCGAGCGGGCCTGTAGAAATGCGAAAGGGCATCGCCCGATTTGTAGGGAGATGCCCTTGTCGACGTCTTTCGACTCGCTCTGCCGCGCTGCGCGTGTGTCGCTCGAAGCGACGAGCCCGCATGATGGGGGCGATGCAGTGGGTGTGCGGAGCGACGATCGCGGTGTCGTCGTTCACGTGCCCCGAGGCTTCAGTGCTTACGGCCCGTGAGTCCTCGGGTGTCGGTGGTTCGGTGGAGCACCATCAGCAGAAGTCGTTCCCATTTCCTGCCAACCTCCTTTCCGAAAACTTGCTCTGCCCTGTGTATCGGCAGCGCGTGATTTCAAATTAGACCTGTCGCATGCACGCGTCAACGACGATTTTTCCGCAGTGGAGATTCCACTACGGGCGCACGGGCGTGGCGGCCCATTCGCCGATCACGGTGGTCCACTCGCGTACCTTCCAGCTCTTCACGAGACCGTTCAGCACGTAGGGATCGGACTTCGCGAATCGTTCGGCGACCTCGGGCGATTCGCCGCGAAACATCAGGAGCGCCGTGTCGAGCGGATCCTGGAGCGCCCCGCCCAGCAGCAGCTCGCCATTCGCATTGGAACTCCATCCCAGTTTCAAGTGTGCTTCGCGAAACTGTGGGCGGCGCTCGAGATAATCCGATGACAGCTCATAAACCAACAGGTAGTGCTTCATGTCTAACCTCGTATGGAAGGCCTGGTGCGAATGTTAGCGGAAGTTAATGTGCGTCGACGGGGCCGGGCGATAGGATTTCGGCAAATGTCGGCGCGTTTCCTGAGCCGTGTCAGTGTCGCATGCGTGGTGGTCGCCGCGTCGGTCGTGCTCTCGGCTGATCAGCGGCCCGCGCCGGCGGCGACGCCGCTCACGCGCGGCGACCTGCGCTGGCTCGGACGCGTGACGTTCGGGCTCGATTCCGCGACGGTCGCGCGCTACCGCCAGTTCGGCCGCGCGAAATACCTCGACGAGCAGCTCACGATGCCGGCCACCGACGCGCCGCAGATCGCAGAGGCGCTCGCCGCGCTGCCGGCCACGCAGAAACCCACCGAACAACTTTCAAAGACGCTTCGCGCCGAACAACAGCGCATCAACAGCCTGCCAAACGAGGACGAGAAGCAGAAGGCCCGCATGGCCCTGAACCAGACGGGCCAGCAGACCGCGTATGAATTCTCCAAGCGGCACCTGCTCCGCGCCGTGCAATCGCCGGCGCAGCTCCGTGAAGTGATGACGTGGTTCTGGATGAACCACTTCTCGGTCTTCAGCGGCAAGGCGAACCTCCGGTGGACGGTCGGCGAGTACGAAGCGAACGTGCGCGCGCACGCGTTCGGCCGCTTCAGCGATCTCGTGCTCACGACAGCGCTCTCGCCGGCGATGCTCGAGTATCTCGACAACGCGCAGAGTGCCGTCGGCAAGATCAACGAAAACTACGCGCGCGAGCTGATGGAACTGCACACGCTCGGCGTGAGCGGCGGCGCGAGCGGCTCCACCTACACCCAACAGGACGTGCAAGAGCTGTCTCGCCTGCTCACCGGTGTGGGGCTCAACCTCTCCGACAACACGCCGCGGTTCGCGCCCGACAAACAGAAGCTGTACGTGCGACACGGCCTCGTTGAGTTCAACCCGAACCGCCATGACTTCGGCAACAAGGTCATCCTCGGCCGCACCTTCAAAGGCCGCGGACTCGACGAAGTGCAGGACGTCGTCGAATTCCTCTGCGATCAACCGGCCACGGCGCGGTTCATCAGCCGCAAGCTCGTCACGTACTTCGTCGCCGACGAACCGCCGCCGGCGCTCGTCGAGCGCGTGGCGCGCACGTTCGATCGCACGCATGGCGACATCGCCGAAGTGCTGCGCACGCTCTTCCTCGACAAAGACTTCCAGGCCTCACTCGACGGCCCCGCCGCGAAAGCGCCGGAGAAGTTCAAAGACCCCATGCAGTTCGTGATCTCGTCGCTCCGCCTCGCCTACGACGGCAAGCCGTTTCCCAACTTCCGTCCGGTGGTCGGTTGGCTGCAGCAGCTCGGCGAGCCGCTCTACGGACGCGTTACGCCCGACGGCTATCCGCTCACCGAGTCGGCGTGGACGAGCTCCGGCCAGCTGGTGAGGCGCTTTGAGATCGCGCGCGCCATCGGCAGCGGCAATGCCGGGCTCTTCAACAACGACGACAACACGCCCGGCCCGACCGTGGGATTCCCGGTGCTGATGTCGCGCCTCTACTACGACACGATCGAGCCGGCGCTCGGGGCGGCCACCCGCGCAGCGCTCGGCAAGACCGCGTCACAACAGGAATGGAACACGGTGCTGCTCGCGTCACCGGATTGGATGATGAGGTAATCGGCCATGGCGCTCTCTCGACGTGACGTGCTGAAGCTCGCCGCACTGGCGGCCGCGCATCCGCTCCTGCCCGTGCGCGGCATCGTGTCGAAGGCCTTCGCCGCGCCCGGCGCGGCGGATGCGAAGTTCCTCCTCGTGTTCCTCCGCGGCGGCTACGACGCCGCCTCGATCGTCGTCCCCGTCGGCAGCGACTTCTATTACGAGTCGCGCCCGACGATTGCGATCGCGCGGCCGAACCCGGCCAACCCCGACGCGGCGCTCTCGCTCGCCAAGCCGAACGAAGCCGCGCTGTGGGGCCTGCATCCGGCGCTGAAAGACACCGTGCTGCCGCTCTGGCAGAAGGGCCAGCTCGCGTTCGTACCGTTCGCGGGCACCACCGACCTCACGCGCAGCCATTTCGAAACGCAAGACAGCATCGAGGGCGGCATGCCCGTCACGACGCCAGGCACCAGGCCGCGCGCGTACGGGTCGGGCTTCCTCAATCGTCTCGCCGGCGCGCTCGATGGCCACGCGGCGCCCGTGTCATTCACCGACGGGTTGCCGGTCGTCATGAGCGGCGAGGTGGTCGTGCCGAACGTGTCGCTGAAGGGCACGGGCCGCGCGCCGTTCGACGATCGTCAGATGGGCGTGCTGGCCGGCATGTACGCGGGCACGCGCTTCGAACCACTGATCGCGGAAGGCTTCAACCTGCGCAAGACCGTGGCCGAGCAAGCCGAGCTGATGGCGCGCGGCGATGCGGGCGCCGGCATGAGCGCGGAGATGATCGCCGCCAACCGCAACGCAATCACCGCGAAGGGCTTCGAACTCGAGGCGCGGCGTATGGCCGGGCTGATGAAGGACAAGTTCAACGTCGGCTTCATCGACGTCGGCGGCTGGGACACGCACGTGAACCAGGGCAACGCGCAGGGCCAGCTCGCCAACCTCATCACGAGCCTCGGTCAGGGGCTCGCGGGGTTCGCCGAACAGATGGGCCCGGCGTGGAAGAACACCGTCGTGGTCGTGCTCTCGGAGTTCGGCCGCACGTTCCGCGAGAACGGCACCAAGGGCACCGACCACGGCCACGGCAGCGTGCACTGGGTGCTCGGCGGTTCAGTGAATGGCGGCCGCATCGCCGGCGATCAGGTCGCCGTCACTGCCGCATCGCTCAATCAGAACCGCGACCTCCCCGTGCTGACCGAATACCGCGCGATGCTGAGCGGAGTCTTCAAGCGAATGTACGGCCTCGACGCCTCACGCCTCGACCGCATCTTCCCCAGCACTCAGCCGGCAGAGCTCGGACTGATCTGAGCTTCGCGGTCCCGGGTCCCGGGTCCCGGGTTCCGGGTTCAGTTCGTGGGTTCGGCGTCCGGTTCGTGGGTTCGGCGTCCTATCCAGCCGGGTTCCCGGCGGTTGGCGCGTGCATGGAAAGTGTTTCAGAATGAATGGATGAAGGTCGTCGTCATTGGCGGTGGTGTGGTGGGCGTGTCGAGCGCCCTGCAGTTGGCAAAGCGCGGTGCCCAGGTCACGGTGGTCGAACGCGATCGCGTGGGGCACGGCTGCTCGTTCGGCAACGCCGGCTGGCTCACGCCCTCGCAGGCCGTGCCGCTCGCCAATCCGAACATGCTCTTCAAGTCGTTCCAGTGGATGCTCGATCCCGAGAGCCCGCTCTACATCCAGCCACGCCTTGATCCGGGCTACCTCCGCTGGCTGATCGGCTTCCTGTTGTCGTCACGCAAGTCGAAGTTCGTGCCCGGCGCGATGGCGCTCGTCGAGCTCTGCCGCGTGTCGGTCGATATGTGGGAAGAGGTCGAGAAGAACGCCAAGGAATCTTTCGGCTTCGAACGCCATGGCTTGCTCGCCGTCTACGAGAAGCCCGAGTCCTTCGAATCCGCGCACAAGACCAACGAACTGATCGCCCGCGCCGGCTGCACGGTCGAGCGATGGAGCGCGCAGGACGTGAACGACCGCGAGCCCGCGATCGTCGGCAAGACCGTCGGCGGCTACTACTTCCCCGATGACGCTCACTGCAAGCCGTACGAGGCGGTCCGCGCCCTGCGCGCCGAGGCCGAGGCTGCCGGCGTGACGTTTGTCGAAGGCGCCGAAGTGTTCCGCGTGTCGGATCCAAACGCCGCGGGTCCGCGCACGGTGACGACGACGCATGGAGACTACGCGGCGGATCGCATCGTGCTGGCCGCCGGCTCGTGGTCGGAAGATCTCGGCAAGATGCTCGATCTGCGCGTGCCGATCCTCGGCGCGAAGGGCTACTCGATGCTCCTGCCGAAGGCCAACCCGCATCCGAAGAGCTCGATCTACCTGATCGAGCGCAAGGTCGCGGTGAACCCGCACAAGGACGCGCTGCGCATCTCGGGCACGCTCGAGATCGTGAAGAACGACTTCTCGATCAACCAGCGGCGCGTGAACGTCATCCTCCGCGGCGCCAAGGGTATGCTCGGCATCGGCGACACGCCGGTGGTGAACGACCTGTGGCGCGGACTGCGGCCGTGCACGCCGGACGGCATGCCGCTCATCGGCAAGGCGCGCGGCCGTGGCGACGTGTGGCTCGCGACAGGCCACCAGATGGCCGGCCTCAAGACGGCACCGGCCACCGGTGTGTTGCTGGCGCAGCTAATGACGGGCGAGACGCCGAGCTTCAACCCCGAGCCGTTCCGCGCCGACCGCTTCTAGCCACATCGCCGCCCGACAGCAGACGGGTACAGACGAACGGCCGCACCCCTTGGAAGGTGCGGCCGTTCGTGTGTCGGGGCACGTGCCTAGAACTTGCCGAACGTGCCGGTGTCTTCGAGCGGCAGCACTTCCTCGGCCGTCTTGCCGTCGAACTTCGGCGTCATTTTCGAGACCGGCTTGGCCACGGGCTTACCCGGCTTGCGGGTCAGCGACAGCACGCGCGCGGCAGCCTTCTCGGCCTTGGGCGCCTCGACCGGAGCGGCCTTCACCGCGCCGGCTTCGCCGCGCCCGACCAGCGCTTCGAGTTCGGTCACTGTGGTCATCGACGTCTCGGCCTGCGCGCTCAGCTCTTCGCTGGCCGCCGCGCTCTCTTCCGCCGTCGCCGCCGTCGTCTGCGTGACCTTCTCCATCTGCATGATGGCCTGCGTGACTTGATCGATGCCCTGCGTCTGCTGCTGGCTGGCCTCGCGCACTTCGTCCACGATGCCCTTCACCTTGTTGACGCTCTCGGTGATCGTCGTGATCTTGCCAGCGACCTGCTCGACCTTCTCGGTACCTTCCTGCGAGCGCATGATCGATTCCTCGATGAGGCCCGCCGTGTCCTTGGCAGCCTGCGCCGAGCGCTGCGCGAGGTTGCGCACTTCGTCGGCGACCACCGCAAAGCCCATGCCCGCTTCACCGGCGCGCGCGGCTTCGACGGCGGCGTTGAGCGCGAGGATGTTCGTCTGGAAGGCGATCTCGTCGATCGTCTTGATGATCTTCGCGACCTTGTTGCTCGACTCGCGAATGGCCGCCATCGAGCCGACCATCTCGTTCAGCGCCGCGTTCGAGTCGTTCACCTGACCGGCCACATCCGTCACGAGCGAGGCCGCCTGCACCGCGTTCTCGGCGTTGCGACGCACCATCGACGCCATCTCTTCCATCGATGCGGAGGTCTCTTCGAGTGACGACGCCTGCTCGGTGGCGCCCTGCGACAGCGACTGCGCCGACTGTGCCACCTGACTCGCGGCCTGTTCAACCTGATGCGCGCCGTCGCGCAATTCACCGGACACGCGGCGGAGCGAGTTGTTGACGCCGCGCACGATGAACACCGCGCCGCCCACAACCAGCAGCGACACGATCATGACGACCAGCATGATCATCTTCACGTTGTCGTAGTCGGCCTCGGCTTCGTGATCCGCCTCGGCCGCGAACTTGTCCTGCTGCTCGATCAGCTTGTCGGCCAGCTCGTCGACCTGGGCGATGAGCGGGTTGCCACGCTCACGTGCTTCTTCCCACGCGTCGGCCGCCTTGCCCGCCTTGACCAACTTCTCCACGTCGAGCTCGTTCTCCTCCCACTTGGTCATGGCCGCGTCGATATCGGCCACCATCTTCTTGCCCTCGGCCGTCACAAGAAGCGGCTCGATCTGCTTGATCCGCTCCTTCTGGAGCTTGACAGCCTCATCCACGCCCTTGATCGCCTGTTCGACGACGGCCGCGTCCTTCGCATACGCCGCCAGCAGCAGCCGGCGCTGCTCGCCACGCGCGGTCACCGCGTTCTGCCGGATGCGCAGCGCGAGATCGAGCTTCTTGATGGTCTTGGTGAGCGCCGTGCCGACGGCGTCATTCATCTTGCCCGTGGTGAGTGCCGCATAGCCGCTGCCGATCGCCAGCAACAGAGCCAGCGCGCCCACGACTGCATACATCTTTTTGCCAATTGTCCAGGTGCCCACGAGTGCCTCCAGCCTGTGTGTGAGTGGCACGGCCTGAGCAGCACGACGCGTCGCTCCAGCCGTTACAGATGAGCAATCGGCGAGGGAACGCTCGGTATTAGGTATTCAGATGTAATTATTCTCACTCTCTACAATCGGCCGATCGTTGTGCACCTTCAGCCACTTTTGTTGACGATCAACGTCCATCGTGTTCGTCCAACGCGAGCCGGACGGCGCGCGCGAGTTCGTGGCTCGTGAATGGTTTGGACAGCAACGGAATTGCCGACTTTACGACACCGTGCCCGGCCAGCACGTCATCGGAATAGCCCGACATGAACAACACGCGCTGTGATGGCCGCACCGCGCGGATCCGCTCGAAGAGATCCCACCCGCTGATGCCGGGCATGACGATGTCGGTCAGCACGAGATCGAACGCGCGGGTATCCGCCGACCAGCGCTCGAACGCGACCACCGCGTCCGGCACGGTCGTCACCTGGTAGCCGAATTTCCGCAAGAGACTGGCCGTGACCTCGCGCACATCCGGCTCGTCTTCCACGAGCAGGACGCGCTCGCTGCCCGTAAGCACTTCGCCCGGCAGCGTCTCATCCGGCACCAGCGCATCCACCGGCGCTGCGGGCAGGAAGATGTCGAACGTGGCCCCCTGACCGGGCGTCGACTCCACGCGAATGCGGCCGCCCGCCTGTGTGACGATCTGCTGCACCATCGCCAGGCCGAGCCCCGTGCCACGGTCCTTCTTGGTGGTGAAGAACGGCTCGAAGATCCGCTCACGCACGTCCGGCGGCATGCCATGCCCCGTGTCGCGCACCGTGAGGCGCGCGAACCGCCCCGGCAGAATCCCGAGCGCCAGCGCCGCTTCATCGTCCACATCGATCGCCGCGGTGGCCACCATGAGCCGGCCGCCGGTCGGCATCGCATCGCGCGCGTTGAGCGAGAGATTCGTGAGGGCCTGTCCGATCTGATCCGGGTCGGCCAGCACCGGCGGCACACCCGGGTCGAACCGTAATTCGACCTCGATGTGTTCCCCGATCAGTCGCCCCAGCATGCGCTGCATGTTGCGCACGACCTCATTGAGGTCGAGCACCGAGGCCTCCCCGGCCGGGCGTCGCGCGAATGACAGCAATTGCCGCGTGAGCGCGGCCGCGCGATCGCTCGCGCGGCGGATGCCGTCGACCTGCTGGAACACATCGCTCTGTGGATCCAGGCGTTCGAGCGCGAACTCGGCGCGCGACATGATCACGGTCAGCAGGTTGTTGAAGTCGTGCGCCACGCCCCCGGCCAGCTGACCGATCGCCTCGAGCTTCTGGCGATGCTGGAGCGACTCGGCCATGCGGTTGCGCTCGGTGACGTCACGGATCGTCGCGAGGAATGCATCGACGTCCTGCCAGCGGCATGCGACCGCCCGCACTTCCGCGGCACGACGCTCGTCCCCGCGCATGATCTCGATCTCGAAGGTCTGGCCGTCCTCGAACGTGAAGCCGAGCGACTGGCCCACGATCGCCGACTGCGGCTTGCCGAAGAGCTGCTCGGCCGCCGCGTTGGCAAAGAGCACCGTGCCGACGATGTTCGTGACGAGCACGCCGTCCGGACTGTCGAGCACGAGCTGTTCGATGCGACGACGCCGCGCCTCCGCGCGGAGGCGTTCGAGCGAGTACACGACGGTGCGGGCCAGCAGACGCGACGCCGGCTCATCCTTATTGAGGACATCGTCGGCGCCGGCCGCGTAGAGCTGCTCGAAGAGCGCGGCCTCGCGACGGCCGGTAAACACCACAACCGGCACATCACCGGCGACGGCGCGCACGCGCACGAGCGTATCGAGCCCCCGCGCATCGGGAAGATCCAGATCGACGATCACAATGTCGAAGCCGTCGACGCCATCGATGAGCGCGTCGAGGGCGCCGGTGAGCGTGGCGACGTGCGACACGACGAACTCGTGGCCCGGCACATCCGACAGACGCGCGCGCGCCAGCTCGACGTCACCCGCATTGTCTTCAACGAGCAGCACGCGGGTGGCCGACGGCCGCACCGGCGCTTCACCCGTGAAATGCAACGGTCCCGGCCGCATCTACGCCGGCACCTTTCGCAGGGTCACGAAAAACCGTGTGCCCTCACCAGGAGTGGAGTCGAACCACACGCGGCCGCCATGCCGCTGCACGATGCGGCGCACGATGGCGAGGCCCATCCCATTGCCCTCGAACTGCCCGCGCTCGTTCAGACGCTGGAACATCTCGAAAACCCGTTCCTGAAACTGCATGTCGATGCCGATGCCGTTGTCGGCGACCTCGAGGCGCCACCACTCGCCGTCGTCATGCGCCGCCACCGAAATCCGCGGCGGCACGGCGCGACGGAATTTCACGGCGTTCGACACGAGGTTCTGCAACAGACGGGTGAGCTGGCTGCGATCGCCGAGCACGGCCGGGAGCGGCGCAATGTCGACCGTCGCCCCGGTGGCCGCGATCACCGCCTGCACACTCGCCACCACCCCGCGGGCGACGTCGTCCAGGGCGACCGGCTCGAGCGGACGCGCCTCGGATTCCACGCGCGCGTAGTTGAGCAGATCCTGCACAAACTGCTGCATCCGACGCGCGCCTTCGCTGATGTAGCCGAGCTACTTGAGCCCCTTGTCGTCGAGGGACGGACGGCAGCGCTCGTCGAGCATCTCGGCACAACTCGCCACCATGCGCAACGGTTCCTGCAGGTCATGCGCGGCGACGAAGGCAAACTGGGTCAGCTCCTCATTGGAGCGGCGCAACTCAGCCGCCTGCTGACGCAACTGCTCGAGCAGCGTCTCACGCTCCGACACATCCACGATCGACGCGAGCACCACCGGCACACCGTCCATGTCGAGCGGCACGAGACCGACTTCCGCGTGCACCACCGTGCCGTCTTTGCGCACGCCGTGCACGTGCCGCTGATGTCCCATCGGCCGCGTCTCGCGCGTGCCGTGGAACTGATCGCGCGCATGCACGTGCGATGCCCGTCCCGCTTGGGGCACGAGCCGTTCCACCGGCTGTCCGATCAACTCGTCACGGTGGTAGCCGTAGATCCGCTCGATTTCACGATTGAGAAACAGAATGCGCCCGGCCCGATCGACGACCAGCAGGCCGGACGGTGAGTGCTCAAAGAGAAGTGCGAAGTTGTCGGCGGCACGTCCGCCGGCTGCAGATGGCATCAGTTCGGTGTCTCCGCAGTTCTCACATTACCTTGTGCCGCGCTCCGGATGTGCTGCGGATTTCCGGCAGAACCCCGCCGGCGGCGCCCTCGACGTCAGCGGCGTCGCGCGAGCGCGCAGTAGGCCGACGGCACAAGGTAGAGCGTGACGAAGGTCGACAGCGTGAGGCCACCGATCACGGCGAGCGCCAGCGGCTTCTGCAGCTCGGCGCCGGCGCCGAGGCCGAACGCCAGCGGCAAGAGCCCGAAGAGCGTGCAGAGCGTGGTCATCAGGATCGGCCGCAACCGCGTGGCGGCGGCTTCCTGCACCGCGTCCTCGATCGACAACCCGTCGTGCCGCCGCTTCTCCGCGAAGTCGAGCAGGACGATGCCGTTCTTGACGACGAGGCCGATGAGCAGGATCAGCCCCATCGCGGACGACACGTTGAGGTCGACCTTCGTGGCGACGAGCACGGCGAAGGCGCCGCCGAGCGAGAGCGGCGCGGCGGCCAGAATCAGGGCCGCGGGCGTGAACCGCCGGAACTCCACGACGAGAATCACGAACACGAGCGTGGTCGCGATGCCGAAGACCATGAGGAGCTCGCGGAACGCCTGCCGCTGCGACTCGAACTGCCCACCGACTTCGTACGTGTAGCCGAGCGGCAACTTCATGTGGTCCATGACGTTACGCACTTCGGTGACGGCGCTGCCCAGGTCGCGCTTCTCGAGCCGCGCGGTGACCATCGCCATCTGCCGGAGGTTCTCGCGCCAGAGCTCGGGTTGGCCTTTCTGCTCGCCGATGCGCACGAGCGCGCCGGCCGTGATGACCTTGCCGTTGGCGCCGCGGATCGGCGTGCTCGCGAGCAGCTGCGGATTGAAACGCGCCGAGTCCGGATACCGCACGCGCACCGGAATGGTGCGGTCGAGCAGTTGGAGATTCGTCGCCGGCATGCCGAGCCAAGCGTTCGCCAACTGATCGGTGACCTGTTCCACCGTGAGGCCCATCCGCGCCGCCGCCTGCGGATCGATGTTCCACGTCACGTCCGGGCCGCTCGACTCCACGCCCACGACGTCCACCACGCCTCGGATCTTGCCGAGCTTCTTGCTGATGTCCTCAGACAGCGAGGCGAGCGTGGCGGTATCGTCGCCGAACACCTTCACTTCGATCGGCGTCGGCGCGCCTTCGAGGTCGCCGATCATGTCCTGAAGCAACTGCACGAATTCCACTTCGGTGTCGGGCACGGCGTCCGACAGCCGGTCGCGAAGCGTCTCGATCACCTGCTCGGCCGAGCGCGTGCGCTGCGACCGCGGCTTGAGGCGCACGAGGATGTCGCCCGTGTTCTGCGCCGTCGCGAACATGCCCATTTCCGAGCCGGTGCGCCGCACGAAGCTCGCGACCTCGGGCGTCTCCGAGATCAGCTCTTCCATCTCGCGCAGGCGCGCGTCGGTCTCGGCGAGCGCACTGCCCGCCGGCGTGATGTAGTCGATGACGAAGCCGCCCTCGTCGGCCGCCGGCAGGAAGCCCGAGCCGATGCGCGTGTAGCCAACATACGCGCCGCCGGCGAGGAGCACTGCGATCACCACCGCCAGCGACGGATGCCGGATCAGCGCCGGCAGCGTGGCCGTATACCAGCGCGCGCTCTGCTTCGCGCGCGCGTGATCGTCGTGCGACGACGGCCGCACGGCCCAGCGCGCGAGCACGGGAATCAGCGTGAACGCGAGCGCCAGCGACACGAGCACCGCCACCGACAACGTGAGCGACAGCGCCTTGAAGAACTGCCCCACCACGCCCGACAACAACCCGAGTGGCGCAAACACGACCACGGTCGTGAGCGTCGAGCCGACCACCGGCGCAATCAACTCGCGCGTGGCGTGGTCCACCATCTCCGGACGCGGATCGGCCGACAACCGTCGATGAATGTTCTCAACCACGACCACTGCGTCGTCGATGACAAGGCCGATGGCCACGGCGAGGCCGCCCATCGACATGAGGTTGATCGACTCGTCGAAGAGCCACATCACGAGGAACGTGGCGAGCACCGTCAGCGGCAGCGTCATCGACGCTACCGTTGTGAGCCGCCAGTTCCGAAGGAACACGAGCAGCACCAGAATCGCGAGCACGCCGCCGAGCAGAATCGCATCGCGCACGTTGGCGATCGAGGCCTCAACGAACTCGGCCAGGTCGTACGTCTTGTTGAGCGTGAGCCCGGCCGGTAGCGCCTTCGCCAGTTTGGCGATCTCGGCCTCGATGCCCGCACGCACCGACAGGATGTTGGCGCCGACCTGCTGCGAGATACTGATCGCCGTCGAGGGGCCGCCGCTGCCGACGACGAGCGTGGTGCGATCAGGAGCGCCGGCGGTGACATTCGCCACGTCGCCGACCTTGATGAGCCCGCCGCCACGCGTGACGATCGGCGTATTCGCGATCTGCGACGCGTTCTCCCACAAGCCCGAGGCCAACACCAGATACTGCGTGCCGCCCTCCGGATAGCGGCCGATCGGCTCGAGCAGGTTCGTCTGCTTGAGTGCCGTCGAGACGTCTTCGATCGTGAGGCCCGACGCGAGCATGCGCGCCGGATCGACGATCACTTCCATCTCGCGCGTGTCGCTCGACAACACCTCGACCTTGCCGACGCCCGGCACGCGATTGAGCGCGGGCCGCGCGACGTAGTAGCCGTAGTCGTGCAGATCCGCCGGTGACAACCCGCCGCTGAGATTCAGGCTGTAGATCGGAAACGCCGCCGGCGTCAGCCGATCGATCTGCAGATCCGTGTCGGGCGGCAGCTCACCGCGGATCTCCGCGATGCGGTTCTGCGCCATCTGCAGCGCCACGACCATGTCGGTCGACGGCTCAAACTGCGCCGAGATCTCTGCGGCGCCCCGGAACGTGCGCGACCGCACGCGCCGCACACCCGGCACCGACATCAACGACTCTTCGATCGGCCGCGTGACCGTGAGCATCATCGACCGGCCCGGAATGGTGCCCGCGTGCGCGATCACGACGACGCGCGGGAACTGCAATGGCGGATAGATGCTGCTCGGCAGCGCCAAGCCGGCGATGGCGCCGGCCACGGCGACGAGTGCCGTGATCAGCAGAATGGCGCGCGAGTGACGCGTCGTCACGCTCATCGTCAGCGCTCGATCTCGATGTTGGCGCCGTCAGGCACGGCCTCGGCGCCGAGCAACACGACCTTGTCGCCTTCCGACACGCCTTCGAGAATCTGCGTGAGCACGCGATTGGCGAGGCCGATCTTCACGATCTTCTTGTGCGCCTTGTTGTCGCTGCCAGCGACGATCACGAAGATCTCGTCGCCTTCACGGCCGATGGCCGCGCTCGACACGACGAGCACGTCTTTGCGCTGCTCGGTCGTGATCTCGATCTGCACCGGCGTGCCCACCGCGAGCGTCGCGGCGCTCGTGCCTTTCGGCAACGACACACGCACGTCACCAGCGGCAATCGCCACGTCGACAACGGGCGGACGGCTCACGACGGCGCCGTCGAGCGACGTGGCCGTCGCCGGCGTCAGCACTTTCGCGCTGCGGCCGAGGGCAATCTTCGCCAGATCCGACACGGGCACCGACGCCAGCGCCTCGATGCGCGACGGATCGACGATACGCATGACGGGGTCGCTGGCGGAGGCTTCCACCATGTCGCCCGCGCTGTGCATGCGCTTGGCCACGATGCCGTTGAAGCGCGCGCGAACGGTGAGGCGCTGCTCAAGCAGCGCCACCGCCTCCTGCGAGCTCTTCGCCTGCACGGACGCGGCTTCCGCCTCCGCGAGTTCGCGCGTCGCATCGTCAAGCTCGCGCTGTGAGGCAATGCCGCGCTCGACGAGGCCCTTGAGGCGCGTGGACGCCGTGCGCGCGTTCTGCACGCGCGCGGCCGTGGCGGTGACCTCGGCCTTGCGGGCGGCGATGTCGGTGATGAGCGACGGCACCTCGAAGCGCACGAGCACGTCGCCTTCCTTCACCGCGTCGCCTTCGGCTTTGGTCAGTTCGACGATGCGCGCGGTTTCGGGGGCAGTGATGAGCCAGTCGGCGCCCGGCGCGGGCGCGATCACGCCGGCGACGGTGATCGTGCTCGTCACCGTGCCTTTGGCGGCGGAATCCACGCGCACGGCGACGGGTTCAGCCGTCGGCGTGGACTCGACAGAGGGCTTGCTGCAGGCGGCGGTGACGACGAGCGCGCCGGTGACAAGGAACGTGAGGAGTCTCTTCATTTGATGGCCACGCCCATGGCGCGCTCGACGTCGGCGAGCGCGAGTTGGTAGTCGAGTGCGGCGTCGAGCGCGCGGTACCGCATCGTGCGCGACGACTGCAGGGTCTGGAGCAGGGCCGCGAGATTCGACTGCCCTGAGCGATAGGAGTCTTCCGCCATGCGCTCGACGTCGAGCGCGCGCGGCAGGATGTCTTTCTCGAAGCGGTCGAGCTGCGCTTCGGCGGCGGCGGCACGGGCGCGCGCCTCGGCGACGTGCCCCGTGATGTCGGCCAGGATGGCGGCACGCTCGGCGCGGAGGCGCGAGAGTTCAGCCTCCTCAACGGCCACACCCGCCTGGTGCTGGGTGAAGAGCGGCACGGTGAAGGCGGCCGTGGCGCGCCAGCCCGTGCTGAATTCGTCGGGCACGCCCGTCGTGACGCCGCCGCCGACGGTGACGTCGGGCGTCTTCATGGCCGCCGCGAGCGCGCGACGCGCGGTTTGCGTGGCGATGTCGGCGTCGATGGCCGCCAGATCAGTGCTGGCGGCATTGGCGCGCGCGAGCAGCGCATCGGCGCCAGGCAGGCCGCGCGTGGCCAGCGCTTCGGTCGCCGCCACGGGCGTCGCCGGCGCACGGCCGAGGAGCGTGTTCAGTGCGGCGCGATTGGCCGCGACAGCGGCGACCGCGGTCGTCATGTCGTTGTCGGCCGCCGCGAGTTCGAGCTCGGCCTGCAGCAGTTCGAGACGCGGCGCATCGCCGAGCGAGAGTCGCGTGGCGGCCGCGTCACGCGCACGCGCCGAGAGCGCGCGCAGGTCGGCGGCAGCATCGGCCCGCGCCTGTGCGGCGGCCAGTGCGAAGTAGGCGCGGCGCACATCGTTGGTCAGAGTGAACGTCTCTTGCGCGAGCGCGGCCTCGCCCGAGGTCGCGGTTGCGCGGGCCACATCGATGCGGCGGCCGCGCTGGCCGCCGATCTCGAGCGGAATCGCCACCGAGAAGTTGTGGCGCGGAAAGTCGCGATTGAACTCGTAGGAGATTTCGGGATTCGGCCGTTCGGCGGCGACGGCCACGCCGGCGGCGTCCACCGGGCGCTTGAGGCGCGCGGCCTGCAGATGCGGATTCTGCGCGAGCGCCATGGCGACGGCCGCCTCGAGCGAGAGCCCGCCTTCGGGGGCGCGTGTTTGCGCAAACGCCGCGCTGCGGGTCACGAGGGTGACCAGCAGCGCGGCGAAGAGAACCGTCGTGGTGGAGCGACGCACCGCCATCGTGCGGAGTTTACTTGGGTCCGTAGACGAGCACGTGGAACGAATCCGGCAGGGCCGTCGCGCGCGCACCCGCCTTGGCGTTCGGATCGGCGGCCGCGTACTTCACGGTTGCCGTGTAGAGCCGATGCGTCACCGGGTCGATCGTCATCGTCCGCGCGCCGCGTGCGGTGTCGATCGTCTGGAGCGGCGTGAGCTTGTCGCCCGCGATCGTCAGCACCGAGATGTGGCCGTCCGAGCACGAGGCGAACGCGCGGCCGAGGCCGCTGTCGATCCAGGTGGCATCAGAACCCGTGCACGTCGGCGCGCTCGCAACCACCTTGCCCGTCGCCGCATCCATCATCACCATCGTCGGCGCGTCACCGCCCGTGACGAAGATGCGATGCGTCTTCGCATCGATCGCCATGCCGGTCGGCGCCTTGGCGGGCGCCACCTTGTAGTTGCCGACGACCTTGTAGGTGTTCATGTCGATCACTTCGATCGAGTCGGTGTCTTCGAGGTTCACGAACACCTTGCCGAGGCCCGGGTCCGCCTGGCCGGTTTCCGCGGTGCCGGACAGCGGAATCGTCGCGGCGACCTTGCCGGTCTGCGCGTCGATCACCGTCACCGACTTGCCGGTGTGATTGAACGACCACACCATCTTCTTCGTGGCCTCGTACATGATCGCGTCGGGGTTGGCGCCCGTCTCGACCTTCATGACCGTCGTGAAGTCTTTCGCGTTCACGATGCTGACCTTGTTGTCGGCGCCGTTGGACGTGAACACGCGACCGAGGTCCGGCGCGATCGCGATGCCGTGAATGCCCGGCGTGTCAGCGATACGACCAATGATCTTGTTGGTCGCCGTGTCGATCACGACGGCTTCTGTGCCGTGCGACACGTAGAGGCGCTTGTTGGCGCCATCCGCGGTGAGGTAGTCGAAGCGACCGGGACCGCCGATCTGGATGTCGGCGACGGACACATACGGACCGTCCGCGGCCTGCAGGCCAGTGAGAGCAAGCGTGCAGATCGCGGCAACGGCGACCTGACGACGATCAAACAAGGACATAGGGACTCCGTCGAAGGAAAAAGACTCCGCATTAAAGCACATGAAAATGAAAGCTACATGAATGCCATTGACGCTGGCGGATCGGTACGGCTAGCCTAAGCACCTCATGGTCACCAACACCCTGTCGCGCGTGCGTCTCGCCGTTGCGCTGGGTGTGTGCTCGTTTGCGTTTGCGTTTTATTACTTTTATCCGGTGAGCTGACGCGGCGGGCTGAACGACATTCCACTTCGGTAACTTCGAAGGCCCGCCTCCCGACAGGGACGCGGGCCTTCTGCTTTTTCAGGCACTAGAGGAGCAGAACCATGCGAGAACCACACACGCACCACCTGATGACGACGCCGGCCACCGACCCGCTGGCCCAAACACGGCAGGACATCGACCGCATCGACGCCGTCCTCGTCGCCCTCTTGAGCGAGCGCACGCGTTTGGCCATGCACGCCGGGCGCGTCAAACAGGCCACCGGCCAGGACGTCGTCGTGCCCGCGCACGAACACGCAGTGCTCGAGCGCGTGCGCGGCTTGGCGCGCGGCCCACTCGACGCCGACGCGGCGGCGCGGATCTTCGCCCAGATCATTCACGAGACGCGGACACTGCAAACACAGGTGCGCGAGTCCTGATGCCGGGCGAACTCCCGGCGTATCCGGTCACGGCCTATCAGGGTGTGCCCGGCGCCTTCAGCGAAGAAGCCGCCTGGGCCCTGACGAGCGCGGACGCCCGACTGCTGCCGTGTGCCACTCTCGCGGATGTGCGCGATGCGGTCGCCGACGGCCGCGCGCAGCAAGCCGTGGTGCCCGTCGAGAACAGCCTCGCCGGCACGGTGCCGCGCGCGTACGAGCTGCTCGTCGATCACGCGCTCACGGCCGTGGCCGAAACGCGCGTGCGCATCGACCACATGCTGATCGCGCATCCGTCGGCCACGCTCGGCTCGATTCGGCAGGTGCATTCGCACCCGGTCGCGCTCGAGCAGTGCCGCCGCTTTGTCGTGGAACACGCCCTCGAGACCGTGCCGGCCTTCGACACCGCCGGCGCCGTGGCGATGGTCATGGCGGCAGCCAATCCGCACACGGCCGCCATCGCGAGCCGCCGCGCCGCCGCCCTGCACGGCGCCGCGATCCTGGCCGAACGGATTCAGGACTTTCCGGAAAACTGGACGCGCTTTCTCAAGCTCGTGCCGCGCGGCGACACGGCACCCATGCGTGGCAACAAGGCCATCGCCTACTTCCGGCTGACGCACGAACCGGGATCACTGCACCGCATGCTCGCGGTCCTCGCCGCCGCCAACCTCAATCTCACGAAGATCGAGAGTCGACCGATCCCCGACCGCCCCTTCGAGTACGGGTTCATCGTGGAACTCGTGAGCCGGTCGGCGCTGGAATGGCGTGATGCGCTGGCGCCTGCCTGGAAAGTGAGCCTCGACGGCCGCGTGCTCGGCGCCTACACGACCCCGATCACTTCTTCGCCGCAGGCTTCGGCGTGATCCACGTGCCGTCCGCCTTCAGCTCCACGGTCTTCACGGGCGCATTCTTGATCTGCAGTTCATAGGTCACTACGCCTTTGGTGGTGACCTTCTCACTCACCGACACGGTGGCGGTCTTGTAGCGCGCCTTGATCGCGGCCAGCACGGGCGCGGGCACCGCGTCGACGTTGATGACTTCCTCCTCGACGAGCAGGGTGCCGTCCGCGAGGTAGACCAGGTCCCGTCGCACACCGCGATCGGTGGTTTCGAGTTCGTACGTGATCTTGCCGTCCTCGACTTCCTTCGAGGCGTGCGTGACGGTGGCCGTGGGATACGCCTTCTGGAACGCCGCCGCGACGGCAGCCGGATAGTCCTTCGGTGCGGGTTTCGCCGCCGGCGCCGACTGCGCAACGAGCGACACACACGAGAACGCCACGAGCCACGTCGTGATGAGCGGTTGTTTCATGAACCGGTCTCCTTCTCCATCGGCAGTGGACCACACGAACATGAAACAGACCTGAAGAGCGCGGCCACGCGCCATGAGCGACAATGTCGGCATGCGCCTCCTCTACGTCGAAGACGACGCCCGCATGCGCGCACTCGTGCGGAGCGGACTCACGGAGGAGGGCTACACCGTGCTCGAATCGGCCGACGGAGACCAGGCGTTGGCGGAGGCCGCGCGAGGCGGTGTCGATGTCGTCGTGCTCGACATCATGTTGCCCGGCCGGTCGGGCATCGACGTCGTCCGTGCGCTGCGGGCGCGTGGCGATGCCGTCCCCGTGCTGCTGCTCACGGCCAAAGACACGCAGGCGGATGTCGTCGCGGGGCTCGATGCCGGCGCGGACGACTACCTGACGAAGCCGTTTTCGTTCGAAGTGCTGCTCGCACGACTCCGCGCCCTGGCCCGCCGGGCACAACTGACGCAGGGCCGCGTGCTGCGCGTGGCCGACCTCGAACTCGATCACGGCGGCCACACCGTGAAGCGGGGCGGCCGCATCGTTGCACTCACGCCGACCGAATTCCGGCTGCTCGAATGTCTCATGCGGCGCGCCGGACGCGTGGCCACGCGACGCGCGATCATCGAGCATCTGTGGGGATTTGGCCGCGACGTCGAGGAGAACACGCTCGACGCGTTCGTGCGATTGCTGCGGCAGAAACTGGAGCGTCGGGATCTGCCGCCCCTGATCCACACCGTCAGAGGCGTGGGGTATCGCGTGGGCAGCGAGGCCGACGCATGAGACGGCTGTCGATTCGCGCACGATTGACGGCGTGGTATGCCGGCGCCGTCGGCGCGGCGCTCGCGCTGACGATTGCGACCATCTGGATCGCGATCCTGCACGGCATCGCGACGGGCACCGACCAGCGCATCGCGGCGCAGCGCGACGGCATCGAGCGTTTCGCCACGGGGCTCGAGCCGGATCTGACCGTCGCCGCGGAGGCGGAGGAGTATCGCGAGTACGGCGACGTGTCGCTGAACGACACCCTGTTTCAAGTCAATCGGCCGGATGGGTATCTGCTGTACGCGCCGGCCGTGCCCGGCTGGACGGACGTGGTCGCGCGCACGCAGCAACAACCGGGGGTGTCGCTACCGGTGACGATCGGCGGACAACCCTACCGCGCACGGGCCGTGACATTCTCCGGACGCGCCGGCACGTATCGCGCCGTCTTTGCCATCTCACTCGCGTCGTCGCACAACGCGCTGGCGTCGGCGGCCTCGCTGCTGCGGTGGTTGATCCCGGTCCTTGCGGTAATCTCGGGCGTCTGCGGCTACTTCGTGAGCGCGCGGGCGCTACGCCCAATCGAGGCCCTCACCCGCGCCGCCGCATCGATCGATGTCGGACATCTCGACCAGCGGCTCGACGTGGGCGACACCAGCGACGAACTGCAGCGGCTCGCGGCGACCTTCAACGGCATGCTCGACCGGCTGCAGGCCGGGGTCTCCGAGATCGCCAACTTCACGTCGGAGGCGTCACACGAACTGCGCACACCGGTCTCGCTGATCCGCACGACGGCGGAACTGGCGCTTCGACGCGCACGCTCCGTGCAGGAGTACGAAGCGGCCCTGACGGACGTCCTCGCGCATTCCACCCGCCTCAGCGCGCTCGTGTCCGACCTCCTCACGATGGCGCGCGCGGACGCGGGCGTGGAGGATGCGCCGTTCGAAGCCGTGGATCTGGGCACGCTGGTGACCAATGTGGTCGCTCGGCAGTGGCCGGAAGACGGCCGGGTGTCGACGCGTGTGACCGCCGCACCCGTCCTGGGACGTCCCGCGCAGCTCGAGCGATTGATCGCGATTCTCGTCGACAACGCGACGAAGTATTCGCCCGCGCCGGCGCCGATTGTTGTGTCGACGTCGGTGGATGCGACCGGCGCCTCGTTGGCCGTCGAGGATCGGGGGATCGGCATTGCGGAAACAGAGCAGGCTCGGCTCTTCGAGCGCTTCTTCCGCACACAGGCCGCACGCGCCTCGACCATCGACGGCCACGGCCTCGGGCTGGCCATCGCCAGCCACATCGTCCGGCGCCACGGCGGGACGATCACGGTCGAGTCGCCC
>CAYFLU010000007.1:28246-41066 GCA_964343975.1 uncultured Solibacteraceae bacterium
CATCGCCAGCCACATCGTCCGGCGCCACGGCGGGACGATCACGGTCGAGTCGCCCATCTGCGATGACCCCCAGCGCCCAGGCGCACGGTTCGTGGTGCGCTTGCCCGGCCTCGGATCTGTCACGCCACACGCCATTTCCGCATCTCATTGAGGTCATGTTCCTCGAACCTCGAAAGGACCCCATGCGCGCCTCACGAATCGCGACGACCCTGCTCCTCGGCCTCCTGCTGACACTCGGCGTCGGCGTGGCCTCCGCGTCCGCGTCCGGCACGATCTCGCCGGCGGATCTGGTGGCACAACTGCAGAAGAAGACCGGCCCCAAGCCGCTCGTGATTCAGGTCGGTTTCAAGTCGCTGTTCGAGCAGGCGCACATCCCGGGTTCCGAATACGTCGGCCCGGGCAATGACGGCGTGGGCATCGGCGCGCTGCGCAAGCGGCTCGCCACGGTCAAGAAAGACGCGGCCATCGTCATCTATTGCGGCTGCTGCCCGCTCGACCATTGCCCGAATCTGCGGCCGGTGATGGATCTGCTGCAGTCGATGGGCTACACCAATGCGAAGATGTTGCTGATCCCGAACAACTTCGGCGCCGACTGGGTGGCGAAGGGGTGTCCCACGGAGCGAGGCCGTTGATCACATCCGCACTGCGACTGGGCATCCGTTTGTCACTGGCGCTGGCCGTCACGGCCGCGCTCATCACGCCGGCCATCACGACGCTCTCGGCTGCGCGGCAGGAGCCGTCGCTCATCGGCAAGCCGGCGCCGGCCTTCGCGCTGAAGGATATGGCCGGCAAGCCGTTATCCCTCGCCGCCTACAAAGGCAAAGTCGTGCTGCTCGACTTCTGGGCCACGTGGTGCGTGCCGTGTCGCGAAGAGATCCCGCACTTCCTCGCGCTGCAGAAGAAATACGGCGCGCGCGGGTTTGCGGTGATCGGCGTGTCGATGGACGACGACGCGAAGCCGATTCCCGCGTTCGTGAAGAAATACGGCGTCACCTACCCGGTGGCGCTCGGCGACGCGGCGCTCGGTGACAAATACGGCGGCGTGCTCGGCCTGCCGGTGGCGTTCGTGATCGATCGTGCCGGCGTGATCCGTCAGCGCTTCGACGGCATCACCACGCTCGACGAATTCGACAAGGCGATCGCGCCGCTCTTCGGCAAATAGCCGGGCGCGGCGCGATCGCACGCCGGCGATGTCGCCTACTTCTTCTTCACGAGCGGCGCCACCTGACCCGAGTGGAACGCCGCGTGCGTCGTGCGCGCCAGCAACACCGACAGGCGGTTGCGGTGCGGCTCCTTCGCGAAGTCCTCGTCCGACACGGCGTCGTGCCGCGTGAGCCAGTCGGCCACGGGCAACGCCGTGATCGCCGCGGTGAGCTTCGCGTTGACGGCCGCATACGCGCGCCGCAGATCCGCCGCGCTGATCGTGTCGGGCGACGTGCGATCCGGGTCCGTCAGGAACGGCTTGTCGAGCTCCGGATGCACGCGGTCGCCAAGCCGCAGCAGGGGCAGCATGCGGTCGTGCACGGCCGCGAGGTGGCCCATCACGTAATAGAGCCGGTTCTTGCCCGGGGTGATCTCCTGTTGGAGCTCCTCGTCGGTGAACGCGGCGAACTGCTTGTCCAGGGTCGCCAGCGTCGACGTCCAGGTCTTGACGATGGCAGCGCCAAAGCGATCGGTCTCGGTTGTGCTCATGAAATCGACGGTACCACCCGCCGAATAGGTACTTCCACACATAAAGTCCGCGCCAGACGGGCCGATTACCGAGTCGCCTCTTCGTCTGCCCTCGGTGCAGTGCGGAGGATCGACGGGAGGCAGCGAGGTCGATGTATGAGCAACATCTCAGCAATCAATCTGTCCACCGCGGCACAGAGTGACGTGCGCGCACCCGCCCTGACCGCCGGAGGTCTGCCCCAGCCGACCGACGCCCATCGTCCGGCCATGGCCGCGCCGGTGCAGAACCCCACCGGCAACACGCGACCGCCATCGAGCGTGGACGTCTACACGCCCGCGCCGGTCTCGCTGGAGCCGTCGGCCACCCGATCGGCGGCCCTGGCCATGTTCCCGCAGGCCGACCGGAACCACGACGGTGTGGTGACGCTGGCGGAGTTCTTCGCGAGCTTCAGCCTCGGCGGCGTTGGCGACATGCCCTCGCCGTCAACGAAAACGCCGACGGGCAGCGTCACCGCTGCCACGTCGGCGTCGTCAACCAAGGACTGACCTACTTGCCGGTCGGCGTGGCCGGCAGGCTCGTGAGGTAATTCCAGAGCGCCTTCTTTTCGGTCGTGGTCGCCGCCTGACCGAACGGAACGATGCGGATCATCGGGTCGCGTACGGGGACGCCGACTTTGCGCACGCCGGTCGTGAAGAGCTTGTCGAAGTCTTCGTAGGTCCAATCCTTCAGGCCGGAGGCATCCGGCGTGAGGTTGGCGGCCGGCGGCCAGCTCGGCGGTCCGAAGGACATCGGACCGCCGTTCAGGCCCGGCCGATGGCATCCGGTGCACACCGCTGCGATGTGCTTGCCGAACTCCACCGTCTCTTCGGCGGGCGGCGGCAGCGCCGCGTGGGCCGCCGTGTGGTCCTGGATGGTCTCGGCCGAGAGCGGGAACTTGCCCGTGGCGGACAGCACCTTGCCGATCGGCCCGAAGGTCGGCGCCGGCACTTCCGCGTCGACCGCGGGCAGCGAGCGCACGTACGCGATGATGTCCGACAGTTCCTGATCCGACATCAGGATGAAGTCTTCCGACGGCATGAACGCGGGATGGCCGTCCGGCTTGATGCCGTGGCGCACGATACGATCCCAATCGGCCGGCGTGTACGTCGCCGTGCGTCCGCCCTTGCCGGCGGTGATGTTCGGGCCGAGGATCCTGCCGATGGCCGCGTCGTTCATCATCTCGCCGCCACCGAAGTTCGGCCCGTGGCACGCGATGCACCCGTAGCGCGCGCTGATCAGATGCTTGCCGCGCGTCACCGCGCGCTCGAGCGCCACGGCCTGCAGGTCCACGCCCTCGAGCGGATCCGCATTCTTCGCGGGCTTCGCACTCGGTCCGCCCGCGGTCTTCATGGCCGCGGCACGCTCCTCACGCAGCGCCGCGATCTCGTCCGTCGTGAGCGGTGTCGGAATCGGGAAGTCCACCCGATGCGACTCGTATGTCCGTGCCAGATTGCACTTCGAGATCCACGCCCCACCCCGGGATCGACACACGAGGAAAGATCGCGTCCACCGCTGCGGCGGTGAACATCTTGAAGCCGCACTGCGAATCGTGAATGCCGGGCAGCAAGAGCCGGCGCACAGCGGCGTTGAAGACGCGGCCGGTCACGTGCCGATAGACCGGCTCACCGATGCGTCGGGCACCGGTCCCCTCGCGCGTGGCAATGACCACGTCGGCATGGACCGATGGCGGGAGAAACCGCGGCAGCATCGACAGCGGCATGGAAAGATCGGCATCGCACATGAAGCGATAGGCACCGCCGGCGCCCAACAGTCCGGCCTTCACGGCCGCGCCCTTGCCGCGGTGCGGCAAGCGATGCACGGTGACGCGCGGGGAACCTGCGCCGGCCGCCTCGGCTTCCCGGGCGGTACGGTCCCACGAACCGTCGTCCACCACCAGAAGCTCCCAGTCCCAGCGGAACGCTTCGAGCTGCGCACACACGGTCGCCACGGTGTGGGCGATCCGGGCCGCCTCGTTGAAGGCCGGCACCACAACGGACAGGTAGGGCGACGTCACGTTACTTGCGGAACCACGGATGCTGCGGATCCTTCGCGCGCGCCCGAAGCAGATGCTCGTCGGCGGCGTCCCGGTCGCCCAGCTTGGCGAGTGCGTCGGCGGCCAGGAGCAGGCAGCTCGCCGCGACGTTCGGTGTTGCCTCGAGCGACGCGCACTGGTCGGCTTCCGCGATCGCCGGCCGGTAGTCGCCCTTCTTGTAATACGCCGACGCGATGTTGAATCGCGCGGCGACATTGCGCGGCTGCGCCGCCAGGAACTTCGAGAAGTAGACGATGCTGGCGTCGAGATCGCCGTGCGCGGCCGCGTCGTTGCCCAGCTCGAACCACGCCCGCGGATAGGGCAGGCCCTCGCGATCGATCCGGCGATACAGCGCGATCGCCTCCGCCGGTTCACCGAGCCTGCCGTAACAATCGACCATCATCTCGATCGCCGTGTCGCGCTGACCAGGAAACGCCAGTCCGCGCTCGAGAATCGGCAACGCCTCACGACAGTGTCCGAGCTGGTATTCCGCCATCCCCAAGGCCACGTGCCGGTCCTGGAATCGATCGAGAATCTCGAGGCTCCGCCGCAAGTGCGCACGCGACGCCTCGAGGTCGGCCCGGGCTGCATCCCCGAGGGCCGGGTCACGCAGCAGCCGCTCCCCTTCGAAGTACAGGAGGTTGCCGAAGTAGCTGTTGAGGCGCGCCGAGTTTGGAAAAGTCCGGCCGTCGGCGCCAAATAGCGTGATCTGGTCTCGCCAGTCACGTGTGCGCTTCACACTCAGTCCTCCGCCAAGCGCCAGCACCACGGCCACCGGCGCGATCACCGCCGGCGAGCGCAAGACCATCGCCGGCGACGCCTCGGGCGGCGTACGCGCGACTGCGAACAGCCAGTGCGCGACGACGTAGCTGGCGACCAGCGACGGCACATACAACAGGCGCTCGCCGAAGTTCGTCGAGACGAAGAACACGAGATTCGACACCGCCACGAGCGCCGCCGCACACCACCACACGGCGAAGGCCTCGACGCGACGCGTGCGTCACGCCACGATGCCGTACCCGGCGAGCGCGGCCACCACCACGAGCGCGCACCACACCAGCGGATCGCGGAACGACTGCAGCGGAATCGCGTTGTAGGTGTAGTCGAAGCTGAGCGGATACGGCAGGAAGAGCATCCGCACGTAGCGACCGAGATAGCCGATGGCCGATGCCACCTGCACTGAGCGCTCAGTGGTGGCCAGCAGCGCGTTGTTCAACACGGTCACGATCGGCGCCGCCGGTTCTCGACGCAGCACGAACTGGCGGAGCACGACGAACGCGGCTGCCATCACGCCAAACGGCACGGCCGCGCGAAGGCTTTCGCGCCACGACCGGCCGCGAAAGAAGTACCAGAGTGCCGGCAGCATCAGTGCCATCGGCACGGCGGTTTCCTTGCTCCCGAGCGCTACGGCATACGCCGCGCATGCCCCCCACCACGAACGACGCTGCGACGTCGCCTCGTACTCCAGCCACGCGAGGCCCGCGCACAACAGACCTTGCAGGCACAGCATCTCGTCGGCGCTCTTGATGTTGTTCACGACCTCCGTATGAATGGGATGCACCAGAAACACCAGCGTGGCCACGAGTGAGAGCGTCGCCGCCCGCACGGCAGGCCCCGGCGTGATTCGCCGGAAGAACACACAGACGGTGGCGACATTCATCCCGTAGAGCCCCAACTGCGCCAGATGAAACCCGGCCGGCTGCAGATCGACGAGCGCGCCGGTGATCAGGTAGTACGCGCCGGCCACCGGTCGACAGAGCCCGGTGTTCACCGGTACCGCGCCGTAGTAGAGGGAGTGCGCGAGCACGCGCGGCAGCGCGGTGAGTCCGTCCTGCGTCCATCCGTTTTGCGTGATCACGAGCGCGTCATCGCCGACAAACCCGTAGTGCTAGGATGCGGCGTAGAGCAGCATCGCGAGAAGGCCGCACATCGCGGCCAGCACCGGCGTGGACGTCCAGGACCACCCGGCCCCCGGCCTCGGCCGCCACGATGCCGACGAGGTGGATGGAGAGGCGTCGGCGCGGCGGCCCGTGCGGGCGCGAGCAGCCATCGTCACTTCACGTCGTAGATGTAATAGGCGTGACCGACAACCGCGTCGGGCGCCGTGTCGCGCAGCCAGGAGGTGGCGCCGGCGGCGACGGATGTGACGGTCGCCGGCACGCGGCCCACCCAGAATGCGCTGATCGCATAGAGGCCCGGCGCCGGACGAGACAGCAACGTCGCCGGGTCGAGCTTCTCGTAGCGCAGGCCGTACTGTTCCGGAGGAAACGTGCCGAAGTACGCGAGCTTGAGCGTGCGATCGGGCGCATGCGCGCGCTGCCAGTCGACCAGTTGCTTCACGCCCTGACCCCAGTCGACGTTGCTGTCGTCGAGCCACTGCGGTCCGCAGCGCGAGCCGCCGTCCAAGCCGATGCGAGAGGGATCGACCGCAAGACACGCGGCCTCGTTGAAGTACGAGAGATGGTCCGGAAAGATGCCCCTCGTGACGAGCTGTGTGTGCGCGATCGTCGTGGGATCGCAGGCGAAGAGGAGCACCGCGCCGACCGCCGCCACCGGCCCGAACATGCGGCGGGTCCACCAGAACAGGACAACACCCAGCCCGGCGCCAATCAGGAAGAACGGCGCGCGGGCCGCGCGCAGGATGCCGTCGGGGTCTGGCGCGAGGATCGCGTTGCCAATGCGCCACTCGGCATTGGCCGCGGCCGCTTCGCCACGCACCAGCGCGTCGGCCTCTGGCGACGCCGGCCATCGCACGCCGCCACGCGACAACGACAGCGCGCTCAGCTCCTTCAAGAGCGGCGGATGCTGCGGGTTGGCGTGGAAGACGTGGGCAGCCACGTACGACAGCCCCGACGCGATGTGCGGCGGCTCGTCGAACACCGGCGATTTTTCCAGGCTGGCGCGATAGCTCTGCCCGACAAATGCCGACACCAACACGACCATTGCGAGCCATGGCCAGATGGCGTTCGACGCGGGTCGAGACACACCTCCGGCCACGGGTGCGTCTGCACGCATCCGCGAATCTCCCTACGCGATATTCAGTTGACGAACAACGAAGAGTCCCGCCGCATTGGACGTGCGGAATGTGATTTCGGACGGGTGATCGGCGAGATTAATTTCCAAAAACGAACAGGCCGATCCATCGTCGAGCGATGGATCGGCCTGCGGAAAAGACGCGTGGTGCGGTGCTTACTTGACGGCGCGCTTGAGAGCGGCGGCCTTGTCGGTGCGCTCCCAGGTGATCGCGTCGAGGTCGTCGATCTTGCCGAAGTGACCGTAGTTGGTCGTCTTCGAGTAGATCGGACGGAGCAGCTTGAGCTGGCTGACGATGTCGGCCGGCTTGAAGCTGAACGTCGCGAGCACGGCCTTCAGGATCTTCGCGTCACTGACGACGCCCGTGCCGAACGTGTCGACATACACGCTCACCGGATCCGGGTAGCCGATCGCGTAGGCGAACTGCACTTCGCAGCGGCTCGCGAGGCCCGCGGCCACGACGTTCTTCGCCACGTAGCGGCCCATGTAGGCGGCCGAGCGGTCGACCTTCGACGGATCCTTGCCCGAGAACGCGCCACCGCCGTGCCGGCCCATGCCGCCGTACGTGTCGACGATGATCTTGCGGCCCGTGAGGCCCGAGTCGCCGTGCGGCCCGCCGACGACGAAGCGGCCGGTCGGGTTGATGAGGAATTCGGTGCGGCGCGTCATCAAGCGCTTCGGCAGCACCTTCTTGATGATGTTTTCGATGCAGAACTTCTCGACCGTGGAGTGACGCACGTCTTCGGTGTGCTGGGTCGAGATGACGACGTTGGTGAGTTCCACCGGGATGCCGTCGCGGTAGAGCACCGAGACCTGACTCTTCGCGTCGGGGCGGAGCCACGGAATCTTGCCCGTCTTGCGGATCTTGGCGAGCGTGCGACCGAGGCGGTGCGCGAACATCACGGGCGCGGGCATCAGCTCCGGCGTCTCGTTGCTCGCGTAGCCGAACATCAGGCCCTGGTCACCAGCGCCCTGCTCCGCCTTCTTCTTGCCTTCGGCCGCGACGGCGTCGACGCCCTGACTGATGTCGGGGCTCTGCGTCGTCAGCATGTTCGTGATGAACACCTTGTCGGCGTGGAAGACGTCGCTGTCGTGGATGTAGCCAATGCCGCGGATGGCGTTGCGGACGACGGCGTTGTAGTCGAACACGGCCTTCGTCGTGATCTCGCCGGCCAGCACAACCGCGTTGCTCTTGACGAGCGTTTCACACGCGACCCGGCTCTTCCGGTCTTGCGCGAGGCACGCGTCGAGGATGGCATCAGAAATGGTGTCGGCAACCTTGTCCGGGTGGCCTTCACCGACAGATTCGGAGGAGAAGACGTATTCGCTCATGTGCGCCCATCAGACTAACACGAAGGGCCGGATCCCGCAGTACAGGCGGGGTTTGCCGCGATGACGGCACACGGTCCGTCCGGCGGGGTCACACGTCGCGGAACGCGTGTCCGTGAAATATTCTTTTCCGCCGCTCTGTCGCGACAAACGCGCATTGACTCAACGGTTATCGGAAGCGCTGGCCCTCGGGACATCCCCGCGGGCCCGTCGATGGCGGTGTGGCGGTTTTTCCCATGGCACACTAGGCGCCATCCCCCTATGCGCCAGAGCGACACGCCTCGTCGACTCCTGCTCGCGATCGGCATGATCGCGGGTCTCAGTGTGCCGTCACTTGCGTTCGGTCAGACCAACGAGCGCATCTTCGAAGGCCTGGAATGGCGGCTGCTTCCAGCCGACGCGCGCAGCGCCGCACTCGGCGGCGCCACCGCCGGCCTCACCGGGAGCGCACCGCTCGGCAACCCGGCCGGCGGGTCGGGGCTCAAAGGCCTCGAGCTGAAGATCGACACAGCGGCGTCGCGCGCCACACGATCGGTCGTCGCGAGCAGCCTCCAAACGGCCGACGGCCGCTACGTGGACACCGCCGGCAGTTTCGGCACCGGCCGCTGGCTCGCGCCGTCGTCGGTGAGCGCGGCGCTGCCGCTCGGACGCGGCGTCGTGACGGTGTTCATGAACACCGCGCAAGACATTCATCAGGCCTTTCAGTTCGGCAGCCGCGCGTTTGCGGCGCAGTCGTCGTCAGCCGGGGTGATCGCGGCCGGCGCGGAAGGTCCTGATCGCGGCGCGATCGACGCCACGGTGCGGCACTTCGGCGCGAGCGGCGCGGTGGCGCTGCGGCCGGAGCTTTCGATTGGCACGTCGGTGCTGGTCTCTCGCATGGACATCGACAGCATCGGGATGGCGAGTGTGGGGGCGGGCGACAACCCCACGTGCCCGCACGCAGCGCGGTTGGGATCTCGGTGCGCGCCACGGATCAGCTCACGCTCTCGGCAGATGTGATCCGCGTGGCGTATTCACAGCTGGTCACGAGCAATTTCCGCGTCATCGACTTCGGCTTCACGTCGGCCCCGCCGCGGGCGGATCAGTACTACGTGGACGATGCGACGGAGGTGCGCGCGGGCGCGGAGTGGCAGTGGCGGCACGACCAGCAGTCGGTGTGGCTGCGCGCCGGTGTGTTCACGGACCCGCCGCACGGCCTCCGCTACCGCCCCGAAGCCGCGACGTTCGGCGGCAACGTCGAGAACTACAGCTTCAATGTCAACGCGCGCACGTCCACGCGCGTCGGCCGCACCGTCGGCGCCGGCTGGGCGTGGTCCGACCGCTGGCAACTCGACGCGGCCGCCAGCTTCGTCACCGACGCGAGCCACGCGCTCGTGTCGCTCACGTATCGGGTGCGGTAAGGCACAACGAACCAGCGCGCGGCAGTCGCGGGATTCGCGCAGAGTTGCGGCGAGAGAGCCGCGATGAAAGACGACCCGACCGCCATTCCAAGACGAGCGTGAGACGGGCAGGAGCGCGACGTATGCGAAGACTCGCAGTGATCATGATCGTCTCGCTCCTACCCGCATGTGCCAATCCGTTCCTGCGGTCGGCAACGGCTGTGTTCTCGGTTACGGGCACAGCGAAGCAGATCGACGTCACATTCGGAAACCTCGCGCTTCGCGAAGGCACGCAGGTCTGGCAAAAGAGTGAACTGCCCTTCACCCGGTCCATTGCCGGCGTGATGCCGCGTGACGTCGTCTACCTCTCGGCGCAGATCAACACCAGCCCCGACGACGGCACGATCACCGTGACGATCAGCAAAGACGGCGTGGTGCTCTATCAAGACACCGCGAAGGGCTTTCCGAACACCGCCACCGCGACAGGGCCCTTCTGAGACGGCTCGCGCGTCGATTCGCGGTCGCACTCCTCACTCCAGGTGCCGCTTCGCGAACGCCCGGCCGGAGCCGGATTTGAGGTAGCGCTCCAGTTTCACCGCGGTTTCCTCCCGTGGCAATTCGATCAATGCCGCAAGTTCCCACGGTCGAGCACGAGCGGTCGACGGGTTCTGTCCTGCGTTGTGTTCTGTCAGGCGCCGGTCGAAGTTCGATGTCAGCCCTGTGTAAGACTCGCCGGTCTTCAGACTGCGGAGGAGATACACGCTGTGCTTCTCGGCCATGACCGGGCCAACTGCAACGAAAGCGCCAGCGGCAGTTCATTGGCTATCGAGAAGACTCGCACTGGTTGTGACGAACGACGGGTAGCGACGACCCGAACGGGCACGTTGGCTTGCCAACCGTAGCTCATGGGGGGAAGTGTCTGCCCGCCTTCGCTCGCTTCGCGAGCTTCGGCGGGCAACCTTCGCCGGCATTCATGAGCGAAGGTTGGCGGAGAGGGTGGGATTCGAACCCACGTGCCGGTTACCCGACAACACGCTTTCGAGGCGCGCCCGTTACGACCACTTCGGTACCTCTCCGCAAAGAGAAGGGTGTTACGCCGTCTCGCTGGTCGACACGCGACGGTGACGAAAGAAATCCTGCATCAGCGCCTTGCACTCTGATGCCTTCACACCGGCGATGATCGTCATCCGGTGATTCAGCGCCGCGTGTTCGTGCGCGCGCTGCGTGCTCATCACCGCCCCCGCTTTGGGTTCCGGCGCGCCGTACACCAGCGTGCCGATCCTCGCGTGCACCAGCGCCCCGACACACATGAGGCACGGCTCGACGGTGACGACTAACGTCGCGCCAGTGAGCCGGTAATTGCCGAGCTTCGCTGCCGCGTCGCGGAGAGCCACGACCTCCGCATGCGCCGTGGGATCGTTGGTCGAGACCGGCCTATTGAAGCCACGGCCCACGATCTCGCCATCCACCACGACCACCGCCCCCACCGGCACTTCCCCGGCCTGAGCAGCCTCCCTGGCCAACCGCAACGCCTCCTCCATGTGCACTTCCATGAACGGGCCCGTCGGGGTCACAGGGACCTCCAATCGTATCAGTACTGCCCGCCCGATCTAAAGCCACCCGCGCCAGAGATTCGTATACTGCGCTCCGTGGCTGCTGACCTCGACGTGATCGGACTCGGCGAAAACTCGGTGGACCGCGTGCTGGTCGTGCCCGCGCTCCCGGCCGCGTCCGAGAAACTCCAGGTGCAGTCGGCCAACCGCCTCTGCGGCGGCCAGGTCGCCACCACACTCGCCGCCTGCGCCCACCTCGGCCTCCGCACCGCCTACGCCGGCACCATCGGGAATGACGATGACGGGCGGCTGGTGCGGGATACGTTGGCGGCGCGCGGCATCGACCTCACGCACCTGCGCGTGCGCCCGATCGCCGCCACGCGCTGGGCCACAATCCTCGTCGACGCGCGCACGGGCGACCGCGCGGTGCTATGGGACCGAGACGCCGCGCTGTCGTTGACCGAGAGCGAAGTCGCCGCGATCGACGTGGCGCGTGCACGGCTCGTGCACGTCGACGACACCGACATCGCGGCGTCCCTGCAGCTCGCGCGCACCGCCAGGACCTCGGGAGTCCTCGTGACGACCGACGTTGACGCGGGCTGCGGCGCGGACAACGCCCTTGCGCTCATTGAGTTAGCCACGCATGCCGTGCTGTCGGAGCACGCGCTCGCCGCGCTCGCGGGCACGACCGAGCCTGAGCGCGGCCTCCGCGCGCTCCGCGCGCGGAGCCGCGCCGTGCTCGTCGTCACCCTCGGGCCCCGCGGTGCCATGGCCCTCGCCGACAGTGACCTTGTCACCGCCCCCGGCATCGCAGTGGACGCTGTCGACACCACCGGCGCGGGCGACGTGTTTCGCGCGGGGCTGATCACGGCGCTACTCGAGGGCCGCGCGCTGCCCGAGACATTGCGATTCGCCAACGCCGCGGCCGCGCTGAGCTGCACACGCCTCGGCGCGATCGGCGGCGTGCCGATGCGGCGCGAAGTGGACGCGCTGCTCCGTTAGCGCGGCCACTTCGCGCCGAAAACGCCAACGGGCGCGCGCCCGTCGGCATGTCGTGACACGCGCTACTTCTGCTGCATCGTCTCGAGATGCTTCGTCAGGTTGAACACGCGCTGCGTGGCCATCGCCTGATTGTCGAGCGCGCTGAAGAGCGGGCCCCACACCGGCATCTCATTCGAGCCGTGCGCCTTGGCCGTCGACGGACCGTTCTGCAGCACCTGCATGACGTAGTCGGACGGGAACTTGCCCTCGTGCCGCTTGCTGATCGTCGTGAGATCACTCGGCGCCTTCTTCAACTCGGCCGCCGCCGGTCCGTCGCCCTTGCCCGACTTGCCGTGGCACACCGCGCAATACGCGTTGTACATCTCCGCCCCCGACCCGGCGTTGGTCATCGTGATTGGCCCCGTCTTGACGCCACTCCCCTGAGCCAACAGACCCACAGACAGACACGTAGACACGGCGAACGCAGCAGCGATCGTGCGAATGAAATGGCGCATGGGAACCTCCGGGACGAGCGAAGACTTACACGGTGAGCGGTGTTGCGGTGAGTGCGTGATCAGGCAGGATCACGCCGTGTGGATGTCGGAATGACATCGCACGTTCGAGTCTACACCCCGGGAGAAACGACAACGGCCGCTGCCGGAAACCCGGAAGCGGCCGTGGCCATTTAGAAAAGGTTCACCCGCCGTAGCCTTGGCGAAGGAGGGTGGTGCGCCCTGCACGACTCGAACGTGCGACCTCCTGGTTCGTAGCCAGACGCTCTATCCAACTGAGCTAAGGGCGC
>CAYFLU010000008.1:0-40231 GCA_964343975.1 uncultured Solibacteraceae bacterium
CCAATCGGCGTCGGCGTAGCAAGACTCATGGCTTTCGTGTGCGGATGAGCACGAAGAACGGCCGGATCGTCCTCAAGCGCCGCCGTGCCAAGGGCCGCAAGCGCCTGACGGTTTCAACGAAGTAGCGCGTCCTCGCCGGGCGGCCATGTCCCCGTCGTTTGGACGGCACCTTCGGCTTCGCTCCCGGGCGGAGTTCGTGGCCGTCCAGGATCACGGGAGGCGTGTCACGACGAGACACATGACGGTCTTGGCCCTGCCGAATGACCGTGGTGTCGTCCGGATGGGCGTCGTTGCCTCCCGCCGACTTGGTGGCGCTGTACAACGCAACGCCGCCAAGCGTCGGGTCCGAGAGCTGTTTCGGCTCAGTGAGTCCGAACGGCTCACACCCGGCAGCTCGTATGACATTGTCGTGATTCCTCGTCGCGAATTGACGGCGGCGGTCTTCGCCGACTTGCAATCGGAGTTTCATGCTGCGCTCACCAAGCTTCGCCGCTGAACTCGCCGCCCCGCGGCCGACGTTCGGTGTCCGCGTGGCCCTGGTCGCCGTGCACGCCTACCAACTCCTGCTCTCGCCCTTCACAGGCGGAGCGTGCCGATTCACGCCGTCCTGCTCCGACTATGCGATCGAGGCGCTCAATCGCCACGGCGCGTGGAAGGGATTGCGTCTCGCCGTGGCCCGCGTGGCCCGGTGCCACCCCTTTGGTTCATCAGGCATCGATCCGGTGCCTCCGGCAGAATAGTCGGGTTCCCAATCTCCTATGGAAAAGCGCGTTTTTCTCGCAATCGCGTTGTCGCTGCTGGTGCTGACGCTGTACCAGACCTTTGTCGCGCCACCGCCACCCACCACGCCAACGCAGACGGCCGCGGCCACCACGACGACGCCATCGACGGGGACGGCGGCCGCTGTGCAGCCGTCATCATCGGCCACGTCGGCGCCATCAGCCGCCCCGGCTGCGATGCCGGTCGCGATGGATCCGACGGCGCGAGACATCGTCGTCGAGACCAACGACATCAGTGCGGTGTTCAACACACAAGGTGCCGTGCTGAAGAGTTGGCGGCTGAAGCACTATCTCGATGCCTACGGCCAACCGCTGGACCTCGTCCCGACGGACATTCCGGCGTCGTTTCCGCGACCCTTCTCCCTGGCGACGGCGGACGCTGAACTGACGAAGGTGTTGAACGCCGCGGTGTACCAGACCAACACCCAGAGCAATCTGTCGCTCGGCGCCAATGCGGGCGTGATCAGCTTTGACTATCACGACGCATCCACGGGTCTGAACGTGCGCAAGAGCTTTCAGTTCCAGCCCAAAGGGCAGTCCTACGTGCTCGGGCTTGATGCGTCGATCGACGTCGGCGGAAACGCGCGGCCTGTGACGATCGAACTGGGTCCCGCGGTGGCGCTCGGCTACAACGAGCAGGGCTCGCGCTACGGCTACCCCAATCAAGCGGTGTTCTCGAGAGCCGGCAAGGTGGAGCGGCCCAAGACGACCGACTTGCCGACGACGCCCTCCTATGAAGGGCAGTTTCGATTTGCCGGCGTGGGTGATCACTACTTTCTGAATGCGGCGCTGCCGGGTGACAAGGCCGTGAAGGTCTCGTTCACACCGACCGAACTGCCGGTGCCGTGGAACGACCCGCAGAATCGCAAGCGCCTCTTCATCGGCTACAGCGTTGCGGCGCCTGGCGCCGTGTCTGTGCCGTTCTTCCTTGGGCCGAAAGCCTTCGACACCCTGAAGGCTGTGGATGTGGAGCTTGTCCGCACGATCGACTTCGGCATGTTCGCGTTCCTGGTCGTGCCGTTGCTTCAGGCGCTGAAGTGGGTGAATGGATTCATCGGCAACTTCGGTTGGTCCATCGTCGTGTTGACGGTGCTGATCAACGTGGTGCTGTTCCCGCTTCGCCACCGGAGCATGGTGTCGATGAAGAAAATGCAGACCCTGCAGCCCAAGGTGAAGGCGATCCAGGACCGGTACGCGAAATACAAGGTGACCGATCCGGAGCGCCAGAAGATGAATCAGGAAATGATGGCGTTGTACAAGGACAACGGCGTCAATCCGGCCGGCGGGTGTGTGCCGATGCTGTTGACCCTGCCCATCCTCTTCGCGTTCTACTCGCTTCTCGCGATGTCGATCGAGATGCGGCATGCGCCGTTCTTCGGTTACATCCATGACCTGTCGATGCCTGACAAGTTCTGGATCACCCCGTTGCTGATGGGCGCGAGCATGTTCTGGCAGCAGCGTATGATGCCGTCGACGGCCGATCCGGTGCAGCAGAAGATGTTCCTCTTCATGCCGGTCATCTTCACGTTCAGCTTTCTCTGGGCACCGGCCGGGCTGGTGTTGTACTGGCTGACCAGCAACCTCATGACGATCGGTCAGCAGTACGTGACGAATCAGTTGATTGGAGCCAAACGATGAGCGAACTCGACGAACGCGTCATCACGTTCCTGCAGGATGTGACTGGGGCCATGGGCTTGAGCCTGGATGTGGCCACGGAAGAAACACCCGACCACGTGCGCCTCAATCTGACCGGCGACGATGCCGACGTGTTCCTGCGACGGAATGGCGAGCCGCTCGACGCGCTTCAGGTCATCGTCAACACCGCGTTCCGGCGCGATGAGCGCGGCGATCGCCACTACGTCGTCGATGCGATGGGCTTCCGGAAGGATCAGGATGAGGCCCTCCGCAAGAAGGCCCGCGCATTGGCCGAATCCGTGGCGTCGACCGGCCAGTCGGAAGAGCTGGGTCCGTTGAACCCGTATGCGCGCCGGATCGTGCACCTGGCCGTGTCGGAAAACCCGGCCGTGTCGACCGAGAGCCTCGGCGATGACCTGATGAAGGTCATCGTCATTTCGAAGAAACGGTAAGCGCGCCCGCCGAGCGGTGCCGCACGATGACGCCGCACGCCGGCGCCGTGTGGCCCATGTTCACCACCTCAGACACCATCGTCGCGATCGCCACGCCCAGAGGGCGCGGCGGTGTCGGCATGGTGCGCCTGTCCGGACCACACAGCACGGAGATCGCGCGTCGGCTCGTATCCCTCCCGTCGGAGTGGCACCTGCGTCGGGCGACGCTCGCACGGGTCATCGACCATGTGAATGATCAGGTGGTGCGGACCGTCGATGAAGTCGTCGTCACGCGATTCGCGGCACCGCACTCGTACACCGGCGACGATGTCGTCGAGATTTGCGGTCACGGGAGTCCCGTCCTTCTCGAGCAAATCGTGGCGCGGCTCGTGGCTGCAGGGGCGCGCCTCGCGGAACCGGGCGAGTTCACGCTGCGCGCGTACCTCAATGGGCGCATTGACCTCGTGCAAGCAGAAGCCGTCAATGACCTGGTGAATGCCGTCACGCCGCTCCAGGCGCGCGTGGCCATGGATCAACTCGACGGCACGTTGAGTCGGGCCGTGGGTGCCATTGATCGTCAGGTGTTGGATGTCATCGCGCGCTGCGAAGCGTCGTTGGACTTTCCCGACGAGGGCTTCCACTTCTTTGAAGAGACGGATTTCTCGACGCACCTGCACCAGATTGCCGGGGCGCTCGACGTCTTGTTGTCGACGGCGAGTCATGGGCGGTTGTTGAGAGACGGGCTCACGATCGCGCTGGCGGGCCGTCCCAACGTCGGCAAATCCAGCCTCTTCAATGCGCTGCTTCAACGGGACCGTGCGATCGTCACCGATGTGCCCGGAACCACCCGCGATGTGCTGTCGGAGCGAATGGACATCGAGGGCATCCAGGTGTCGCTGCTCGACACCGCGGGATTGCGCGAATCCGAGGATGCGATCGAACGGGAGGGCGTGACGCGTGCCGAGGCGGTGCATCGCGCCGCAGATGTGGTGCTTGTGGCGATTGATGCTTCGGTGCCGGTCGCTGATACGGATCGCGCGTTGCTCGAGTCGACACGAATGCGGCCGCGGATCGTCGTGGCCACCAAGAGTGATCGGGGCCGTTGTTGGGGGCCGGCCGATGTCGGCCTCGCCGAGGATGACGTCATGGCGACCTCTGTCGTGACGCACGAAGGGCTCGCCGCGCTGCGCACGCGAATCGTTGATGGGGCCTCATTGAGTCTGGCCGCGGAGTCGCCCGTGATCACGAACCTACGGCATCAGTCGTGCCTTCGCGAGGCCCGATCCGCGATTGCGCGTGCGATTGATGCCTTTGACCGTCGCGCCACCGAAGAAATGGTGGTCGTGGATCTGCACGATGCGCGCGCGGCGCTCGAGGCGATTACGGGCCGCCGCACGATCGACGATCTTTTGCACCACATTTTCTCGAACTTCTGCATCGGCAAATAGTCATGGCGCATTTCGATGTCGTGGTCGTCGGCGCGGGGCACGCGGGGTGTGAAGCCGCCTGGGCTGCGGCTCGCCTTGGTGTGCGGGTCGCGATCTGCACGTTGTCGATGGAGACGGTGGCGCTCATGCCCTGCAATCCGGCCATCGGCGGCACGGCCAAGGGGCATCTGGTCAGAGAAATTGACGCCATGGGTGGCCTCATGGGTGAGGCCATTGACGCCACTGGCATCCAGTTCAAGTTGCTCAACCGCAGTCGCGGCCCTGCCGTGTGGTCGCCGCGCGCGCAGGCAGACAAGCGGGCGTACGCCGACTGGATGCGCCAGCGGTTGTCTCGTCATCCCAGGATCGAGTGGGTGATTGGGCGGGCTGGCCGTGTGGTGCTTCAGGGTGAGCGGGTCGTCGGGTTGGCGCTCGAGAATGGCGACGTGCTGCGGTGTGGGGCATTGATCGTCACCACCGGCACCTTTCTCAATGGACTGATCCACATCGGCGATGAACAGATTCCCGCCGGTCGTGCCGGCGAACCTCCGTCGGTTGCGCTCGCCGAATCACTGCGTGAACTGGGTCTCTCGATCGGGCGGTTGAAGACCGGCACACCGCCGCGCTTGTCGAAGCACAGCATCGACTTCTCGGTGTTTCAGGAAGAGGCCGGAGACGAGCCGATCGTGCCGTTCTCGTTCATGACGCGTCGGTCGGCCATGCATGGTCGTGCCCAGATTGCGTGTCATGTGTTGCATTCGTCGGCCGAGGCGCATGCGCTCGTGCGTGAGCACATTGCCCGGTCGCCGCTTTACAACGGTCAAATTCACGGCATTGGCCCACGGTACTGTCCGTCGTTCGAGGACAAGGTTATGCGGTTTCCCGACCGGGCGCGCCATCAGATTTTTCTGGAGCCCGAAGGCGTCGATGTCGACGAGATCTACGTCAACGGCCTGTCCATGAGTTTGCCGAGACGGATCCAGGAAGACATCATTCACGCGCTGCCCGGACTGGAACGGGCGACGTTTCTCCGTCATGGCTACGCGGTGGAGTACGACTTCGTCCAACCGACGAACCTGCGCCGTTCGCTCGAGGCGAAGACGGTGAGCGGATTGTTCCTGGCGGGACAAATCAACGGCACGTCCGGGTATGAAGAGGCGGCGGCGCAAGGTCTGATGGCCGGCGTGAATGCGGCGCGGGCGGTGCGGGGCGATGCGCCGGTGATCATTGAGCGGCACGAAGGCTACATCGGAATTCTGGTTGACGATCTCACCACGCACGGCTGCCTCGAGCCGTACCGGATGTTCACCTCGCGTGCAGAGCACCGGCTGTCTCTTCGGATTGACACAGCCGACATTCGACTGACGCCGCGCGCGCGCGCGGCTGGACTCGTCGATGACCAGCGGTGGGCCACGTTCACGCATCGACTCGACCGTCTGCAGCGGAATCGGGACCGTGCGGTGCAGTCGCGTCTGGAGTGTCGCGGCGAGCGGATGACGTTGGCGAAGGCCTTGTCTCGACCCGACGTGGCGTTGGATGAGCTCGTGGGCGTCGAAGAAATTCTCGATGTGGATTCGGATTCGGCCGTCGGTGATGTTGAGACCTTGGCGGCCGAGTATCGGTATGAGGGCTATGTCGCTCGCCAACAGGTCCTAATTAATAGGGTTAAAGACCAATCTGAAAAATCAATTCCGGACGGATTCTCATACAAGGGAATTCCTGGACTATCCAATGAGATCGTCGAACGGCTTACACAGATAAAACCAGAGACGATCGGTCAGGCCAGTCGAATTCCTGGCGTAACTCCGGCGGCCGTCGCGATCATCGCGTCCAGGGTGTCGAGACGAGTCGAAGCTGATGCTCACTAGCGAGATTGCCAAGAGAATCAATGGACGTTTCGATGATCTGGGTCTGCGGCTGCCCAGTGGCTCAGATCGGCACGCCGAGTATCTCCGGCTGCTCCACCACTGGAACAAGAAGATCAACCTCACCGCGCTGAAGCTCGACCCATTGTCAGACGAGGCGATTGATCGCCTTGTGATTGAACCCGTTCTGGCCTCGTCGCAGGCATCTGCATCCGATGTTGTCGTGGACATCGGCACGGGAAGCGGCTCGCCAGCCCTTCCATTTGCGATCGAGTGTCAGGCTCAAGAGCTCGTGATGATTGAGAGCCGATCCAGGAAGTGCGCCTTCCTTAGGGAGGCGGCGAGGGTTCTCAATGTGGCCGCCAAGGTCGTCGAAGCCAGATTTGAGGAGTCTGTGCTGATGGGAGACATCGAGCACAGAGGCTCTGTGGTGACAATTCGTGCTGTTCGGATCGATTCTGTGACAACAGATCTCATCCGCCACGTTATCTCGTCGCAGGGTCGGTTATTCCGGTTCTCGTCATCAATGGACGCGAGGCTTGGCCCAGAGTTTGTGATCACCGCTACATCACCACTGGTTCCATTGGGTTCCTCGGTACTTGAGATCGCCTCGATTGCCTGATTTGATTTGAATGTTCCACGTGGAACATTTCCGTCCCTATCCGCATTGAATGCATGGTCCGATATGAATACAGTTGCCTAGACAGCTGCGAATTTTAGTTTTTGGCTCAAAGACCAAATATGTCAAAAGTCATTAGCATCGCAAACCAGAAGGGCGGCGTGGCCAAGACCACGACCGCGATCAATCTCGCGGCGTCGCTCGCCATGGCGGAGCAGGATGTTCTGCTGATCGACATGGATCCACAGGCGAACCTCACGAGCGGCGTGGGCCTCAAGGGCCAGTCGGCCGCTGGCGGAACGATCTATGACGCGCTGACCGGGAATGGGCTCGATGCCGAGTCGTTCGTCCTCAAGACCGGCATCGATCGTCTCTCTCTGATTCCGGCGGATCGGCATCTGACGGGCGCCGAGATCGAACTGGTGCCGATGGCGGATCGCGAGCGGAGACTGCGCACGATCACGAGCGTGTTGCGTAATCGCTTCGATTACATCCTCATTGATACCCCACCGTCGCTGGGGCTGCTCACGCTCAACTCTCTGGTCGCTGCCGACACGGTGCTCGTGCCGCTCAACTGCGAGTACTTCGCTCTCGAAGGCATCGCAGAGTTGTTGGCCACCATGGAGCGTGTCCGCGGCGCCTTCAACGCGGACCTCTCTCTCGAGGGGGTTGTTCTGACGATGTACGACGAGCGGACGAACTTGGGGCAGCAGGTGAGCGGCAACATCCGGGAGTTCTTCAAGGAGAAGGTGTTCTCGACGGTGATCCCCCGCAACATTCGTCTCGGCGAAGCGCCGAGCCATGGTGTGCCGGTGATCCTGTATGACGCGCGCTCTCGCGGCGCGGAAGCCTACATTTCATTGGCGAAAGAATTTCTCGCTCGCGAGCACGCCTCGGCGCAGCAGTAATTAGGAGGACTTGTGGCAGAAAAGCGTCCGGCGCTCGGTCGTGGACTGAGCGCCCTCATCCCCGAAGCCGCCGCACCCACGGCTCGTCAGGCACCCGCCGCGCCCGCGGAGCGGGATTGGACACCGGTCGAATTGGACATCGATCGGTTGATTCCCAATCCGCGGCAGCCCCGAACGGTTATTGACGACCTGAAGCTGGATGAACTCACACAGTCCATTCGGGCCAATGGCGTCATTCAGCCGGTGGTGGTGCGACGTGCGGCCAAGGTGGCGGGGGCGGCTGGTGGTGACTCGTTCGAGATCATTGCCGGTGAACGACGGTGGCGAGCCGCTCAGCGCGCCGGGCTCTTGAAGGTCCCAGTGGTCGTCCGCGAAGTTCCTGACGACAAGTTACTGGAGGTGGCGCTGATCGAGAACATCCAGCGCGAGAACCTCAATCCGATCGAAGAAGCCCAGGCCTATCGCCGGCTGGCCGATGAACACCACATGTCGCAAGACGAGATGGCGGTGGCGGTCGGCAAGGACCGGGCAACGATCGCTAACTATATGCGATTGTTGAAGTTACCTATTGAAGTCCGCAACGACGTGTCGGCGGGTAGTTTGTCGATGGGCCATGCCAGGGCGTTGTTGGGTCTGGCGGATGACGCGGCGCAGCGGCGGGTGGCTCGTGAGGCGGTGTCACGTGGCTTGTCGGTTCGTGAAACGGAAAGCCTTGTCCGGCAGGAGTCTGAGCCAAAGCCACCCAAGGCAGATGCCCCAAGAACTGATGCCAATACCAGGGCCGCGGAAGACCGGATGAAGTTGTCTCTTGGGACTCGTGTTCGGATTGTCCGGAAGGGCAAAGGCGGACGGATCGAGATCGACTTCGTCAATGAAGACGAACTCCAGCGGATCTTCGAGCTCGTCACGGGAGGCTGATTTTTCCCCGCCCCGCGTGGTATAAATTAATGTTTCTCCAAGTGCGCGGAGGCGCGTTCTCTTGCTACCGGATCTCTCGGTCTTTTGGGTCGTATTCTTCGTTCTTCTGCTGACGCTGATCCTCGACCGTCTCTTCTTCCGGCCGTTGCTGGGCATCATCAAGCAGCGGGAAGACGCCGTGGGGTCTGCCAAGAAGCTCGCCGATCAGGCGGCTGCCGAGGCACGTCGCGCGACGGACGAATTCGAAAAACAAACCGCGAGTGCGCGTGCCGATGTCTATCGCCAGATGGACGAGATGCGCCGCATCGCCCTTGAAGAGCGCACCGCGCTCGTCGAGGCCACGCGCAAGGAAGCGGAAACGGCGTTGACGCAGGCGCGCGCGGACCTGGCCAAGGACGTCGCGGATGCGCGTGCCCGTCTCGACAAGGACGCCGAGTCGATCGCAGCTGACGCAGCATCACAAATTCTTGGTCGGCGTGTCTCGTAACCGCCATTCATCTACGGTGATTGACGCGATGACGTCTCGAACCCGATTCCTGTCTGCCTTGACGCTTGTTCTTCTGGCGACGGCGCCGCTTCTGGCGAATGAAGAAGCCGCTGCGGATCCCGGCTGGGGTCCCGCGATCGCGAAGTTCATCAACTTCGCGATTCTCGCCACGGTCGTCGGCTATTTCGCGAAGGGGCCGTTTGGCGCGTATCTGTCGACGCGCAGCAGCACCATCAAGAAGGATCTGGTGGATGCCAAGACGTTGCGCGCGCAGGCCGAGCAGCAGCTGGCCGACGTGCGTCAGCGCCTGGCGAAGCTGCCGGGCGAACTGGCGGAGCTGAAGCAGCGCGGTGAAGAAGAACTGGCGGCCGAGAAGGTGCGGTTGGCTTCGGCCACGGCGGCCGAGCGTCAGCGCCTGCTCGAGCAGACGCGTCGTGAGATCGACCTGCAGTCCCGTCTGGCCCGCCGTGAGTTGGTGGAACACGGCATCGATCTTTCGATGACGCTGGCGAAGCAGCGCATCCAGTCGTCCATCACCTCTGAAGATCAGACGCGTTTGATTGACCGGTATGCGACGGGGGTGCAGGCATGAGTGTGCAGGCCGTAGCGCGCCGATATGCCGGCGCGTTGTTTGACGTCGTCACGAAGAACAACACGATGGACGCGGCGCACGCCGGGCTTCAGGAATTCGCGGCGTTGGTCGCCAATTCCGCAGAGCTCCAGCAGGTGTTTGCGTCGCCGGCCGTGCCGCTGGCGAAGAAGCGCGCCGTGGCTGAGACGCTCGCGACGCAGGGCAATCTGCCGGTGGAAGTGCAGCGCCTGATTTCCGCGCTGGCCGATCGCGACCGGTTGTCCTTCATTGCCGACGTGGCCAAGGCGTTCGACGCGCGCGTGATGGACGCGAAGCACGTGCTCGACGCGCATGTGACGACCGCGGTGGCGCTGACGCCCGACCGGACACAGGCGCTGGCCGACGCGCTCGGCAAAGCGGTGGGCGGCACGGTGCGGATCACCGCGAGTGTGGATCCGGCGATTGTGGGCGGCGTCGTGGCGCGCGTGGGCAGCACCGTCTATGACGGCAGCGTCACGCGGCAGCTCGAACGTTTGAAGTCGCAGTTGATTAACAGTCAGAGCAAGTAGTTCCTGAGGCGATTCAATGCAGATCAAGGCTGAAGAGATTTCCAAGATCATCCGTGACCAGATCGGCAACTACGCCGTCAACGTGGACGTGGCGGAAGTCGGCACGGTCGTATCGGTGGGCGACGGCATCGCGCGCATTCACGGCGTCGAGCGCGCCATGGCCGGCGAGATGCTCGAGTTCCCGAATGGGCTCTACGGCATCGCGCTGAACCTGGAAGAAGAGAGCGTCGGCGCGGTGTTGCTCGGTCGCTCCACGGAAATCAAGGAAGGCGACACGGTGAAGCGCACCGGCCGCATCATCTCGGTGCCGGTTGGCGACGAGATGCTCGGACGCGTCGTGAACTCGCTCGGTCAGCCGATCGACGGCAAGGGCCCGATCGCCGCGAAGCAGTACCTGCCGATCGAGCGCCTCGCGCCCGGCGTCACGGATCGTCAGCCCGTCAAGGAGCCGCTCCAGACCGGTCTCAAGGCCATCGACTCGATGGTGCCGATCGGCCGTGGCCAGCGCGAGCTGATCATCGGCGACCGCCAGACCGGCAAGACGGCCGTCGCGATCGACACGATCATCAATCAGAAGGGCACCGGCGTCATCTGCATCTACAACGCGATCGGTCAGAAGCAGTCGACCATCGCGCAGGTGGTGCGCACGCTCGAAGAAGCCGGCGCGATGGAATACACCATCGTCGTGGCGGCCAGCGCGTCGGATCCGGCGCCGCTCCTCTATATCAGCCCGTACTCGGCGTGCACGATCGGCGAGTACTTCCGCGATTCCGGCCGTCACGCGCTGACCGTGTATGACGACCTCTCGAAGCACGCGCAATCGTACCGCGAGATCTCGCTCCTGCTCCGCCGCCCGCCGGGCCGCGAAGCGTACCCGGGCGACGTCTTCTACCTGCACTCGCGTTTGCTGGAGCGCGCGGCGAAGTTGAAGAAGGAACTGGGCGGTGGATCGCTCACGTCGCTGCCGATCATTGAGACGCAGGCCGGCGACTTGTCGGCGTACATCCCGACGAACGTCATCTCGATCACCGACGGTCAGATCTTCCTTGAAGCCGACCTCTTCAACCAGGGCGTGCGTCCGGCCATCAACGTCGGCAACTCGGTGTCGCGCGTCGGTGGTTCCGCGCAGATCAAGGCGATGCGTCAGGTCGCGGGCACGTTGCGACTGGACCTCGCGCAGTTCCGCGAGTTGGCCGCGTTCGCGCAGTTCGGCTCGGATCTCGATCCGGCCACGCAGCGCCAGCTCAACCGCGGCCGCCGGCTGACGGAGATCCTGAAGCAGCCGCAGTATCGTCCGCTCTCGGTCGAGAAGCAGGTCACGATCATCTACGCCGCGACCAACGGCTTCCTCGACAACGTCGCGGTCGACAAGCTGCGTCAGTTCGAAGACGGTCTCTACACGTTCCTCGAGACGCGCAAGGCGAGCCTGCTCGCGGCGATCGCCGACAAGAAGACGCTCGACGATGAGATCAAGGCGCAGCTGAATGATGCGCTGACGGAATACGGCAAGCAGTTCGCCGCTGGTGCGGCCGCGGCCTAACGTATGCCCTCACTGATTGACATGCGCCGGCGCATCCGCGCCGTCAAGTCGACGCAGCAGATCACGAAGGCGATGAAGATGGTCGCCGCGTCGAAGCTGCGTCGCGCGCAGGAAAAGGTCGTCGCCACGCGGCCGTTCGCCGCGCAGGCGCGTCACGTCCTGGCCAGCATCGCGTCGCGTGTCGAGGCTGACGCGCATCCGCTGCTGGAGCAGCGGCCGGGCGCCGCGTCCGGCAACACGATGGTGATCGTGGTCACGTCGGATCGCGGTCTCTGCGGCAGCTTCAACACGAACATCGTCAAGACGGTGGGCGCGTTTCTCCGTGAGAACAAGGGCCGGCAGATTTCCCTCGGCCTCGTCGGGCGCAAGGGCCGCGATCAGCTCGGCCGCCGCGGGTTCCCGGTCCGGTTCGAGTACGTGAATCTGCCGAAGGTGATCACGTCGGCGGAAGCGGAAGCGGTGGTGGCACCGGCCATCGAGGACTTCCTCGCGGGCAAGGTCGACAGCGTTCACCTCATTTACAACGAGTTCAAGTCGGTGATTTCGCAGAAGGTGGTCATGGAGCAGCTGCTGCCCATGGCGCCGGTCAAGACGCTCGGCGGGAGCGACGTGACCGAAACGGAATACCTCTACGAACCGTCCGCCCAGCGGATTTTCGACATCCTGTTGAAGCGGCTCGTCGAGGCGCAGGTGCTGCGCGCGCTCGTGGAGTCGAATGCCGCGTTCTATGCGGCGCAGATGACCGCGATGGATGCGGCCACGCGCAACTCCTCGGAAATGCTGGGCAGCTTGACGTTGCAAATGAACAAGATCCGTCAGGCGGCGATCACTCGCGAAATCATCGAAGTTGTTTCAGGCGCGCAGGCGCTCTAGCGCGCAAGGCAAAGGGCAAAGGCACATGGCAACCGCTACCGCTACGAAAACCGGCAAGGTCGTTCAGATCATCGGACCCGTCGTCGACGTGGAATTCGAAGGGGGACAGCTCCCGGAGATTTACAACGCGCTCCGCATCACGGGCACGGCTGGCGATCAGAAGGTCGACCTCATTGTCGAAGTCGAGCAGCACCTCGGCGAGAACCGCGTCCGTACGGTCGCGATGAAACCAACCGACGGTTTGCAGCGCGGCATGACGGCGACCGACGAAGGCGCCCCGATTTCGATGCCCGTGGGTCCCGAGACGCTCGGCCGCGTGCTGAACGTGCTGGGTGAGCCGGTCGACTTCCCGGATCAGCCGGTGCAGTCGAAGCAGCGCTGGCCGATTCATCGCAAGGCGCCGACGCTCGAAGAGCAGTCGACCGAGATGAAGATGTTCGAGACGGGCATCAAGGTCATCGACCTGCTCGAACCGTACCTCCAGGGCGGCAAGATCGGCCTGTTCGGCGGCGCCGGTGTCGGCAAGACCGTCATCATCATGGAGCTCATCAACAACATCGCCATGAAGCACGGCGGTGTGTCGGTGTTCGCCGGTGTCGGTGAGCGCACGCGCGAAGGCAATGACCTCTGGCTTGAGTTCCAGGAGTCGGGCGTTATCGATCCGAAGGATCACGCCAAGAGCCGCGCCGCGCTGGTGTACGGCCAGATGACGGAACCGCCGGGCGCGCGTCTCCGCGTCGCGCTGTCGGGCCTCACGGTGGCCGAGTACTTCCGCGACGCCGAATCGAAGGACGTGCTCCTCTTCGTCGACAACATCTTCCGGTTCACGCAGGCCGGTTCGGAAGTCTCGGCGCTGCTCGGCCGCATGCCGTCGGCCGTCGGTTACCAGCCGACGCTGCTCACGGAAATGGGCGAGTTGCAGGAGCGCATCACGTCGACCCGCAAGGGCTCGATCACCTCGGTGCAGGCGATCTACGTGCCTGCCGACGACTACACGGACCCGGCGCCGGCGACCACGTTCGCCCACCTGGACGCGACGACCAACCTGTCGCGCGCGATCGCGGAACTCGGCATCTACCCGGCCGTCGATCCGCTCGCGTCCACGTCGCGCATTCTCGACCCGCGCATCCTCGGCGACGAGCACTACAACGTCGCGCGCTCGGTGAAGCAGTTGCTGCAGCGCTATAAGGATCTGCAGGACATCATCGCGATCCTCGGCATCGACGAACTCTCGGAAGACGACAAGCTCACGGTCAGCCGCGCGCGCAAGATCCAGCGCTTCCTGTCGCAGCCGTTCTTCGTCGCCGAACAGTTCACCGGTCTCAAGGGCAAGTACGTGCCGATCGCGGAGACGATCAAGGGCTTCAAGGAAATCGTCGACGGCAAGCACGACGACGTGCCGGAGCAGGCCTTCTACCTCGTGGGCACGATCGAAGAAGCGCTCGAGAAGGCGAAAGCGCAGAAGTAAATGGCGATTCCGAAGTCGATCCGTCTCGAGTTCGTCACGCCCGAGCGCGCGATCGCGCACGAGGACGTCGACGAAGTGGAACTGCCGGGCGAGGAGGGCTTTTTTGCCGTCCTGCCCGGCCACGCACCGCTGCTGGCGGCGCTCAAGACCGGTCCGTGCTGGTTCCGCAAAGGCACCGAGAAGCACTACGCCTTTCTCGCGGGCGGTTTCGCCGAAGTGACGGCGGACCGTGTCAGTGTGCTGGCGACGGTCGCCGAACGTGCCGAAGACATCGACGTGGCGCGCGCCGAAGCGGCGAAGCGCCGTGCCGAAGACCGCTTGGCCAAGCCCTCGACCGACGTGGACATGGAGCGCGCGAGAATTGCGATGCTCCGCGCCATTTCGCGTCTGCAGATTGCACGGCAGAACCGGCCGCGCGGCTAGAATCAGGACGTTGATCACCCTCACTTCGGCCGTTGCCACCCATCCCGGTTTGCGACGGGAGGGCAACGAGGACGCATCCTGCGTCCGCGCCGATCTTGGTCTGTACCTCGTCGCCGATGGCATGGGCGGCCATGCGGCCGGTGAAGTCGCATCGCGGCTTTCCGTCGAGACGATCGAGAGCTTCATCAACGACACCCGCCGAGCCGACTTGTCGTCGACCTGGCCGCTTCCGTACGACACCAATCTCAGCTTTGACGGCAACCGTCTGAAGGCGGCGTTTCAGTTGGCGAACCGCCGCCTCGGCAGTGCGATGGCGGAGAACGACCAACTGCGCGGCATGGCGACGACCGCGGTGGCGGTGTTGGTCACCGACCACGGCGCCACGGCGGCGCATGTGGGCGACAGTCGTGCGTACCGGTGGCATGACGGCGCGCTCACTGGAGTCACGCAGGATCATTCCTGGGTCAACGAGCAAGTTCGCGCGGGTCTCATGAACGACGAGGACGCGCGCCGGCATCCGTGGCGCAATGTGGTTACGCGCGCCATCACCGGTGGCGATGAACCGCAGCCCGATGTGGCGCCGCTGGTGCTCACGACCGGAGATCGGCTGTTGCTGTGTTCAGACGGACTTTCGTCGGTGGTGACCGACGAGCATCTGGCGTTGCTGGTGAGCGCCGATCGTCCCCTGTCTGAAATCTGCGACGCCCTGATTACGGCGGCGAACGATGCCGGTGGCCCCGACAACATCACCGTGGTGCTGATTCAGGTGGATCACGCCGATGTGGCATAACCTCGCCACACTCTTCAAATACCGCGGGCTGATTCAAAGCCTTGTTGCACGAGATCTCAAGGCGCGCTACCGCGGATCCGTGCTCGGCTTCTTTTGGTCGTTCGTGAACCCGCTGCTGTTGCTGGGTGTGTACAGCTTCGTGTTTGCCACGATCATGAAGGGCGATCCGAACGACAAGACGCGCCCTGATCCGTATGCGGTTTTCATGTTCTGCGGCATTCTGCCCTGGACATGGTTTTCGGCGTCGCTGCTGGAATCCGCCAACTCGCTGATCTCTGGCGGCAATCTCATCAAGAAGGTGCTCTTCCCGGCGGAAGTGCTGCCGATCGTCACCGTGCTCGCCAACATGGTGCACTTTGCCTTCGGCTTGACGATCCTCGCGGCCTTCATGGTGGTGTACGGCCACACGCCTGTGGCCGCGAACCTCGTGTGGTTTCCGCTGATCGTTGTCGTGCAGCTCATTCTCACGCTGGCGTTCGCCCTGATGTTTGCGTCACTGACGGTGCACTTCCGCGATATTCGCGATCTGCTGTCGAACATCCTGACGTTGTGGTTCTTCGCCACGCCGATCATCTACAACTACCAGGACAAGGCCGTCAGCGACTACGTCAGGATCTTCAATCCGAACCCGTTCTTCCATCTGGCCGTGTCGTATCAGGAGAGCCTCTTCTGGGGCGGACCGTTCGGACACTGGCGGTGGCTGCTTGGGCTTCTGGCCGCGTCCGTGGTCTTTTTCCTTGTCGCGTATTGGGTTTTTGACCGGTTGCGTGACTCGTTTGCCGAGGTCGTGTAGTGGCGACGCCGGCGATTGAGCTTTCGCAGGTCACCAAGGTCTATCGGCGCTTCAGCGGCCGCCAGTTCGCGACGCTGAAGAGCGCTTTCCTCCAGCGAAGCATCCTGCGTGACCTGACGCCGGCCGAGACGTTCCTCGCGCTTCAGGATGTCTCGTTCTCGGTGCCCAAGGGCTGCACCTTCGCGGTGGTGGGCCGCAACGGGTCCGGCAAGAGCACGGCGCTGAAGCTCGTGGCCGGCATCACGAAGCCCACGTCGGGCACGGTGACCGTTGACGGCCGCATCTCCGCGCTGATTGAACTTGGCGCCGGCTTCCACCCGGAAATTTCCGGCCGCGAGAACGTCTTCATCAACGGCATCATGCTCGGCCTCAGCCGTCGAGAAGTGCAACAGCGGTTCGACGAGATCGTCGAGTTCGCCGAGCTTCAGGACTTCATCGACGCGCCCGTGAAGACGTATTCGAGCGGCATGTACATGCGGCTCGGGTTTGCCGTGGCGATCCACGTGGATCCGGAAGTGTTGCTCGTCGACGAAGTGCTCGCCGTAGGCGACGAGGGCTTCACGCACAAGTGCCTCGACAAGTTTGCGGAGTTCAAGCGTCGCGGCAAGACGATCCTGCTCGTGACGCACTCGCTTGGTCTCGTCGAACGGTTCTGCGATGAGGCGGTGTGGCTCGACCACGGCGAGAAGAAGGCCGAAGGCGATCCCAAGCGCGTGATCGGCGCGTATCTGATCGACGTCGAGAGCGCGGAAGAAGGCTATCTCGCGAAGGAAGACGCGAAGAAGCAGGAAGAAGCCGCGGCGCAGGCGCCCGCGCCGGTCGATGCGCCCGTCGTGGAGACTCCCGAACCTGCGGTGGCCGATGCGGCACCGGAAGAGCAGGGCCCGGAGAACATGTTCAAGAAAGACGAGGGCCGCTGGGGTTCCGGCGGTGTCGCCATCACGGGCGTCACGCTGCGAGACGCCAACGGTGAGGCCGGCCACGTGTTCCATACGGGCCAGCCGATGTCCATCGAGCTCGGCATCAAGGCCGACAAACCCTGCGACGACTTCGTGTTCGGCATCGCCATGTTCAACACCGAAGGCACGTGCGTGTACGGCACGAACACGGACATCGAGAAGTACCAGGCGCAGTCGCTGACGGGAGAGGCGACCGTGACGTTCGACATCGAAGCCATCGATCTCGTCGAGGGCACGTACAAACTCGACGTGGCTGTGCACAAGAAGGACGGTGCGCCGTACGACTACCACCGCCTTCTTTACACCTTCCGCGTGAAGAGCCGCACGAAGGACGCGGGCATCTATCGTCCACGGCATCACTGGAAGTTCTCGCCGACGGCCCAGCTGACCCGCCTCGACACCGAGTGAGCCCCATCACATGCCCGTCCTGAGCCTTCAGCAGGGCCGCGCGCTCGTCGAGCGACTTCGCGGTGATGGTCGCCGGGTGGTCTTCACCAACGGCGTGTTCGACCTGTTGCATCCCGGCCACGTTCGCTATCTGCAGGCGGCTCGACGTGAAGGCGACGCGCTGATCGTCGGCGTCAATTCCGATCGATCCGTGCGTGCGGTCAAGGCCGACAAAGACGGACCTCCCCGACCCATCACGCCGGAGCTCGAGCGCGCTGAACTGCTCGCGTCACTCGAGTGCGTCGACGCGGCTGTGATCTTCGACGAGGAGACACCGGCGGCGATCGTCGCGGCGTTGCAGCCCGATGTGCTTGTGAAAGGCGCGGACTGGGCGCTCGACAAGATCATTGGCCGCGACACCGTCGAAGCCCGTGGCGGCAAAGTAGTTCGCGTGCCGGTCGAAGCCGGCTGGTCCACGACCGACATCGTCAACCGCGTGATCGCCACGCGGCAGCCGTAGTTCTGGCACCGGCTCAGCCATGAAGTCGTCCTCTGGTGTGCATTTCATCGCGCTCGACCACGTGCGGGCCATGGCGGCGTTCATGGTGTTCAGCTGGCACTTCGTGCACAACTTGAGCGGGTTCCTTACTCCCTTTGCGGGAGCGCCGGCATTCGTGCCCATGGCGCTGCTTGATGAAGGGCACACGGGCGTGGCGCTCTTCATGACGCTCAGCGGGTACCTCTTCGCCAAGCTCCTCGACGGACGCCGGCTTCATGTCTGGCCATTTCTGTGGAATCGCGCGATCCGGCTGTTGCCGCTGCTCATTCTCCTGATCGCCCTCCGCGCCATCTGGATGCTGCTGCAGCACCACGAGGTCATGCCGTTTCTCTGGCTCGCGGCGCAAGGCTTGGTGTGGCCCACCTTGCCGAATGGCGGTTGGTCGATCACGACAGAGTTTCACTTCTACCTGCTGTTACCCCTTCTGCTCTGGTTGGCCGCGCGCTGGCGAGGCAACCTTCTCGTGCTGGTCGGCGTTGCCGTGTTGATCCGCACGGCGCTCTATCTCGCCACCGGCCAGATTCAGAACCTGGCGTACTGGACCATCGTTGGTCGCATCGACCAGTTCACGCTGGGCATGGTGGCGTTTCTCTACTCCCGAGAGATCTCGCGGCGACCGCTCGTGGTGGTCGCCAGTTCGCTCGCGTTCATGGCGTTCTGGTGGTGGTTCGACTGGGCTGGTGGCTTCTATGCCTTGCCGTCGTACCCCTCCACGCATCCCGTGTGGATCGTGTTGCCGACGTTCGAAGGCGCTGCGTACGGCCTCTTTATCGCCTGGTACGACGCGCAGGCCATTGACGCCAGTTCGTGGTGGTCGCGTGTGCTCCAGCGGTTCGGTGACTACTCGTATTCGATTTACCTGCTGCACTTCTTCGTGGTCTTCCGACTGCCACAGTTCATCCACCAGCACGTCATGAACCTCTCGAACTTCTATGTCGCACAGGCGTGGGCCGTCGTCACGTTCGCGTGCATGCTCGTCCCGGGCTACCTCACGTTCCGATTCATCGAGCGGCCATTCCTCAGTCTCCGCCGGCCGTATTCGGAGGCCCATCCGTGAAGCGTCTGTGTGTGTTTACCGGTTCAGCGACCGGTCATGATGCCGTGTACCGTGACGCCGCGATCACGCTGGGACGCCTGCTCGCCGATCGACGGATCGAGCTGGTCTATGGCGGTGGACGCGTTGGCCTGATGGGCGTGATCGCCGATGCGGTGATGGGCGCCGGCGGCACGGTGATCGGCGTGATTCCGAAGTTTCTTGATGCCCGTGAAGTGGCGCATCCGAGCATCACCGATCTGCGGGTCGTCGACAGCATGCACGAGCGCAAAGCGCTCATGGCGGACCTGTCGGATGGCTTCATCGCCATGCCGGGCGGACTCGGCACATTGGACGAGCTCTTCGAGATCCTGACCTGGGCGCAGTTGGGTCTTCACACCAAGCCGGTGGGGATACTGAATGTCGCCGGCTACTACGATGCACTGTTGGCGTTTGTCGAGCAGATGGTATCGGCGGGATTTGTCGGCGAGGAACACCGCCGGCGGATCCACGTGGCGTCGGACCCCGAATCGCTACTGACGAGTCTCCTGTAGTCGTGGTGTCATAGGATCGTGCTGCATCCGTCTGCCTCGCTCGCGTTTCGCTCGCTGCTGAAGAAGTCGGCGGCCGGCAGCGGCCTGTCCAAATCGCAGACGACGATCAGTGGCCTCACGCCTGCGGCCGCCGCGTTCCACGCCGCACTCGTCGCCCAAGACGCGCCGGTGTTCCTGATCGTGCCGGCTGACGTCGACGTCGAGCAATTCATCGCCGATACCCGCTTCTTCCTCGGCGCGCTGCTCGGGTTGAGCGACGATGCGGCCGAGCGGCAGGTGCTGCCGTTCCCGTCACAGGAAGTCGATCCGTATCGCGGCCTCACCCCGCATCTTGAGGTGGCGTCCGCGCGTGCGCGTGCGCTGCATGGGCTCGCCACCAAGGGCGTGCGCCTCGTTGTGGCCTCCGCGCGGGCGCTGCTGCCGCGACTGAGCGCACCAGAGCGCCTCGCCGAGACCGGTCTCGTGCTGAAACCTGGTGGCGAGATCGATCCGCACGAACTCGGTGCGCGCCTCGCGCTCGCCGGCTTCTCGCCGGAGGATCCGGTCGACGAACACGGCGAGTTCTTCGTGCGTGGCGGCGTGGTGGACATCTATCCGGCCGCGGAATCGCAGCCGGTGCGTCTGGAGTTTGTCGGCGATGTGATCGAGTCGCTGCGGCGCTACGACGCCTCCACACAGCGGTCTCTCACGGCGCTCGACCAGATTACGATCCCGCCGCAGCGTGAGCTGCTCGGCGACCCGTCGGCGCCGGACGACCCGACGGCGTTCGATCGCTCGTCCCACATCATCGACTACGTCCGTCTCGCCGGCGCGCAGGTGCTCGCCTTCGAGCGCGAAGACATCGAAACGCGCGGCCGGCAGCTGGAAGAGCAGTGGCAGAAGAGCGCCGAAGATGCGGCCGGCCGTGGCCGCGCGGTGCCGCCGCTCTCGGCTGTGGCGCTCGACTGGGACCGCCTGTCACTGTGGCTGCAGAACGCGCGACAGCTCACCGCGCTGTCGCTGGAAGAGCAACCCGGCGAGCATGTGAAGTGCCAGCCAGCGCCGGAGTTCCGCGGCCGAATCGGCGACTGGGTCACCGACATCCGCCAGGCGCGCGAACGCGGCGATACGACCGTGTTCGTGGCGTTCTCGACCGGCCGCGCGGAACGCACCATCGAGTTGCTGGCCGACTACGAGGTCCGGGCGCGAGCCATCGGACAGTCTGACGACCTCTATTCGGCCGCCGTGCTCGTCACGACCGGACGATTGTCGAAGGGGTTCCGTCTCCCCGACGCCGGCCTCCAGATCTTCAGCGAATCCGATCTCTTCGAGGAAGAGCGTCGCAGCCACGAACGGCGAAAGTCGGCATCGAGCACGTTCCTCTCCGATTTCCGCGACCTCAAGGTCGGCGATCTCGTGGTCCATGTCGACAACGGCATTGGCCGCTTCGTCGGCCTGAAGCAGATGCGCATCGGCACCGGCACCGAGACGCAGGAATTCATGGAGCTGCGCTACTCGGGCGAAGACAAGCTCTTTGTGCCGGTCGAGCGGCTCGACCTGGTGCAGAAGTACACGGGCGGCGCCTCGCCGGCGCTCGACAAGCTCGGCGGCACCACGTGGGAAAAGGCGAAGACGCGCGTCAAGAAGGCGATGCGCGACATGGCCGAAGAGCTCCTGAAGCTCTATGCGGCCCGGAAAGCCGCCGGTGGATTTGCCTTCAGCCCCGACACGCATTGGGGTCAGGAATTCAACGACGCCTTCGAATACGAACTGACGAACGACCAGAAGAACGCGATTGCCGACATCTCACGCGACATGGAGTCGCCGATCGCCATGGACCGCCTGCTGTGCGGCGACGTGGGCTACGGCAAAACCGAAGTCTCGATGCGCGCCGCCTTCAAGGCGGTGATGGACGGCAAGCAGGTCGCCTTTCTGGCGCCGACCACGGTCCTGGCGTTTCAGCACCTGCGCACCCTCACCAATCGGTTCACCGGTTTTCCCGTCCGCATCGACATGGTGAGCCGATTCCGCACGAAGCAGGAACAGAAGGACACCCTCGCGAAGCTCGCCGCCGGCCAGCTCGACATCATCGTCGGCACCCATCGCTTGTTGTCGAAGGACGTGGTGTTCCGCGACCTCGGTCTTCTGGTCGTCGACGAAGAGCAGCGATTTGGCGTGGCGCACAAGGAACGCATCAAGCAGATGCGCAAGCGCGTGGACGTGCTGACCATGACGGCCACGCCGATCCCGCGCACGTTGAACATGTCGCTCGCCGGCATTCGCGACATGTCGGTGATTGAAACGCCGCCACGCGACCGGCTGGCGATTCAGACGCACGTCGTGAAGTTCGACCAGGATGTGATCCGCCGGGCCATTGCCACGGAGCTCGAGCGCGGCGGTCAGGTGTACTTCGTGCACAACCGCGTGGAGTCGATCTTCTCCATCGCGAACCTGTTGCAGCGACTCATGCCCGACGTGACGATCGGTGTCGGGCACGGGCAGATGGGCGACGAGGCGCTCGAGCGAGTGATGGTCGACTTCGTCGCGAAGAAGTTCGACATCCTCGTGGCGACGACCATCGTCGAGAACGGGCTCGACATCCCCAACGCCAACACGATCATCATCAACCGCGCCGACCGCTACGGTCTGTCCCAGCTGTATCAGTTGCGTGGCCGCGTCGGTCGCGCCGATCGGCGCGCGTATGCGTACCTCCTCGTGCCGCCCGACGATGCGCTCTCGCCAGTTGCTCGCAAGCGCCTCGCCGCGATTCGTGAGTTCAGCGACCTCGGTAGCGGCTTTCGTGTCGCTGCGCTCGACCTCGAGATTCGCGGCGCCGGCAACCTGCTCGGTGGCGAGCAGAGCGGGCAGATCGAAGCGGTCGGCTTCGACATGTACACCAAGCTGCTCGACGAGACAATCAAGCAGCTCAAGGGCGAAGACATCGACGACGATCGTCGTGCGACCGTCAACCTCCGCCTCGACTTCCGGATCGACGATGACGTCATCGGCGACATGAATCAGCGGTTGTCGGTGTATCGCCGTATGGCCGCAGTGCGTTCGCTTGAAGAGCTGGACCGCCTGCTTGAGGAGTTGCGCGACCGGTATGGCCCGCCGTCGACCTCGATCCTGAATCTGGCCGAGTTTGCGCGCTTGCGCGTCATGGCGGACGGCATCGGCCTGGAGAGCGTGGAGCGCGAGGGGCAGATCGTCATGCTCAAGTTCCGCGCGGACGCCAAGTTGGACCCGTCGTGGCTCTTCAGTGTCGTCAAGGGCCGGGGGGACCTGCTCTTGTTGCCGCCCGCGATCCTGAAATTGGACCTCAGCAAGCCAGAAGAGGCCCCGGATCCGGCCTTGCGGGGCCAATTGCGGTCTAAACGGAAGCCGGCGCCCCAGTCTGCCTCGTGGTGGACCACCCGGGCGCGGGCGGGTGAAGTCACCCCCGGGTTCCGCCGAGAAGTCATCTTGGCGCCGGGCGCGATCGACCCCAGGGCCCCGGGTGGGCTGTTCGAGCGATTGGGCGATGTGCTGGCCGAGTTGAGCCGTGGCATCAAGGCAAGCTAAGATATTGATTATCAGGAACTTAGACATGAAGCGAATTGCCGCGACATCGGTGGTGCTCGGGTTGATCACCACGTCTCCCATCTTTGGCCAGGCGCCGCAGGCGCCGGCGACGCCTGCTGTTCAGCAGGGCACGATCCTCGAGCAGGTGCTGGTGAAGGTGAACGGCGAGATCTTCACGAAGACGGATCTCGAAGAGCGCCAGATCGACATCCTGCGCGCGTCGAATCGTCAGGTGAACAGCCCGGCCGATCTTCGCAATGACGCGGCGCTGAAAGCGGCGCTCGCCGAGATCACGCCGACGGCGATCGTGGATGCGATTGACGATCTGCTTCTGATCCAGCGCGGCAAAGAGCTCGGTCTCACGCCGAATCCTGAGCAGCTGAAGGACACGGTCGAGCGCATCAAGAAGCAGAACAACATCACGACCGATGCCCAGTTCCGGCAGGCGCTGCAGCAGTCGGGCATGAACTACGACGAGTTCATCAAGAATCTCGAGAAGGAATACATCAAGGCGCGCGTGCAGCAGGCCGAGATCATGACGCGCATTCAGCTCACCGAAGAGGAGGCGCGCGAGTACTACCGCTCGCATCCGAAGGAATTCGAGAAGCCGGCGACGATCACCATTCGTGACATCTACGTGGCGGTGCCGACGACGCGTCAGGGCGGTCAGACGGTGATGAACGTCGGCGCGGACGACGACACGAAGAAGAAGATCGAGGACATCCGGGCTCGCGCGGTGAAGGGTGAAGACTTCGTCAAATTGGTGGGCGAAGTGTCGGAGTCGCCGTCGAAGGCGAATGGCGGGCTGATCGGACCGATCAACGTGTCGGAACTGGCCCCGCAGGTCCGCGAGCTCCTCGACAAGATGAAGCCGGGCGAAATCTCCGACCCGATTCGCACGCCGACGGGCTACCAGTTGATCAAGCTCGAAGTGCGGACGACGGCGGAACCGGAAGCGTTCGACAAGGTGCGTGAAGACATCGCGAATCGCATCGGGTCCTCGCGTCTCGAGGCGGAGCAGAAGAAGTACATCGACAAGCTGCGGACGCAGGCGATCATCGAATGGAAGAACGAAGAGCTGCACAAACTGTACGACCAGAAGATGTCCGCCGTGCGTTGACGCCCGCGCACGACGCTCAGTGGTACGCGATCTGGACGCGGTCGCGGCACGAGCAGGTCGTGTGCGAGCAGCTCGAGCGAAAGGGCATCGAGGCATTCCTGCCGACGGTGCTGCGCTGGAGCCGCTGGAAAGATCGCAAGAAGCAGATCGAGTGGCCGCTGTTTCCGGGCTATTGCTTCGCGCGCTTTGAACTCAACGACAAGCTGGCGGTGATGAAGTCCACGGGCGTGGTGAACATCATCGGCTTCTCCGGCGAACTGGCGCCGATTCCCGAGCACGAGATCAACGGGATCCGCACGCTGATCAGCACCGATCTGGCGTTTGATCCCGTGCCGCTGATCAAGGAGGGCACGATGGTGGAAGTCACGCATGGGCCCTTGCGGGGTGTGGTCGGCCGGTTGATCCGGAAGGGCGCGCATGCGCGGCTGATCCTGTCGGTGGAGTTGATCGGCCAGGGTGTGTCGGTTGTGGTGGATGCCGCGGACGTGCGGCCGTACTGAACATGAAGATCGGTTCCATTTCCCTCGAACATCCTGTGGCGCTGGCCCCGATGGCCGGCATGACCGACACGGCGTTCCGCCGGCTCGTGAAGCGCCGTGGCGGCTGTGGTCTGGTCGTCACCGAGATGGTCAGCTCGGAAGGACTCGTGCGCGGGATCGATCGCACGCTCGAGTACGCCGAGTACACCGAAGAGGAACGGCCGGTCTCGATCCAGATCTTCGGCGGTGATCCCGTGAAGATGGCGGATGCCGCGCAGATCGTCGAGGGCATGGGCGCCGATGTGGTCGACATCAACATGGGCTGTCCGGTGCCGAAGATCGCGAAGCACAACGCCGGCTGCAGCCTGATGCGCGAGCCCGAGCACGCTGCGAGCGTGGTGCGCGCGATGGCGAAGGCCGTGAAGATTCCCGTGACGGTGAAGATGCGCGCGGGCTGGAACGATCGCGAGATCAATGCCCCGCAGCTGGCGAAGATGGTGCAGGATGCCGGCGCCGCGGCGATCGCCGTGCACGGCCGGACGGCGGCGCAGTCGTACACCGGGCACTCGGACTGGAATCTCATCGCCCACGTGGCGAGTGGCGTCACCATTCCCGTCTTTGGCTCCGGCGACTGCGTGGAGCCGACGGATGTGATTGACCGGCTGTCGTTGAATCCCGTGGGCGGGGTGCTCGTCGGCCGCGGTGCGCTGCGCAACCCCTGGATCTTCAAGCAGGCCGCCGCGCTGGCTGCCGGAACGACGCCGGAGCCGGTGTCGATGGCGGACCGCGGCCAGTTCCTGCTCGATTACATTGATCTGCTGGTCAACGAGCGTGTGGACGAGGCGGATGGCTTCCGCCACTCCGCGCCTGGGACGGCCGGTGACCGTTCGCCGGCCACGGGCCGCGCCAAGTGGGTGATCAACAAGCTTCGGGCGCTGAATGCCTGGTATACCAAGGGCATCCCCGGTGGGTCTCAGCTGCGCATCAAGGTGAATGCAGCCGAGAGCATTTCCGAACTAAGAGAGCTAATTGTTGACTTTTTTGTTGTTCACCCAAAAGCAGTCGACATCAACGATCATCGTCCGCTCGCAGTGCTGCCAGAATAGCTGACCCACCTTCACGTGGAGAGGGTGGTTCAGGTACTCGTGCAGGCCCTTCATGTCGTCAAATTCAACGACTGAAGCATACGTATAGGGCTTATCGCCCAATTTTTCCTCGTAGGACACTCCGAGGACCTGACGGATCCCGATAAACGACCGCTTCACAGATGGGATCTCGTTGCACGTGACCCGCATTACCTCCAAGAAGGCATCCCGATCGGCGACGGTGGTTCCCGCCTTCGGTTCGAACAGGACGACGTGCGCGATCATTCCTTTGGCCTCCGCGGACCCTTCGGACGGTCACCAAATCGCTTGGGCTGACCCCAGGACTTACCGCCGCCGAAGGACTTCTTCTCACCAAACGGCTTTCGGTCACCAAAGCTCTTCCGCTCGCCGAACGGCTTCCCTCCCGAGAAGGACTTTCCACCGCTGAACGGCTTGCGGTCACCTCCGCCGAAGCCCTTTCGTTCGCCGAACGGCTTCCGGTCACCAAAGGGCTTGCCCTCACCAAACGACTTGCGTTCTCCAAACGGTTTGCGGTCGCCGAACGGCTTGCGGTCTCCGAATGACTTTCCGCCGCCGAAGTTCTTGCGCTCACCAAATGGCTTGCGATCCCCGAACGGCTTGCGATCGCCAAATCCCTCGCGCTCACCGAACGGTTTCCGATCACCAAACGACTTCTTTTCGCCGAACGGCTTGCCTTCGCCGAAGGATCGCTTGTCGCCGAACTTCTTGCCGAATCCACCGGGTTTGGATCCCCAGGGCTTCTTCCCACCGAACGACCGGCCTTCGCCGCCGCCGAACGGCTTCCGATCTCCGAACGGCTTGCGGTCGCCGAACGATTTCCGTTCACCGAATGGCTTGCGGTCGCCAAATGACTTCTTCTCGCCAAACGGCTTGCGATCACCGAACGACTTCCGCTCGCCGAACGGCTTCCGGTCTCCGAACGGCTTGCGATCCCCAAACGGCTTCCGGTCCCCGAACTTCTTCCGCGGATCGAACGGTTTCCGGTTCTCGAATGACGAGCCTTCGCCGCCGCGTTCGCGTGGCGGGTTCTCGCCTCCTTCGCCCTGGCTGTTCTTGAAGATCGTCCGCGCCTTGAACCGCGCGCGCTTTTCATCGCGGGAAATCTGATACTTCGCCCGCGGATCCCGGTGGTCGCCGCCGGGCCGCCATTCACGCGGCCGCTCCGAGCGCATTTCACGCCGCTCGCGCCGGCGATCCTCCAGCTGCTCCGGGTTCTCGAAGAACTTCGACCCATCGAACCAGCGGATCACCGCGTCGGGCTGGGTGCGCTGCAACTGCTTCAGGGTGGGGATGAGCGGCTCGCGATCGCGCGCGCGAAACGATGTCGGCGCATTGCCGACGACGATCACCCAGTAATTTCCTGCTCGTGCCATGTTGTCGTCCTTGCGCCGAAGCGCGTGTGCTCAGCGGCGTTCGAGCCGCTTGAGCTTTTCAATGAGCGTCGTCCGCTTCAATCCCAACAGTTCCGCGGCCAGCCGCTTGTTGCCTCGCGCGCGGTCCAAGGCCTGACGAATGCGACCATGTTCGTAGCGCGCCACTTCGTCCTCGAGCACGATGCCGCTCTCGGGCAGCTCAACCTCTTCCGCCGGCCGCGGCGCTTGCGCGCGCCGCACTTCCTCCGGAAGATCGGACGCTTCGATCTGCGATCGTCCCGGCGACAGCGAGAACGCCCGTTCCATCACGTTCTCGAGGTGTCGCACGTTGCCCGGCCAGTCGAACGCCATCAGCGCCTGCTGCGCTTCCTGCGAGACGGTCACGCGGCCTCTCGGCGGTGTGGCCTCTTTCGACAATCGGTCGAGAAAATGTTGCGCCAGCAACGGGATGTCCGCCCGGCGCTCGCGCAGCGGCGGCATCCGGATCGGGATCACGTTCAATCGATAGTACAGGTCTTCGCGGAACGTGCCCGTTTCGACCATCTTCTTCAGGTCGGAATTCGTGGCTGCCACGATCCGGACGTCGACCCGAATTGTCTGGGAATCGCCGACGCGCTCGAACTCCCGTGCCTGGAGCACCCGCAGCAGCTTGGCTTGCAGCGCCGGGCTCATGGTGCCGATCTCGTCGAGAAACAGCGTGCCGCGATTGGCCTGTTCGATGCGGCCCTGGCGGTTCGCGATCGCACCCGTGAAGGCGCCGCGCACGTGGCCGAAGAGTTCGGCCTCGAGCAAGGTCTCCGGAATCGCGCTGCAATTGATGGCGACGAACCGTTGCGTGCGACGCGGGCTGGCGTCGTGAATGCCCCGCGCGACCAGTTCCTTGCCCGTGCCCGTTTCGCCGGTGACGAGCACCGTGCTGTTGGTCGCGGCCACCGTCTCCAGCAGCTCGAACAACTTCATCATCACCGGCGTCCGGCCGATCATGCCGTCGATGCTGTACCGGTCGCGCAACTGCGCGCGCAGGTAGGCGTTCTCCGCGCGCAGGCGACGGCGTTCGATCGCCATGCTCAGCTCGTGCCGCAACTCCTCGAACTGAAACGGCTTGGTGATGAACCCTTCGGCGCCCTGACGGGTGACTTCAACCGCGTCTCTGACGCCGCCATAGCCGGTGATGACGATGGCGATGATGTCGGGGTAGCGGGCGAGGGCATCCGCCAGGAGTTGCCGACCATCCACGCCGGGCAGGCGGAGATCGGTGATCAGAATGTCGAAGGCAAAATCGGCCAGCCGCTCGAGCGCGGCTTCGCCGGTGCCCGCCTGTTCGACGACGAAGCCCTGATCGGCGAGTTGCTCGGCAATGGCGGTGCGGAATCCGTCCTCGTCATCGACCAACAGCAGGTGGGAGGGATTCTCAGAGGTCACCATGCCGGCGCCGCCATTCTGACACACGAAATTGGTCTACAGCCGCGACGCGCGCGCGCCGATAGTCTCCAGCGAATATGAATCCGGCCGAGCGCCAAACCGTCTCCATTCCGAAAGCCTGTGAACTGGTCAGTGTGAGCCGTCGCACGATCTACAACTGGATCTCCGCCGGCAAAGTGCAGTACGTCCGCACGGCGGGCGGCTCTGTGCGCATCTTCGCGGACACGCTGTGGCGTGGGCCGGAAGCGGCGGCGCCGGCTGCAACCGCCACGTGGACCGACGATTCGATGCGCCGAGGCGCGTAGTACGTGCCCGACCACGATCTGCGTACGCTGTTCCATCAACTGAACAACCAACTCGGTGTCATCCTCGCGAACGCCGAGCTGCTTGAGCATCGTCTGGCCGATGCGCAACACAAGTCGCGCGCCGGTCAGATCGTCGCGGGCGCTCTCGACGCCATCGCCACGGCCAATCGCATCAAGCAACACTGCGGACCCACCCCGACCAAGGGGTGACTGATCGTCAATGCTATGACGCATGGTGTGTCAATGAGTCAAAACATTGACGATAATTTTCACTTCCGCACGGCTCTTCACACCACTTCACACCGCGGCAATTTCGTACTAACTGATTGTCAATAAGCGACTTAGTTTGAAATCTCGTATCGAAATGATTTTCGCCTTATGTTCGTGAGTGGTGCTGGCACCTCCATTGCGGAAGCAGGGGCCGTGGCCTCGTGTTGAGGCCCGCTCTTGGAGGTTCTGATGCACTGCGCTCCACTCGCCGCCGAACAGCACGACCGCGTCGTTGCCAGCTTGCCGTTTGTGGAAAGCCTGGCCCGCCGAATGGCGTCGACCATGCCCCACTCGATTGATCTTGGGGATCTGGTGCAGGACGGCGTGCTGGGCCTCATGGACGCGGCGCATCGTTTCGACGAAGCGCGCGGGATCAAATTCGAAACGTTCGCGGAGCGCCGCGTACGCGGCGCCATGATCGACGCGCTGCGTCGTGACGCGTGGCCGCGCGGTGTGCGTCGCGTGCGTCGTGAACTGGAAGCGGCGCGTGAGGCATTGCGGCGCGAACTTGGCGCCGAGCCGACGCTCGCGGATCTGGCCGCCCGCGTCGGCACGGACACGACGCGCCTCGAGCGCACCATCATCCGCATCAACACGATCGAGTCGACCTCGGCGCTGGCCAATCTCGACACCGTCGACACCGCCACGCTGCCGGCGGTGCTCGTGCCGAGTGAGCCGCCGTCGCCCGACCAGACCTATCAGCAGACGGAAGTGCGCGAGAAGATCCGCGCGGCCATGCGCGCGATTCCGTCGCGCGAGCGCCGGATCATCCAGATGTATTACTTCCAGGATGCGACGATGAAGGAGATCGGCGACGCGATCGGCGTGAACGAATCACGCGTCTCGCAGCTGCACGCGCGGGCGATCGGCCGGTTGAAACATGCGCTCGGCGTTGCGGCCGATGCATTCCTGACCCCGTCGACCAAGACGGAACCCGTCGCGAAGGCGTCCAAGTCGGGCAAGAAATCTAGCCGACTGTCTCTCGTGAAACGCGGACGAGATCTCGCAGCCTGAACGGCTTTGCAAGCCAGCGGCATCCGACGTCTTCGACTTCCGTCAGGAAGCGTTCGGCGTCGGTGCCCGCCACATCCCCCGTCACGAACACCATGTGCCGGCTGAGCGCCGGACGGATCTCCGTCAGCCGTCTGTAGAGCGCCGGTCCGTCGAGTTTCGGCATCTTCAAGTCGCACACGACGAGGTCGTACGACTCGCGCTCGATCCACGCGAGCGCCTCTTCGCCGTTGCCCGCGCGGTCGACCACGAAGCCTTCATCCGACAGCGCATCCGCCACCGCCTGACCGAGCGCCGCTTCGTCTTCGACGACGAGCACGCGTGTGCCCGACGGCACGCGGGCTTCGGCTTTCGGCGCGCTCGGCGCCGCCACGCGCAGCGGCGTGCCGCCGACCGGCAATTCCAGCGTGAAGGACGCGCCACGGCCGCCGCTCGATGCCACGCTCAGGCGTCCGCCGTGCTCCTGCGCGATCGCGTACGCCACCGTCAACCCCAGACCCGTGCCCTTGCCCACTTCCTTGGTCGTGAAGAACGGATCGAAGATCTTGGCCTGCACATCCGGCGGCACGCCCGGGCCGTCGTCGCTCACTTCCAGCTTCACGACGTCGTGTTCCGGTTCGTGCCACGACCGGAGGATCAATGTGCCGCGACCGTGCGCGCCGAGCATCGCCTGCTCGGCGTTGATGATCAGGTTCAACAGCACCTGTTGGATCTGGTGCGGGTCGGCGAACACCTGCGGTAATCCGGCGGCCAGCGCTTCGAGGATCACGACGTTGGCGACGCGCTGCTCGTAGGCGCGCAGGGCCAGCGTGTCGCGGACGACGTGGTTCAGGTCGACCATCGTGCGCGTGGTGTGGCGCTTGCGCGCGAATGTCTGCAGGTTGCGGACGATGCGGGCGGCGCGCTCGGCGGCGTTGTGGATGGCGTCGAGATCGCGTCGCGTGGTGGCGTCGAGTGACTTGCCGGCGAGCCGCTCCGCGCATGCGAGCACGGTGGCCAGCGGGTTATTCAGCTCGTGCGCGACGCCGCTCATCGTCTGTCCGAGCGAGGCGAGTTTCTCGGCCTGAAGGAGCTGGTGGTAGAGATCGCGCGCCTGATCATCGAGCTTCTTCCGCTCGGTGACGTCGCGCATCACGGCTTCCACGCGCAACGTCCCTGGCACGGCCGACGGCTCGGCGTGCGCGGTCACCTCGACCCACATGGCGGACGTGTCGGCGCGGCGCAGGCGCAGCAGGTAGTCGTGCGCGTAGCCATCGCGTGTCAGTTGCTGGAGGAAGCCGGGCCGCGCCTGGGCGTCGACGAAGCGCGGGTGGTCGAACGGCCGCACATCGCCCACCGGCACGTCGTCGGCCCAGCCGAACATCACGCGGAGGTGCGGATTGGCGGCGAGCGTCATGGACTCGCGATCGGACTGGCCGATCAGACCGATGTAGACGCCTTCGTGCACGGCGTCGAAGAGCCGGCGGAACGCGTCATCGGGGAGGGCCGTGTTCGGGGACGTCGCCACGGATGTCGAAGTGTAGCATTGGCGATACACTGAATCTTTCGCGATGGCTCTCTTTCGTCTTCCCAAAATTGCGGAGATCGACGGCTCGTCCTCGGGCTGGGGATTCTTCATCTGCGCGCAGAAGGACCTGCGCCCCACCAAGAACGGCGGCAGTTATCTGTCGCTGATGCTGCAGGACGCCAGCGGCGAAATCGCGGGCAAGGTCTTCGACGGCGCCGAGTCGCTCGCGACGCAGTTCAACAAGGGCGACTTCGTCAAAGTGCAGGGACGCGGCAACGTCTACAAGCAGCAGACGGAGCTCGTGATCGAGAACATCCGTCGGGTGATCCCGGCCAAGGACGCGGCGGACGGTTTCCGTGAGGAAGACTGCATCCCGAGTTCTCCCCGGCCGGCCGACGAGATGTGGGCGGAGCTGCAGGCGCGGATCGCCTCGGTGCAACGCGCCCCGCTGCGCGCGTTGCTCGAACGGATCGTGGCCACGTACGGTGAACGGCTGCGCATCTGGCCGGCGGCCGTCACCGTGCATCATGCGTATCGCGGTGGCCTGCTTGAACACCTGCTGAAGATCATGGAGATCGGCACGTTCGTCGCCGACGCGTATGGCGTGGATCGCGAGATGATCATCGCCGGCGCGATCCTGCACGACCTCGGCAAGACCGAGGAGCTCACCTACGATGGCGCCACCGGCTATTCGGTGTCGGGCAATCTCGTGGGGCACATCGCGATCGGCCTCGGCATGTTGCGGGATGCGATCCGCGAGATTCCTGATTTTCCGAACGACCTTCGCCTGGCGTTGGAGCATCTGGTGTTGTCGCATCACGGCGCACGCGAGAATGGCTCGCCGGTGTTGCCGATGACGCTGGAAGCGTTCGTATTCGCGACGATCGACGACCTCGACGCGAAGATGTTCCAGTTGCGCAAGCACATCGCCGACGACAACTCGGACGGCCCCTTCACCGGGTTCAGCAAGCGCCTGGATCGCGTCGTCTTCAAGCCCACACAGAGCTGACGCGGTGACGCAGGATCACCACACCCGGCGGGCCTGGTTCGCGTGGGTGACGATCTGCCTCGTGTGGGGCACGACCTATCTGGCGATCAAGGTGGCGCTGGTCACCGTTCCGCCGTTCTTGCTCGGCGGTATCCGCAACGTTCTCGCGTCGGGGTTGATGTTGGTGGCCTTGCTCCTGCAGCGCCGGCCATTGCCGTCGCGGTCCGCGCTCCTCACACAGGCGGTGCTCGGGTTCTTCATGCTCACGCTCGGCAATGGCGGCGTCGTCAACGGCGAGGCGTACCTCAACAGCGGCCTCACGGCCGTGCTCGTGGCGACGAGTCCATTCTGGATGGTGGGCATGGATGCGGTGCTCCCGGGTTCGGCGCGTCTCCAGTGGCGGCAGCTGCTCGGCATGAGCATCGGGTTTCTGGGCATCGTGATGCTCGTGTGGCCTGATCTGTCGGTGGGTGGCGCGAGTGGCCGCGACACGCTCCTCGGTGTGCTGTCTGTGCAGATTGCCTGCATGGGCTGGGCGGCGGCCTCGGCATACTCGAAGCGCCACGTCGTGTCGATCGACGTGATGGGCGCGTCGATGCTGCAGATGTTCTTCGGCGGCCTCTTCATGCTCGTGATCGGCGCTGCGCATGGGGAAGTCGCGAAGTTCTCGCTGACGCCATCGAGTGCGGCGGCGCTCGCGTATCTCACGGTGCTCGGTTCTGTGGTTGCCTACGTCGCGTACTCGTACGCGCTGCGCCATCTGCCGATCGCCGTGGTGTCGCTCTACACCTACGTGAACCCGGTGATCGCGGTGGCGCTCGGCATTCTGTTGCTGCACGAGCCCTTCAACGTGCGTCAGCTTGCCGCTGCGGCGGTGATTGCCATCGGCATGGCGGTGGTGCGTCCGCGCAAAGCGCCTGAAGGTGACGTGTCGTGAAGCCGCTCGCGCCGGTGCTGATCGGGATATTCCTACTCGCGTCTGCGCGCCCATCGCTTGCGCAGACGCCACCGGACCCGCAGGCGCAGACATCGGCATCCACACAGGCATCGACGCCGTCCACCACTGCGGATGTCGTCAAGGACACCGCGTCGCTTCTCGCAGGCGCGATCAGTGGTCTGGTCGTGCACGAGTCTGGCCATGTGATGACCGGGCTCGCCTTCGACGCGCATCCGGGCACGAAGCCGATCCGTTACGCCGGCATTCCTTTCTTTGCCGTGACGCACGATCCGGTCACGCGGCACAAGGAGTTCGTGATTTCGTCGGCCGGCTTCTGGATGCAGCACGCGGGATCGGAGTGGCTGTTGTCGGCGCGCCCGCGATTGAAAGATGAGTCCGCGCCGTTTCTGAAGGGCGTGCTCGCGTTCAACATCGGCACGTCGGTGATGTATGCGGGCGCGGCGTTCGGCGGATGGGGTCCGCCGGAGCGCGACACGAACGGGATGGCGCGTTCGATGGGCCGAACCGGATGGCCGGAGCCGGTGATCGGCGCGGTGATTCTCGCGCCGGCGGTGCTGGATGCGTATCGCTACTTCAAGCCGGACGCGCGTTGGGCCGCGTGGACTTCACGCGGCGCCAAGATCGCGTTCATGGCCCTAGCTCTCGGCGCCGGCCGTCGCTGACTTCTCGTTGCGCTCGCCGAGCGCGAACGTCATCGTGCCGTGACACACCACTTTGCCGTTCACGCGCGCGCGTCCAGACAGCACGCCCATCCGGCTCCGCAGCCGACGCACGATCGCCTCGATCTCCACGACGTCACCCGGATGCACCGGGCGGCGGAAGCGCACCCGCTCGATGCCCATGAAGTAGATCAGGCGCTCGCGATTTTCGGGCTTCGACAGGATCAGAATGGCGCCGACCTGCGCCACGGCTTCCGTGAGGATCGTCGACGGCAATGACGGTTCGTCCGTGCCGGAATGCGCGAGGTACCGCTCGTTCAGCGAGATGTTCTTGATCCCGACAATTCGCTTATCGGGCTCGAGTTCGGTCACGCGATCGACCAGCAGGAACGGGTATCGGTGCGGCAAAATCCGTTCGATGGCCGTGTAGTCCAGCGGCAGTGTCAGCACTCTACAAGTATAGTTAAGAGTAATGAGCGAACGGGACATTCTCCTGACGATGTTCGATCTGGGGCGTCAGGTGACGGCGGTGCTCGATGTCGACGAGCTCCTCCAGAAAACCCCCGAATTGATCCGGCGTCTGATTCCGTTTGACGCGTTCGCCGTGTATTTGCTCGACGAAAAACGCCACGAGCTCTCCATCGCCTACGCCGTCGGCTATCCCGACCACAGAGGGTTCCGCGTGCGCGTGTCCGAGGGCATCGTCGGGCGCGTCGTCGAATCGCAGCAGGTCCAGGTCGTCGGCGATGTCACGGCCGACCCGCACTACATCTCCGTGGTGCCCGGCATGGCGTCGACCCTCGCCGTGCCGCTGATCTACAAGAAGAAGGCGGTCGGCGCGCTCAACGTGCTGAGCCGCACGCGCGATCAGTACACCGAACAAGATGCGGCGATCCTGCGACAGTTTGCCGCGGCCGTGGCCGTGGCGCTCGTCAACGCGCGCCTGTTCGAGCGCGAGCGCGCGGACGCGGAAGCGTTCGAAATGCTCGCGGAGATCGGCAAGGAAGTTGCCGCGGTGCTCGATCTCGATCAACTGCTCTCCAACATCGCGCAGCTCACCCGCCGCGTCGTCGACTATCGCACCTTCGGCATTCTGCTGTACGACGATGCGCGGCAGGAGCTCGAGATGAAGGTGGCCGTGCAGTACGGCGAGAAGGTCGACATCCCGAAGGTGAAGCTCGGTGAAGGCCTCGTTGGCTATGCCGCGCTCCATCGGGAACCGGTGCTCGTGCCTGACGTGTCGAAGGATCCGCGCTACATCAAGGCCGTCGAAGATGTGCGCTCTGAACTCGCGATTCCGATGCTGCTCAAGGACCGGTGCATCGGCGTGTTCGATCTCGAGAGCCCGGAGCTCGACGCGTTCACGAAGCGCGACATCGAAATTCTGACGTTGCTCGCGAGCCAGGCCGCCGTCGCCATCGAGAATGCGCGGTTGTATGAGGCCGTGTCGGCGTCTGAAGCGCGCATGGAAAAGGAACTGCACTTCGCCAAGCGCGTGCAGGCGGCGCTCTTGCCGGCGCAGTTGCCGAAGAAGCTCAAGGGCGTCGACATCGCGGCGTCGTTCGCGTCGGCGCGCGAGCTCGGCGGCGACTTCTACGACTATCTCGTTCCCGACTCCAACACGCTGATCGTCGCGCTCGGCGACGTGTCGGGCAAAGGCGTGCCGGCTGCGCTGTATTCGGTGTTTGCCGGAGAGCTCGTGCGCGGACGCACGTTCCGCCGCCGCTTCATGCCGGAACAGTCGACGCCGAAGTCGGTGATGGAGTCGATCAACACGATCCTGCACGAACGCCATCTTGAGGAGTACTACTGCACGCTGTGCTACGCGGTGTTCGATCTCAAGCGCCGCACGGTGACGTTGTCCAACTCCGGGTTGCCGTATCCGATTCGCGCCACGGCCGAGAGTGTTCAGCAGATCGAGTCGCCGGGCGTGCCGCTCGGGTCGTTCTACGGCACGACCTACGACGAAGTGGTGCTGCCGCTCGGACAGAACGATGTGTTCGTGTTCTGCTCAGACGGTGTGTCGGAAGCGATGAACCGCAAGGGCGAGGAATTCACGAGCGCGCGTGTGATGAAAGTCGTGGAGCAGTCGCGCGCGCTTCCGGCGCGCGAGATCGTTCACAACATCAACAACGCCGTTGAAGATCATCGTGCCGGCGCCAACCCGAACGACGACACCACGATCGTGGCCGTCCGCTTCGGCTGATCACGCCTGATCGCGTTCTTGGTCACGGGCCGTGACCGGCCCTCTCAGAAGAGGAAATGAAACCGCCCGGACAACCTGGAGCGGGAGCGAGGTGCGGCGATGCCAGCGCCTGCCTGTCGGTTGTTGACGCACCCCGCTTGCCGGGCGGTTCCGCATTCCACTTAATCAAGACCCGTGCCGGGTTTCAGGCAACGCTTTTGGACGGTCGAGAGGACGGCCGGCGAGCGAACTGGCCGGAATTAGGGGCAGTGGTGTCCGAAAGGACTAGCGGCCGTTGAGCGGATCAACCAGCGTCGAGAGCTGCGCCGCGATCATGCGGGCGATGTCGAAGCGAGCGTCGCCCGGCTTGGCGCCTTGCATCTCCGCTGCGAGGACACCGACACAGCCCTGACCGGTGAGCAGCGGCACGGCCAACGCGCCGAAGCCGTCCACGGAGCTCCGCAGGGTCTGTGGCTGCTTCGTGCGGAACGCGAGCGACGTCACGTTGTCGCCATCGACCGGCAGCGTGCCCATGCGCTGGAGCACACGCTCCGGGTAGCCGTGCGCCACGGACGGCCGCAGCGACGTGCCGCCGCCCTCACTCACCCAGAGCACCAGTCCCTTGGCTTCGAGGACGCCGGCGGCCCTGGCCATCAGACCGGGCAGATCGCGGCCGTCGACGATGCGGCCGAGATCGACACACAGCGCGGCCGCGCCCGACAAGTCGACCGTGGGCGCAGTGAAGGGGTTGGCGAATGGCTCAGGTCCGGGCGCCGACGCAGGCGCGGCGGGCTTCGCCGGCAGGTCACTCGCGACATCGTGCAGATCCAGCTGGTCGGGCGCCGTCGTCGTCTCCGGGGCCCCCTCGGTGCCACGCATGGCGATGACGAGCAGCACCAACCCAATGCCGAGCGACACGCCCACGATCACGAGCTCGATGTAGCCGAGCTTGGCCGCGGCGTGTTCAAAGCCGGCAAGCTCGGCGTCGCGGGCGCTCGCAAGCTCGGCCGACAGCATCTTGGCGGTCTCCGAACCTTCCTGAAAGATCGTGTCCGCGGCCTGGCTGGTCTGACCGGCGGTCAGGAGCTCCCGGGCCTTCTTGTCGGCATTCCTCACCTGTGTGGCGAGGCCGATCGCCGTGTCGTAGTGGGGCTTGGCTTCCGGGGTCGACGTGGTCGCGCTCAGTGAGCCGAGCGCGCTGTCGAGACCGACGAGGGCCGCCGTGCCGCGAGCGGTCCAATCCGCATGCGTGCTGCCGGCGGCTGAGGCCGCCTGCGCAATGCGCAACTCATCGATCGCTTCCTGGGCAATGACGATGAAGGTGTTGCTGGCGGAGGCGGCCCGGCGCCCGTCGCGGCGCAGCTGTTCGATGCGCCACAACCCGGCCAACGCGGCCAGGGCGACCACTGCAAAGCCGATCAGGAATGGCGCAGTGCGACGGGACATCGTCGAAGAACTATAGCATCCGCGCTGCGCGTTTCCGGTAGCTCTCGCCCCATGTCCGGAGCACGTCGATGGCCGGCAGTGCGGACCGGCCGAGCGCGGTCAGCGCGTAGTCGACCCGCGGCGCCACCACGGGATGGACAGTGCGCGTGATGAGGCCGTGGCGTTCGAGCTCGCGCAGTTGTTGCGTCAGCATCTTGTGCGTCACGCGCTTCAGATCCCGGCGCAGTTCGTTGTACCGCCACACGCGCTGGCGCAGCCGCCACAGGATCGGCATCTCCCATTTGCCGCCGATCACGTGCAGCGCCAGTTCCACCGGATTCTGGTAGCGGTGGCCTTCGAACTCGAACTCCGGCATGACGCTCTCCTTTTGGTGTGTTTCACCCGAGAATGTGCATACCAGCCACTTCGTGTACGACGCGCTACGGTGAAGGCCATGAGCGCCACGCCGAACGTCGTCGATCCCGCCCGTCGCAAGTCCGTGCTCCTTATTGCCGCCAACGCCGCGGTGTCTCCAACCACCGGTTGGCCGGTGGGCTTCTGGTGGTCCGAGTTGACGCATCCGTACTGGACGTTCACGGAGGCCGGCTACGCCGTCGAGATCCGCAGTCCCAACGGCGGAGCGCTCACCGCGGACACCTATTCGGATCCCGAAGACGCCAGCGGCTATTCCGCGCACGACCTGCTGAGCCTCGGTTTCAAACATTCGCCGACCCACGCGGCCTTGATCGCCAACACGCCCAGTCTCGATGACGTGCGTGTGGCCGACTACGACGCCGTGTTCGTCACCGGTGGGCAGTCGCCGATGATCACGTTCCGTGGTCACACGCGCCTGCAGTCGCTGATCGCGTCGTTCTACGAAGCCGGCAAGGTCACGGCGCTCGTGTGCCATGCGACGTGTGTGCTGCTCGAGACCCGGCTCTCGACCGGTGAGCGGTTGGTGCATGGCAAGACGTGGACGGGGTTTGCGAATGCCGAGGAGCAGTTCGCCGACCAGATCGTCGGGCGGCGGATTCAACCGTTCTGGATCGAAGACGAAGCGCGTCAGATCCCGGGAACCAACTTCGTCGTGGATCAGCCGTTCCGGGAATTCGCGGTGCGTGACGGACGGCTCATCACCGGGCAGCAGCAATATTCCGGCGCGGCAGCCGCGCGTCTTGTGATCGACGCTCTCGGCCGTTAGCCTGTCATCGTTGGAGTGACCAGTTCATGAGCCACATTGCCATTCTCGGATCGGGAAACGTCGGCGGCGCGTTGGCGCGTCGTCTGGAATTGGGTGGGCACACGGTCCGCTTCGGCGCCGTGATGCCGGTCAGTCGGCGGCGGCCGTCGCGGGTGCGTCGGCGGTGCTCGTGTGTGTGCCGGCTGCGGCCGCGATCGACGCGCTGCGTGCGGCGGGAGATCTCGCCGGACATATCGTCGTCGACTGCACGAATCCGCTGACGTGGTCAGGTGGGCCCGTGTGGGCGCCGCCGAGTGCCGGCTCGAATGCCGCAGCGATTGCCGCGGCGTTTCCGCAGGCGCGCGTCCTGAAGGCGTTCAATCACTTTGGTGCGGAAGTGATGGCCTCGCCGAACGGCGCTGACGCGTGCGTGGCGGGTGATGACGCGGCCGCGAAGGCCGTGGTGCTGGCGCTGGCGAAGGACATGGGTTTCACCCCGCGCGATGCCGGACCACTGCGCAATGCGGCTGTGCTCGAGAACCTCGCCGTGCTCTGGATCCATCTCGCCACGCAGAGCGGGATGGGCCGGCAGTTCTACTTCGCCTTCAAGACGCCGTAGGCGGGGAGTCCGACGGCGCCGAACTTCTGCATCACGGTTTTCACGCCGGGCGCATCGGGATCTTCGGCCTGGAACTTCACCTTCACGTAGCCGGACAACGCCTGCTTCACGCCGGCGTCGGCCAGCGTGGTCTTGTCCATCGTGAGGCAGTTCTTGCACCACGTGGCCCACATGTCCACGAGCACCGGCTGTCCCGATGCTTTGGCGGCGCGCAGGCCCTCGTCGAGCGAGGAGTACCACCCTTCCTTCAGCTTCTCGGCGGCGCTCGCCTGCACGTCGGCGGTGTTGACCCAGCGGTTCGAGAGCAACTCGTAAGTGAGGTAGCCGTAGTACGCGGCCATCACGAGGATGAAGACGCCGAAGGCGTACTTCACCGTGTTCATCCACGCGCCGGGCTTCGGCAACTTCGAGAGGCCTGCACCGGCGAGCGGCCAGGGCAGTGCCATGCCGAGGCCGAGCACGAACGGCAGCGCGA
>CAYFLU010000009.1:0-34292 GCA_964343975.1 uncultured Solibacteraceae bacterium
TCGATCACAACATCTTCCGGCCGCTCGCGCCGCACCAGCCGGCGTCGACGCCGGCCGAACTGACCGACGGCATGGTCGTCACGCGTCTCGCCATCGACGGCGTCGAGGTCGACCTCACGGCCGCCCCCGCCGCTGGTGGCCGTGGCGCGGGTGGTGGCGGTGGACGCGGCGGCGCGGCGCAGCCGGCGGCTCCGCCGGCGCGCACGACTGTCGCCAACTTCGACAAGACGGTCGGTCGCGTCGTCTTGGCGAAGCCGATTGCGGCGAAGACCTCGGCGAAGATCGAAGTGAGCTGGCACACGAAGCTGCCCGGTGGCCCGAACGGCCAGGGCCATCGCATGACGCAGCGGTTCGGTCATGACCTCTTCCAGCCGACGCAGTGGTATCCGCGCCTTGCGAAGTTCGACGACCTGCGTGGCTGGGACACGAGCACCTACATGGGGCCGTCGGAGTTCTACAACAACTTCGGCCGCTTCGACGTCTCGATCGACGTCCCCGCCGGCTGGATCGTGAGCGGCACGGGCGTGCTGCAGAACCCGAATGACGTGCTCACCGCGAAGGCGCGCGAGCGACTCACGCACGTGCTCGAGTCGGACAATGTCACGACGATCGTCGGCCAGGACGAAGTGGGCCCGGGCGTGTCGACGCAGCCGGGCACGGACAGCGCCGACGGCAAGCGGCTCGTGTGGCGACACGTCGCGGAGAACGTGAACGACTTCGCGTGGGCGACGTCACGCAACTTCATCTGGACGGCGACGCGCGCGACGATTCCGGGCAAGGGCCCGGTGCCGATCCACATGGTGTATCAGCCGGAACGCGCGAACCTCTACGCGAACGCCGGCACGATCGCGCGTCACGCGCTCGAGTTCTACTCGAAGCTCTGGGCGCCGTATCCGTTCCCGCAGCTGACGATGCAGGACGGCCCGAGCGCGGGCATGGAATATCCGATGGTCGTCAACTCGAACCAGGGCGCGGCCGATCACGAGATCGGCCATCAGTGGTGGCCGATGATGGTCGGCAACAACGAGACCTGGTACGGCTGGATGGACGAAGGCTTCAACCAGTACATGAACGAGCTGTCGCGCGCGGATACGAACAAGACGGCTCCGCGCATCGACGGCAACGGCCAGAACTACGGCAACATGAGCGGCAGCGAAACCGAAGCGCCGATGATGTGGCCGGCCAACGACGCGGGCACGGGCTACAGCTACCAGACGTACTCGAAGACCCCGCTCATGCTGTCGATGCTCGGCGGGGTCGTCGGTGACAAAGAAGTGCAGCGCGCGCACAGCGAATACACGAAAACGTGGGCGTTCAAGCACCCGTCGCCGTGGGACTACATCTTCTTCATGAACAACGCGCTGAAGCAGGACCTGAGCTGGTTCTGGTACTACTGGCTCTGGACGACCGAGTCGGTCGACGGCGCGATCACGGACGTGAAGACGAACGGCACGAAGACCAGCGTGACCGTGAAGCAGGACGGCCAGATGCCGTCGCCGGTGATCCTCGAATTCAAGCTCGCGAAGGGCGCGGCGCTGAAGCCGGCGGCCGGCGCGTCGCCGAAGATCGAGGTCGTCGACGACACGACGCTTCGCGCCACGTGGCCGGTGGATGTGTGGTTCTCGGGCGCGCGCACGTTCACGGGCACGGTCGATACCGGTGGCCGCAAGGTCGAGAGCGTGATGTTCGATCCGAACTGCCGCTTCCCCGATCACGATCCGAGCGACAACGTGTGGCCGAAGGGCGCACGCAGCGGCAACTGCCGCTGATCGCTCCGTGAGCCCCGCCCCTGCGGCTGCGCCACCGGCATCACGCCGGTCGCGCGGCCGTCGCGTCCTCTTCGCGCTCGCCGCCATCATCGCCTCACTGGTCTTCGCCGAAGGCGTGGCCAGCTGGGGCGTGGTGGCGCGCGAGCTCGCGCACGGCTACGCACCCAACCCGTCGGCCGACAGCATCGAGTTCGACACCGACTTGGGCTGGCGCGTGCGGCCCAATCTCCACGACGCGAACTTCCTCGGCACGGGCATCGAGATGCGCACGAACGCGCGTGGGCTGCGCGAAGACCACGACGTCGCGCCCTCGGCGGCACCGGATCGATTGCGCGTGCTGTGCGTCGGCGACTCCTTCACCTTCGGCAACGGCGTGTCGAACCGCGACACGTGGTGTGCCCAGCTCGCGTCGCAGGACCGTCGCTTCGAGGGCGTCAACATGGGCACGCCGGGGTACGGCGCGGACCAGGCCTACCTTCGCTACCTCAGAGACGACGCGCTCGACACGGGCGTGCACGTATTCGCGTTCATCGACGAAGACTTCGACCGCATGACGTCCGGGTTCTTTCTCGACACGCTGAAGCCGACACTCGGCCTGCGCCAGGGATCGCTCGTACCCGAGCACGTGCCGGTGCCGACCTACTGGAACGGCCCCGTCAGCCACGCTGTGTTCGTCGGCGCGGCGATGGCGAAACATCTCGCGCTGTTTCGCGCGGCGGCCTGGCTCGTCGAACGCGTCCGGCCGTTCCCCACCGACGCCGTGGAACATCAGCGCTTGACGCCGGTGATCCGCGCGATGGTCACCGATCTTCGCGACCGAACCGCGGCGCGGGGGACATCGCTGGTGTTGGTGCGCCTGCCAACGTCGGTCGATCCGCCATTTGCACAGAGTTGGCAACCCATCGTGCAACGGGCCGCGGCCGATGCCGGCGTACCCTACGTCGACCTCGGCGAGGAGTTCAACCGCCAACCGATCGGCGACGCGGCCTCATTCATCATCCGCGCCGACGATCCCACGGGGATGATCGGCGCAGGGCACTACACGCCTCTGGGCCATTCGCGCATTGCGGCGTGGCTCATCGCGCGCCTGACCGCGCTCGACGCTGTACAACAGCGACTGGCGCGGCTCACGCGATAGAGTACGACCATGCCCCAACTGATCGACGTCGCCACGGCGGAGGCGCCGTACACGATCGCGCAAGACGATGCCGCCGCGTTTGCCCGCGCGCAGTTCGGCAACGCGGTGCCGCATCTCGAGCGGCTCATGCCGCTCTTCACGAACACGGGCATTCGTCAGCGCCGGATCGCGAAGCCGGCGAGCTGGTACCAGACCGCGCACGGACTCGACGAGAAGAACATCGCCTACATCGAAGCAGCCACGGACATGTGCGCAGACGCGGCACGCACGCTCCTTGCCCGGCGCGGACTCGCACCGACCGACGTCGACCGCATCTACTACGTGAACACGACGGGCCTCGCGACGCCGTCGATCGACGCACGACTGATCAACGTGCTGGGATTGAAACGTACGGCGCGGCGCACGCCGATCTGGGGTCTCGGCTGCGCGGGCGGCGTCGCGGGGCTCGCCACCGCCGCGCGCGACCTCATCGGCCACCCGCGCGAGCGCGCGCTCGTGTTCGCCGCAGAGATGTGCTCGCTCACGTTTCTGGCCGACGACTTCTCGAAGAGCAACCTCGTGGCCACCGCGCTCTTCGCCGATGGCGCCGCGGTGGCACTCGTGAGCGGCGACGACACCGGTGACGTCGGCTGGCCGATCCGCACCACGCGCTCGATGCTCTTTCCCGACTCGCTCGACGTGATGGGCTGGAGCGTCGTCGCCCGCGGACTGCAAGTGGTGTTCGATCAGCGCATTCCGGAGATCATCGCGGAACATGCCGCCGCCGAGCTCGATGCGCTGCTCACCGCCGCCGGTATCTCTCGCAACGACATCACGGAGTTCCTGTATCACCCGGGTGGACCGAAGGTGCTGCAGGCGTACGCGGATGCGTATGGCATCAGCACGGATCGATTTCGTTGGTCGCGCGATGTCTTCCGCGACTACGGCAACATGTCGTCGGTGACGGTGCTCTACGTGCTGGCGCGGTATCTCCAGGCGCACCGCCCGGGCCACGGCGGACACGCCGTCGTGTCCGCGCTCGGCCCGGGATTTTCGTCAGAAGGGCTGCTGCTGGGGTTGTGATCTACACGCCGAACTGACCCAGGTGGTGATCGAAGTGCTTGTACTGCGTCTCGCCCCACTTCTGACCGGTGAGCGGGCCGAAGAAAAGATGAATACGGCCGTCGGCGCCGTCGCGACCCAGCGCGTGAAACGCCGCCAGCTGCGCCTTGGTGCGCGCGAGCGTCGGTGCGAAATTCGGATCGTCCTTCACCACGAACTCTGGTCCGGTCGGCGCATTCTTCTGGAACGGCTCGGGCCCGAGGAACCGTCCCTTCACCATCCAGCCGATCATTTTGCCGAGGAACATCTGCCGAGCGGGTTGCGGCCCGAGCACACTGTCGAGCACGCGCGCAAGATGCTCGAGGGCTTGTGACGGCTGCATCTTGCCCCACTGGCGCGGCGAGTCAGGCTTCAGCGTGTCCAGACGTCGGGCGATTTCCTGATAGGTATCCGCGTCGAAGAGATTCTTCATGGCCGGGGCTCCGCGGGCATTCTGCCACAGCTCAACGCATCGCCGCGCGCGTCAGCGCCGCACACATCGCCTCATCGGAGGCGTCGGGCTGGCCGTCTCGCAGCGTCCGCACCACGCGCCGAAACTCATCCTCGCGCATCAGCCGGACGAGGCCGGTGCGCGCCTCGATCTGACCGCGATCGTCTTCGAGGGGATTCTCGCCGATCAACGCACTGGGCGTCATCGGCGTCAGCTCGAGCGTCGCGACGAACACGCCGCGCGTGTCGATCGGCTGGGCGGCGTCGAACAACTCACGCAGAGGAACGGTCCGGATCACTTCAGCGGAAACAGCGCCGATTCCGTGCGGCTGCTGGTGAAGAGTGCCTCCGCCGCCTTCACGAGATCGGGATGCGTCGCGGCAACATCGGTGTGCTCTGCGGGATCGGCCGTGAGGTCGTAGAGCTCGATCGCGCGGTTCGGCTTGAGTCGCACGGCCTTCCAGTTCTTCATGCGCACGGCCTGCCGGCCCTGAAATTCCCAATACATGTAGTCGCGGGGTGTCTGCGCTGCCGGGCGGCCGAGGAGCGACGGCACGAACGACACGCCGTCGGTTTTGGGTGACGCGACGCCGGCCAACTCGGCGAAGGTCGGCATCATGTCCCAGAACGCCGACGGATGGGCCGACGTCTGCCCCTTCGGAATATGTCCCGGCCAGCGCGCGACGAGCGGCACGCGCATGCCGCCCTCGTAGACGTCCTGCTTCAACCCACGCAGGCCAGAAGCGCTCTCGAAGAACGTCGAGTCGGTACCGCCGTTGAATGTCGGCCCGTTGTCGCTCGAGAACATGATGACCGTGTCGTTGTCGAGGCCGAGGTCCTTGACCCGCTGCATCACGCGCCCGATGTGACGATCCATGCGCGTGATCATCGCGGCATAGGCCGCGCGCGGCGCCCGGTGCGGCAGATAGTCCTTCTGACCGAGATACGGCGTCTCGGGAAACGTCCCGAGATATTCCGCGAGCGAGTCTTCCGGCACCTGCAACGCCATGTGCGGAATCGTGAACGCGAGATACAGGAAGAAGGGCTGCGCCTTGTTGGCCTCGATGAACCCGAGCGCTTCATCCGCCATCAGATCCGCCGAGAACTCCGTGCCGATGTACTTCGCGTACGACTTCACGTCGTTCGGATCGAGCCCGGCCGGCAGCTTCTCGTGCGGATACACGTAGGTGTTCTTGAGCGGCAGTTTCTCGCGATTGCGCCAGAGGTACGACGGGTAGTGGTTGTGCGCGATGCGCTGACACAAGTACCCGTAGAAATGATCAAAGCCCATCCGATTCGGTTCACCGGTCGAGCCCGGCCCGCCCAGGCCCCACTTGCCGATGCACGCGGTCTTGTAGCCCGCACCCTGCAGCACATGGCCGACCGTCGTCGTGCCCGCCTTGAGCGGACGCTGTCCCTCGAGCGAGAGGTCGTGCCACACGTCGCCGCGCGACTCCATCTCGTCGTTGTCCCGAATGTAGGCGTGGCCGGTGTGCATCCCCGTGAGCAACGTGCAACGCGACGGCGCACACACCGGGCTGCCCGAGTAGTGCGCCGTAAAGCGCATGCCCTCCGCCGCAATCCGATCGATATTGGGCGTGCGGATCTTCTGCTGACCGTAGCAGCCGAGTTCGCCCACGCCGAGATCGTCGGCGAGGATGTAGATGATGTTGGGCTTGCGGGCGGGCGGCCGCGCCTGGTCGATCGGCAGCGCCAACGCCGCCGCACCAAGACCAGCCGTCTTCAGAAACTCCCGGCGTTTCATGGCGCGAGTATAGCTAGCTGCCGTGGCAGTGCTTGAACTTCTTGCCGCTGCCGCACGGGCACGGCTCGTTGCGGCCCGTGCTCTTCACCGCCGCCGCAGCGGCCTGCTGCGCCATCCAGCGCATCACGTTCGCGGGCGGCCGTTCATGCGCGAGTTCGTTCGCCATGAAGCGCATCGCCGGATCCATGTGGCGGAAGATCCGCTTGTAGGCCGCGCACAGGTAGTTGAGGTCGCGACTCCCGTCCTTCGAGCGCACGAACCGGTGCTTCGGGCACTCGCCATGGCACGCGAAGCGCACGTCGCATCCGCGACATTCCGCCGGCAGCCGGTCGCGCTTCGCGGCGCCAAACGCCTGCTGCGCCTCCGACCGCACCATCTCGCCGAGCGACGCGTTCAACAGATTGCCCAGCCGGTACTGCGGATAGACGTAGTGATCGCACGAGTACAGATCGCCGTTGTGCTCCACCGCCAGCGCCTCGCCACACGTCTCGCGAAACACGCACAGCGACGCCTCGAGGCCGCACCACGACTCAAGCGCTACGTCGAACAACTGCACGAACACGCGCCCCACATCACGCCGCACCCACTCGTCGAAGATCGCGACCAGAAACTCGCCGTACGTCACCGGATCCACCGACCACGGCGTGACCTGCGCCCGCGCCTCATCGTCTGGCGTCAGCAATCGCAAGCCGTCAGGCTCCGGCCGCTCGGCAGCGCGTTCAACGATGGGGATGAATTGGAGATAGCCGCTGCCGACGTCGCGGAGGAAGCGATAGACCTCGAGCGGATGATGCACGTTGTCGGCCTGCACCACCGTGAGCGTGTTGAACGCCACGCGATCGCGCTTCAAGCGCTCGAGCGCGCGCATCACCGCGGCAAACGTCGGCTGGTTGCCGCGATCACGGCGATAGCGATCGTGCAGCGCCTCGGGCCCGTCGATCGACAGGCCGACGAGAAACTCGTGCTCGGCGAGAAACGCGCACCACGTGTCGTCAATCAGGAGGCCGTTTGTCTGGAGCGCGTTCTCGATGCGCTTGCCGTTCGCATACTCCTGCTGAAGCGCGACAACGCGCTCGAAGAACGGCAGCCCGGCGAGCGTCGGCTCACCGCCCTGCCAAGTGAACGACACGGCGGGATGCTCGGCGTGGGCCTCAATGTGCCGGCGAATGAACGCCTCGAGCACATCGTCGGACATCCGCCACGACTCGGTGCCCGGGTAGAGGCGTTCTTTCTCGAGGTAGAAGCAGTAGGTGCAGTCGAGATTGCAGACCGGACCGTGCGGCTTTGCCATCAGATGGAAGGGGTGCGGCACCCAGAGACCATAACCCACCCGGGTGTGCCATAGTTCGCCGCATGTTCCAGCAACTCTACGATCCGGTCGGAGGCAGCACCCTGTTGTCTGCGCTCGTGGCGGCGTTGCCGCCGGTGGTGCTGGCGTTGCTGTTGGCGGTGTGGCGCGTGGCGCCGTGGCGGGCCGCGGCCGCCGGCGCCACAACCGCGATGGCTCTCGCCTGGCTCGTGTGGCGCATGCCGCTCGATCTCACGATCGCCTCCGCCACGCACGGCATGGCGTACGGTCTCTGGCCGATCTGCTGGATCGTCGTGAGCGCGGTGTTCTTCCACAACCTCTCGGTGGAAAGCGGCGACTTCGCGGTGTTGCGACGCGCGCTGGCGCGCCTCACCGGCGACCGGCGGATTCAAGTGCTGCTTGTCGCCTTCTGCTTCGGTGCGCTGATCGAAGGCATCGCCGGCTTCGGCGCACCGGTCGCCATCACCGCCGCGATGCTCGCCGGACTTGGCTTTGCGCCGATCACCGCCGCCGTACTTGCGCTCATCGCGAACACCGCGCCGGTCGCGTTCGGCTCACTGGGTATTCCCGTGACCACACTCGGCGGCCTGCTCGCGCCGATGCTCGGCCACGACGCGCAATCGACGACGCGCGCGTTGTCGGCGATGGTGGGGCGGCAGCTGCCGTTCTTCTCTGCGTTGATTCCCGCGTATCTCGTCACGCTCTACGCCGGGTGGCGTCGCATGTTCGAGGTGTGGCCGGCGGTCGTCACCGCAGGTGTGACGTTTGCGCTCGGCCAGTTCGCGATCGCCAACTACATGGGGCCGGAACTCACCGACACACTCGCGGCGATGATCTCGCTCGCCGCGGTGGCGCTGCTGCTGAAAGTGTGGCGACCCGCCACGGTATACACCGGCGATGCCACTGAGTCACAGGTCACGACCGCGGTCGACACGGAGGTCGACTCGCGCGCACGCGTCGTCCGTGCGATGTCCACATACGCGATTCTCGTCGTGGTCGTGCTGATCGGGCAGTCGGGCAACTTCGCCGGCATGTCCAAGGTGCGGCCGCCGGCGAACGTCACGGCACTGCTCCGCTGCGGCCAGATCGGCAACGCGCTCTGCAGTCAGCCGTGGATCGGCGCGCCCGCCTCCGCCGCTCCGCAGGGCTTCCGCTTCCCCGTGTGGGAATTCAGCTGGCCGGGCGCCTATCGCGATAGCGCCGGTACGCCGGCGCCGCGCGTGGAACGCCAGCCGCCCGTCGTCGCGAAGCCCTCGCCGTACCCGCTCACGTTCCGGCTGGATTTCCTCGCGGCGGCCGGCACGCTCGTCTTCATCGCGGCCTTCGTCGCGTTTCTGCCGATGTGGCTGACGGGACTCAGCCCATCGACATTGGGCCGCGTCGCGGTCGCCACGTTCCGTCAGCTGCGATTGCCGATCGTCACGATCGCCTTCATCCTGTCGATCGCGACCGTCATGAACTACTCGGGCATGACGTCATCGATGGCGCTCGCGCTCGCACGCACGGGCTGGGCCTTTCCCTTCTTCTCCGCGTGGCTTGGCATGCTCGGCGTCTTCCTCACCGGCAGCGACACCTCGTCGAACACGCTGTTCGGGCCGTTGCAGGCGACGACGGCGAATGTTGCCGGCTTCAATCCGGTGCTGATGGGCGCGACCAACAGCTCTGCCGGCGTCATGGGCAAGATGATCAGCCCACAGAATCTCTCGGTGGGCGCAGCCGGCGTCGGCGCGGTGGGGCGTGAGGGCGAGATTCTGCGGCGCGTGCTCATCCACAGCCTGGTCCTCACCACACTCATGGGCGTCCTCGCGATGTTGCAAGCCTACGCCTTGAAGTGGATGGTGCCGTCGCTCTGATCCTGCCGTAGACTTCGCCTGTGTTCGTCAACATCTCGGATCTGCGTTCGGCGGCGAAGCGGCGACTGCCGCGCGTGGCCTTCGACTACATCGATGGCGGCGCCGACGGCGAAGTGACGCTCGGCGAGAACGCGCGCGCCTTTCGCGACGTCGCCTTTCGTCCGCGCTCCGCGGTCGCCACGCGGTCGGTCGATCTCTCCACCACCGTACTCGGCACCAAGCTCGCGCTGCCATTCATGCTCGCGCCTGTCGGCAGCAGCCGTATGTTCTACCCGCGCGGCGAGGAAGTGGCCGCGCGCGCCGCTGGCGAAGCCGGCACGGGATACATCCTGTCGACGCTCTCGGGCTGCCACGTCAAAGACGTGAGGGCCGCATCCACAGGACCGGTCTGGTATCAGCTCTATCTGGTCGGCGGTCACGACGTGGCGCGCGCCGCCATTCAGCGCGCGAAGGACGTCGGCTGCGGCGCGCTGGTCGTCACGATCGACACGCCCGTCGCCGGCTTACGCGAGCGCGATCACTACAACGGCATGAAGGGCCTCGCCTCCGGCAAGCCGCTCGACATGCTGCCGCACATCGCGCAGTTCCTCACGCGCCCGCGCTGGCTGGCGGGCTATCTCGGCGACGGCGGCCTCATGAAGTTTCCCAACATCGTCCTGCCCTCCGGACCGATGCCGTATGCGGATGTCACCGCGGCGCTCGAGGCGTCGATGGTCTCGTGGGACGACCTGAAATGGATCCGCGACGCATGGGGCGGCAAGATCGTCGTCAAAGGCGTCCATACCGCTGATGACGCGCGACGCGCGATCGATGCGGGGGCGGATGCGATCGTCGTGTCGAATCACGGCGGCCGCCAGCTCGACACTGTGGCGGCGACGATTCGCGTGCTGCCGGAGGTGGTCACCGCGGTGCAGCATCACGGCGCGCATGTGGAGGTGCTGCTCGACGGCGGCATTCGCCGCGGCGGTGACGTCGTGAAGGCGATTGCGATGGGCGCGCGCGCGGTGCTGATCGGCCGGGCGTATGCGTATGGGCTGGCCGCGGCCGGCGGCCCGGGGGTGACGCGCGCGATTCAGATCCTGCGCGCGGACATTGTGCGGACGCTGCAGTTGCTCGGCACGCCGTCGATCGCATCGCTCGACGGCAGTTTCGTGGACGTGCCGGCGGGGTGGACGCGCGGGTAACGCGCGTCCACGCCGCCGCAGAGCGCTACTTCTTCACAGGCGCGGGCAGTGCGGCGCACACCGGCGCGGTGAGCGCCGGTGTGGCGGCCGCAATCGCCGGCACGCTGTTCTTCGCGAGGAGCGCGTTCAGGTCTTTCAGCTCCTTCGCGTTGAGCGCGCTCCAGTTGGTCACGCCCTTCTTCAGGTCATTGCACGCCACGTTGAACACGCTCGTGTAGGTCTCGTTCGGCGCCATGTCGCCGGAGTCGAGCGAGTTCAGGATGCGGAGCTGGTTCGCGTGCAGTGTGGTGAACGGCAGCACCGCGGGCGGCTGCGGCGCGCCGCCAGGCGCGCCGGCGCCGCCCGCGCCGCCGCCACGACGACCGCCACCCCCCGTGCCACCGGCGAGCGCCAGCTTCGCGTCGAACTCCGTCGCCGCCTTCGCGATGTCGGTGTTCGCGTGCTTCATGAGCGGCGCCACGGCCGCGCGCATCGCGGTGACCTGCTGGTAGCCGGACCAGGCGAGATTGACACGGTCGAAGAGCGCGCGCTGCATCGTGGTCTGCGCCGCAAGCTCGGCGGCCGAGGCCGGCGAGCGCGGGTCGTTCTTGACCACCACCGTCTGCGTGTACGACTTCCCGTTCACCGTGAGCTTCAGCGTGTACACACCCGGCGCGGCCAGCGGCCCTTCGGGCGAAGCCGGCGTCTCGCCGATGTTCGCGTTGATCTCGTAGGAGTGCGAGAACGCCGGCGGATTGTCGTAGCGGATGTCCCAGTTGATGCGGTTCGTGCCGATCTCGGTCGGCATCGGTCGCGGCACTTCCTTCCAATAGTCGGGAATCGGCTGCGGTTCCGTGATCGGTGGAATCGGCGCGCTCGACATATGACGCACGACCTTGCCCGACGCGTCGCTGATCTCGAGCGTGATGTCGCCCTTGGGCTTCTCGCCCAGGTAGTAATAAAGGATGGCGCCCACCGGCGGGTTCTTGGCGTGCGGTTCCTCGGGCGGGAGCGGCGTGTCGCCGTTCACATTGCGACGCACGCGGATGGCATCGCCCGGCTTGTAGAAGTGCACCGTTTCCGCCGGCGCAATCGACGCCATCTCTCGCAGCGGCGAGAAGTCGTCGAGGATCCAGAAGCTGCGGCCGTAGGTCGCCGCCACGAGATCGTTGCCGTGCACTTCCAGGTCGCGATACGACGTGTTCGGCAGGTTCAGCTGCAGCGACTGCCAGTCGTCGCCGTCATTGAACGACACATACATCGAGCTCTCGGTGCCGGCAAAGAGCAGGCCCTTCTTCTTCGGATCTTCGCGAATCACACGCGCAAAGCTGCCGCTCGGCTGATCCACCGCAAGCCCCGTGACGATCTTCGTCCACGTCTTGCCGTAGTCGCGCGTGCGGAACAGATACGGCGCGTAGTCGCCCGCGCCGTGCGCTTCCACCGCCACATACGCCGTCGCCGGATCGAAGTGCGACGCCTCGATCGTCGACACATCCATGCGCGTCGGGTTCGGCAGATTCGGGATCGTGACTTCCGTCCACGACACGCCGTGATTCTTCGTGACCCAGATAAGCCCGTTGTTCGTGCCCGCCCAGATCAACCCGTTGCTCACCGTCGAGATCGAGAACGAATCGATCGATCCAGCCGGCGGCGCGCCCGTAAGCGCCACGGTCGGCGTCGGCCCACCCGGCGTCGCCGGCTTCTGCGTCGGATTGCCGAGATCCGGGCTCAGCTTCTTCCAATGCATGCCGCCGTCAGTCGTCGCCATGAGGAAGTTGAAGCCCGCGACGAGCTCCTTCGGATTCCACGGCGAGAACTTCAGCAGCTGATTGCCGACCTTGCGCAGGCCCGCCGCCTGATCGAAGTTCGGGCTGACGTTGATCCACTGCCCGTTCGCGGCGTTGACCTTGATGATGCCGCTCGCCGGACCACCCGCGTAGGTGATCTTCGGGTTCAGCGGATCCGGCACGACCGAACCGAACTCGTAGCCCGGATGCGGCTGCCAGTCGACCACCGTGATCGCGCCGAGATCACCGCGGCTGCGCGTGACGATCGAGCCGCTGTCCTGCATCGGCCCGTACACGTTGTAGGGAAATTGATTGTCGGTGGCGACGTGGTAGAACTGCTCCGTCGCCTGGTTGTACCAGCTGCTCCACGTGGCGCCGCCGTCGAGCGAGATCGTCGCGCCCTGATCCACACCGAGGAACATGCGCTTGCCGTCGGTCGGATCAATCCACATGACCTGCGGATCGTCGCCACCCGGCGCGCCCTTGAAACCCGTGAACGTGTTGCCGCCGTCCACCGACTTGTAGCTCGACGTCGCGAGCGTGTAAACGATGTCGGGGTTCTTTGAATCGACAAACACCCCGGACGTGTAATTGCCCTGGCCGTTCGCAATGCGGCGATCGTTCGCCGCCATCTGCTTCCAGTTCGCGCCGCCGTCATCCGAGCGATACAAGCCGAAGCCGCCGATCACGAACATGCGCTGCCCGTGCGTGTTCGGCGCAATGGCCACCGCCATGCGGCCCGTCATCGGTTCCGGCAGGCCGTGCCCCTTGATCTCCGTCCACGTGATGCCCTGATCCGTCGACTTGTAGAGGCCCGTGCCGTTCGGCCCCTGCGGGGCCGCACCACGGCCGCCCGCGCCTGCCGCTGGCGCCGCCGCCGGCGCGCCACCCGCACGCGGTGCGCCGCCCGGCGCCGTGTAGTGCCGCACCGTCACCGCGAGCACCGTGTTCGGCGTGTCGTACGCGGCCGCCAGATCCTGCCCGCCCGTCTCGTTGTCGACATACAGCGTCTTCGCCCACGTCTTGCCGCCGTCGGTCGAGCGGAAGATGCCGCGCATCTCCGTGTGCGTGTGCACGTTGCCCTGCGCCGCAATCAACACGATGTTCGCGTTCTTCGGATCCACCAGGATCGCGGGAATCTGCTTGGTGTCGTCGAGCCCGAGGTGCTGCCACGTCTTGCCGGCATCGCTCGACTTGTACATCCCGTTGCCTTCGTTGATGCCGCCGCCGGTGATCATGTCGCCCATGCCGACGTAGATGACGTTCGGATCCGACGGCGCCACTTCCACCGCGCCCACCGACGACGCCTCTTTCACATCGTCAAACACCGGATACCAGGTGCGACCGGCGCTCGTGGTCTTCCACACACCGCCGAGCGGCAGGCCCATATAAAAGGTGCCGGGCTCACCGACGACGCCCGTGACGGCCGATACGCGGCCGGCGCGAAACGGACCGATGTTGCGCCACACGAGACCGGAGACCACGTTGCCGCCGACCGGCGGCGCCGCGTTGAGGAGATTCCAGGGCGCCATGCCGATCAGCACGAGCGCGAGAGCGAGGTAGAGGGTCCGACGGTAGGAAGTCCGGCTGGAGGAAGTCCGGCTGTATGAAGTACGAGCTGTCATAGGAGAAGAGCATACGCCGATCTGGCGCAGCTCTTCTCCTGAGGTTGAAACCGGGCTACTTCACCGCCCGGACTTTGGTCGCATCGATCGCATACGTCCCGCGCCCGTAGGTGGCGATCACGATGACGTGGTCGCGCGGGTGGATCTGGATGTCGCTCACTTCCACCGACGGCATGTTGCCGCCGAGCACATGCCACACCGTGCCGTCGTCCTTCGACACATACGCGCCGAAGTCGTTGCCGGCGTAGAGCAGGCCCTTCACCGCCGGATCTTCGCGAATCGTGTTCACCGAACCCGACGGGATGTTGCCGACGATGCTCGTGAAGGTGGCGCCGTGGTCGGTGGACTTGAACAGATACGGCGTGAAGTCGTCGTCTTCGCGGCCGCGCAGGGCGACGAACACGGTGCCGGCGTCGTACTTCGACGGCACGATGCGCGAGACCCACTTCTTCATCGCCATCGGCAGGTTCTGGCCGATGTTCGTCCAGGTCTTGCCGCCATCCTTCGTCACATGCAGGTTGCCATCGTCGGTGCCGGCGTAGATGAGGCCCTTCGTGAGCGACGACTCCACGACCTGCGTCATCGACTGATACGGGATGGCCGACGGGTTGATGCCCATCTGGCGCGGGTTGTTGTCCGTGAGGTCGCCGCTGATCTTCTCCCACGTGTCGCCGCGGTTGGTCGAGCGGTACACATACTGGAAGCCCGCGTAGAGCGTGTTCGGATCGTGCGGCGACACGATGATCGGCGCCATCCAATTCGCGCGCTGCGGCAACTCGCCGGCCTCGGTCTTCGGACGGATCGGCGTGCTCGAGGGACGCACGGGCTGCGCCGGGCCTTTCGCGGCGCCTGCGCCGGCGGCACGACCGGTCGCGGCCGGGTACTCGGCGCGTGTGAAGTTGCCGTAGAAGCCGTGCGAGTAGACGAGATTCGGATTCGTCGGATCGATCGCATGAAGGCTGCCTTCACCGCCGGGCGCGCCCTCCCACTTCTGCGGCGCGAAGGCGCCGCGCCCGCCCTTCGACGCGCTCAGGGCAGGCGCGATGTTGATCTCCGTGCGATAGCTGCCCGCGTCCTGCACCGAGCCATACGCATGGAACGGCTTCGCCATATCCAGCTCGACGTTGTAGAACTGCGTGCCATGAATGCCGGTGGCTTCCTTCTTCGTCTTGCCGCCGTCGTTCGTCATCGTGAAGCCCTGGTCTGACGCGGTGAACACGATGTTCGGGTTGGCCGGGTCGATCCACATGCGATGGTTGTCGCCACCGCCGGCCGCAAACGGCGCGAACGTCGCGCCCGCGTCCTGGCTCACGCTCACGCCGAGCGCGAGCACGTAGATCTTGTTCTCGTTCTTCGTGTCCACGCGGATCTGCGTGAACACCCAGTTGTAGGTGTTGCCGAGCGACATCATCTTCTGCGCCGTCTCCGGCGTCAGGCCGCTCGTCTTCTTCCACGTCGCGCCTTTGTCATCGCTGCGGTAGATCTCCATGCCGCGGATGATGTTGCTGTTCTCCGGCAGCGGACGATCGTACGCGTCGTGCTCGCCCGGCCGCGCGGCACGGCCCGCGTCGTAGCTGTCGACGACGGCGTAGATCACGTTCGGATTCGAGCGCGCGATATCGAGGCCGATGCGGCCGCGGAACTTCGGCTCCGGCAGCCCGCTGTTGATCGGATTCCACGTGACGCCACCATCGGTCGTCTTCCAGATGCCGCCTTCGACGTAGTTCGGCTCCACGCGCGGATCGCTCCACTTGCGGCGGATGCGCTGCCACATGGCCGCGTAGAGCGTGTTCGGATCCTTCGGATCCATGACCAGATCAATCGCACCCGTGTTGTTGCTGCGGAAGAACGACTTCGTCCAGGTCTTGCCGCCGTCGGTGGTCTTGAACACGCCGCGCTGATCGTTCGCCGTCCACTCATGCCCCGACGCCGCCACATAGACGATGTTCGGGTTGGTCGGATGCACGAGCACGCGCCCGATCGTGCCGGTGTCCGTGAGACCGATGTTGGTCCACGTCAGGCCGCCGTTGATCGACTTGTACATCCCCGTGCCCGAGAGGCTCGCGCGGAAGATGTTGTCTTCACCGGTGCCCACGTACACGATCTGCGGATTCGACGGCGCCACGGCCACGTCACCGATGCTCGCGGTGGCTTCGTGTTCGAAGATCGGCTTCCACGTCTGTCCGTTGTTCGTCGACTTCCACACGCCGCCGGTGGCCGCGCCCACGTAGATCGTGCGCGTCGGTCCCGAGCCGGCCACGGCAATCGACGTCATACGGCCCGTGTGGTTTGACGGCCCGATCGACTGCGCGGGAATCAGCTTGTAGGGCGACGCCGCGATCATCTTCTTCTGCACGTCCCACGCCGCGAGATGGTCCACCGCGCTCGTCGGCGTCGTCATCTCGAAGAGCTCGACGTCGAACACGAGCGTGCCTTTCGGCGCACCGGCCCGCGGGTTGTCGCCGTAGGCGAGCGCGGCCGGAATCCAGAAGCGGCGCTTCTCGCCTTTCACCATCAGCTGCACGCCTTCGGTCCAGCCTTTGATCACGCTGCGGAGCGGAAACGCGATCTGCTGTCCGCGCGCCACCGAGCTATCGAACATCTGCCCGTCGGTGGTCCAGCCCGTGTAGTGCACCTTCACGGTGGACGCCGCCGTCGGATGCACCGTGCCCGTACCCGGCGTCAGTACCTTCGACGCGAGGCCGGATGCGGTGACGCTGGCGTCCGCGGGGGCGGCGGCCACATCGGCGGGCGCCGGAATCGGCGCCATCTGCTGTTGTGCGCCGGTCGTGACGACCGAGAGCGCGAGGATCAGTGACGTGGAACACGCTGCAGCGAGCTGGCGAAGACGCATCCGGGAAGTGTAGCTGAGGGACGACTACGGATCGTTGTCGTCCCTGGTCCCTCGTTCCTCGGCTCAGGTCCGCTCTCGTCCTGGGTTCGCGGTCAGGTCCAGGTTCCGGTCCGCGGTCCGGTCAACGACAATCCGGTCAACGACAAGCTGGAGCCCGGGACCTTTAGGTCCCGGGATGACCGCTCCTGTCTCCGTCGTTCCGTGCGGGTCCTGCCGACGAACAGCCCCAATTGGTGCTCGCCGAAAGGCGCTTGCCACGTGAGTCGGCTGCGCGCCAATTGGGGCGCCCCGTTCGTCGTCACCCGCACGGTGCGTCGGCGCTTCGTTCTGTTGACGGCCCGCATATTCGCAGGGCTGACGAATACCGCGGCCTAATTCCCACAGCGCCGCCGCTTCACCGCTGTGTTAAGTTCTGCCTGTTCACGGGGTTTGAACGACAAGAGATTTGCGGCGGCTCGGGCATTGGCCTGACGAAGTTTGTCAGGCATAGTGCCGGCGGCTTGCAGGTCCAATAGTAGTTAGGCAGACATGGAGCCTCGGCGCGCGGCTCATTTGAAACGTTAGACCTCACAATCAACGCCTTGCCCGCGCAGGCCGAGAGTGGCAGGATGAGCCCATGGCACCAGACACCCTGACGGCACTGTTGAAACTCCCAGCAGACGAGCGCGCGGAGTTGGCCATGGCGCTCTGGGCCAGTCTGGACGACGTCCAGCGGAGTGCGGAACTCGCACTCACGACGGAGCAGGCTGCCGAGCTCGATCGGCGGCTCGCTGAACACCAGGCCGATCCCAGTTCGGCGGTTCCGTGGGAGGACGTTCGCAAGAAGCTCTTGAACCGGCAGTGACTCGCCGGCTGGTCGTTCGCCCGCAAGCGATCGCGGAATTCGTTGAGGCTCGGGATTGGTTCGATGCACAACGGCCGGGGCTCGGCCAGGAATTCGTCATGGAGGTTGATCTAACGATGTTCGACGTGCATGCGCGGCCTGAGAGTTTTCCGGCCGTTCATGGTGAGAAGCGACGGGCCATCGTTCATCGCTTTCCGTACGGCGTGTTCTTCCGAATCGTCGGTGACACGATCGTGATCCTCGGCATCATCCACGGACGTCGGAATCCAGAGCGCTGGCGGCACCGACAGTGAGGTCTCCTCCTGCGCCGCGCCCGCCCCGGCGATGAATCGATCCTCCGCGACCTCAGGCTCCAAGCGATGCGCGAGTCGCCGGAGGCGTTTGGGTCGAACTACGAACGCGAGCTGAACCGAACGACCGCGGATTGGCAGCGCTGGATGTCGCCGGGCGCCACATTCATCGTCGAAGAAGACGGCACGCCGGCTGGGCTCGCACAGAGACGGCCGATCGTAACTAACGGTTCATCACGAAAGTCCAGAGCGTGTCGCCGGCACCGACGACGAGGTACTGCCGGCCGTCGAGCTGGTAGGTAATCGGTCCGTTACTGACCGACGTGTTCAGGCGCGCGTGCCACAAGGCCGCGCCCGTCGTCGCGTTCAACGCGGCGATGTCGTTCGAGGCGCCGCCGGTGAAGAGGACGTTGCCGGCCGTGACGAGCAGGCCCGCACGGCTCCCGCCTTCCCATGGATGCGTCCATCGGACGGCGCCGGTCCGATAGTCGATGGCCTTGAGCATCGCCTCGGAGTAGCCGCCGCGATCCGTTCCACCCCAGCCTTGCGGGTTGTCGTCCGGATCGTAGAGGTAGTAGACGCTGTATCCGCGACGCGCATTGACGTAGAACAGACCGGTGAGTGGACTCAGCGCCGGCGGAGGCCAGTTGGCCGCGCCAGACTGATCGGGTGACACGAGTGCGCCATCGATCTGCGGTTCCTTGGCCGGATTCGGAATCGGTTGGCCCTTCGCGTCATAACCGAGTAACCAATTCGTCTTGACGAACTCTTTGGAGATGATGGCCTTGCCGGTCGTCCGATCGAGCACGAAGAACTGGCCGTTGCGTGAGGCTTGGGCGATGAGTTTGCGCGGCTGGCCGGCGATCGTCGCGTCAAACAGCACGGCCGTCTGCGTCGCGTCCCAGTCGTGCGTGTCGTGCGGCGACGATTGGAACCACCACACCGGGCGGCCGGTGTCTGCGTTGAGCGCCACAATCGAACCGGTGAACAGGTTGCTGCCCTTCCGGTTTTTGTGCGCGATGACCGGTTGCGGATTGCCGGTCGTGACGTAGACGAGATTGAGCTCGGCGTCGTAGGTCACCGGCGTCCACGTCATGCCCCCGCCGTGCTTCATGGCCTCTTCATTGGGCCACGTGTCCGATCCGGGGTCGCCCATCTTCTGCGGCACGACATGCCAGCGCCACTGCAGTTCACCGGTCGCCGGATCGCGTGCGTCGAGATAGCCGGGGATGTCCAGATCGTCGCCACTCACACCCGTGAACACATGGTTCTTCACGGCAACCGGCGCGACCGATCCGTAATAGAACTGATCGAGATCACAGATGGACTTGTGCCAGCGCTCCGCACCGGTCTTGACGTCGAGCGCCACGAGATTGCAGTCTGGCGTCTCGTAATACAAGAGATCCCCGGCCACAGCCACACCGCGGTTGCCCAGGTGGATGCCCCCCTTCGACGTCCACGCGTGATGCCACAGTTCACGGCCCGTGCGCGCGTCAGCCGCCCACACGTGATCCGGGATCGTGAAATACAGCACGCCATTGATCTGCAGTGGCGTGCCGGCAATGCGCACCGCCGGCGTGCCTGGCGGCAGGTTGATGCGATACATCCACGCCAGGCTGAGCGAGCCGACATTCGCCGCCGAGATCGACGTCAGCGGACTGAACCGCCGGCCCGAATAATCGCCGTTGTACGTCGGCCACGAATCGGTCGGGCCGGGCAGTGGCGGCGTGGGCGGGACCTGCGGGGCGGAGCGCGCAGTGAGCGCGCCCACCGCAACGGCGAGCATGAGGCAGAGCAGCAGGCTGCGCTTCATTTCAGTGAGGCCAGGTAGGCGACGACGTCGTGCATTTGTTTGTCCGTGATGGTCTCGAGGAGCTGATGATGCGCCTGCAAGGGATCCGTCTTTGTCACTTTCAATGCGGGCGTTCGATGGAAGGTCCGAATCATGCCGCCGGCGTCGCGCAGCGTGACGTCGAAGTCATCCATCTGCACGAGTGCGCCCGAGACCGCCGCGCCGGTGGCCGGGGTCACGGTGACCGTCACCGTCGCCCGGGGATTGGCCACGTTCCCCCGCCCTGTCCGGGACGGGAAGAGGAAGCGCTGCTGCAGGTCCACCGGCGAGTAGCGTCCGCCAATGCCGCTGAGGCTCCCCGCCGTCGCCGTGTGACACGTGGTGCACTTGCCTTCGCCGTTGATGAACGCGGCGCCGGCGGTGGCGTCGCCGGTCAAGACGCCGTCGGATTTGAAGAACCCGATGCCCTTGCCGAGGATCTCGTTCAGCCGCTGATGCAGGAAGTGCGAGAGGTCCAGCAATTGGGCGTCAGTGAGGCTGGTGCCGGGGCGTCCGCTTTGCAGCGTGTGCTTCTTGACGAACGGACCGAGCTCGCCGGCGTTCCGATCCCGCAACAAGACGAGCGAGCGCATCACGTTCGGGCCACGATCGGTGCCGCGCGCCTGTGTGCCGTGGCACGTGATGCACTCGGCCGCATACACCGTGCGCCCGCGTTCGGCGCCGGCGGCGTCAACGACGTGATTGTCACCAGGCCCGGGCCCCGAGAGGACGCGGCCGGGTTGCTGTGCCACCAGCGTGGCCATCGTCAACACCACGGCGGCCGCGCTGAACGCGACGGCAAGAGTCGATCGCATGGGGCCGTTATACATCACACAGCACGACCGCGTCTCGGAGCGACGTCAGTGGATCGCGCCCGGGCGAGGGCGTGAATTCGTGAGCGACGAAGCCCTGGTAGCCGGTGTCGACGATGGCGGTGCAGACGGACGCCCACTGCACTTCCTGCGTGGCATCGAGCTCGTGCCGGCCCGGCACGCCGCCCGTGTGGTAGTGGGCGAAGTAGTCGCGGCCCGCGCGGATCGTGCGGATGAGGTCGCCCTCCATGATTTGCATGTGGTAGAGGTCGTTCAGCAGCTTCACGCGCGGTGAGCCCACAGCCTTCACGACCTCGATGCCGAAGGCGGTGCGATCGCCCTGATAGTCCTTGTGGTCGACCTTGCTGTTGAGGAGCTCGACGCAAATCGTGACGTTGTTCGCTTCGGCGACGGCTTTGACGCGGTTGAGGCCCTCGACGCAGTTGGCGATCGCTTCGCTGTCACTCATGCCGCGCCGGTTGCCGAAGAACGTGATGACGTTCGGCACCTTCATGGCTGCGGCTTTCGGGATCTTCTCTTCGAAGTTCCTCACGATCGCATCGTGATTCGCCTTCACGTTGAGGCCGTTGGCAATCGAGCCGCCGCCGGCATAGCCCATCGAGCAGATGAGGCCGTGATCGCGCACGACCGCCCACTCGGGTTCCTCGAGGAGATCAATCGCCGTGAGGCCGAGCTCCGCAACCGCCTTGCAAAACGCCGGCATCGGGATGCGCTGATAGCACCAGCGCGACACCGACTGCTTCAGCCGGCCCTTCGTCACCGCGCGCACCTGAGGCGCCACAGCCACCTGTGGCGCCGGACTGGTCGCACCACCCTGGGCGAGGCCGGTCAATCCTGCCGCCGTCGCCATCACTCCCGCCAGCGCCTCGCGGCGCGTCAGTTCTGCCATCACGCTCTCCTGCTGATTGCGAGGACGCCACGGTAGTCCGAACGCGCGCGTCTGTCCAGCGCTGCCTCAGCGAGGCGTGACGTTCACGATCCGCGCTATCCTCGCAAGACCTCGACACGCCATGGTCCTCCGGCTTCGCCCTGCCCGTCCTGACGACGCCGCCGCGCTCGCGGAACTCGCGGCACGCACGTTTCACGACACGTTCGCGAGCGACAACACGCCAGAAGACATGGCGGCGCATGCAGCCGAATCGTATGGACCGGAAATCCAGGGCCGCGAAATCGCCGACCAGAACATCCGCACCGTGCTTCTGGACGTCGACCACGAACTGGTCGGCTTCTCGCAATTGCGCCGCGGGCCCGCCCCCGCATGTGTGACCGGGCCGTCCCCGATCGAAGTGTGGCGCTTCTACGTCGCGAAAGCCCATCACGGCACACTCGCCGCCCCCGCACTGATGACGCGGGCCGTAGCCGATGCCCGCGCGATGGGCGCGCGCACGCTATGGCTCGGCGTGTGGGAACGCAACGAACGCGCGAAGGCGTTCTACCGCAAGCGCGGCTTCACGGATGTCGGCGCGCACGTCTACATGGTCGGCGCCGACGCGCAGACGGATCGGATCATGGTGCGTGACGTCGGCCCTGGCAATTGGGATCTGCCCCTCACACGGCTATCCTGATCACGGTGCTCGGCCGATTCACCACCAACATTGCGCGTCGGGCCCGACACGACGGCACTTGCCCTGACATCAGGTTGTAGAGGAGCTGCACGCATGAACACGAACGAACGCGTCTTCAAGATGTCTTTCGCCGGCGTCTACCCCCACTACGTCACCAAGGTCGAGAAGAAGGGCCGGACGACGCAGGAACTCGAAGACGTCCTCTGCTGGCTGACGGGCTACACCGCCAAGGGGCTGGCCGATCAGATCGCGCGCAAGACGACGCTGGAAGCGTTCTTCGCTGAAGCGCCGAAGCTGAACAAGAACGTCACAAAGATCACCGGCACGATCTGCGGCGTGCGGATCGAGAACATTGAGCATCCGCTGATGCGCAACATCCGCTACATGGACAAGCTGGTGGATGAGCTCGCGAAAGGCCGGCCACTCGAGAAGATCAAGCGGACCTGACCGCCCACCGCTACTCGCGGCGGTAGGCCGTGGCGAGCGAGTCGGCGTACTCGTTCCAGCGCGTGCCGTTGTGGGCCTTGATCCAGCGGAGCTCGAGCCCCGGATGCGAGTGATAGAGGCGGTAGAGCTCCTGCACGAGCTCGAGGTTCTTGATCTCGCCGTCCTTCTTGCGCCACCCGCGCGCTTCCCACGCCTTCGCCCACTTCGTGATCGTGTTCACGCAGAGCTCCGAGTCTGTGTAGATCACGGCCTTCTGATCGCGCGGCACCATCTTGCAGCCCGCGATCAGCGCGGACAGCTCCATGCGGTTGTTGGTGGTATGCGGCTCGTGCCCGCGCGCCTCCGCCACGATCTGCCCATCGACCACATACACCGCGCCCCACCCGCCAGGGCCGGGATTCGGCGTGGCAGCGCCGTCAGTGAAGACGCCGCTCGACGGCCCGTCGGTGTACTTCTCGAGCACTTCCGCCGTCGTGAGGTTCTCTTCGATGCCCATCGCGCGCGGCGACACGCCGGACGCCTTCGCCGCCTGCGCCGTCTTGCCGGTCTTGCACTTCATGCAGGTCTTCGGCGTCCAGTTGGGAAACTTCGCCAGTGTGGCGGGCGGAACATGGAACTCGCGTTGGCAGCTCGTGCAGACAAAAGTCATGGCGGCCCTCAATTCTCACACGAGTCGCGCCCGAGCGCTGGCGTCGACACGCCGCCGGCGTTACGCTGAAGACTCACCACCGCCATGGCCCATCTCTCCCTCGTCTCGCTCATCGTCCCCGACTACGACACGGCGATCGACTTCTTCGTGCGCGTGCTCGACTTCACGGTGACCGAAGACGTGCCGTCGACGACCAATGATGGCCGGCCCAAGCGCTGGGTCGTCGTGACGCCGAAGGGCGGCGAGACCGGTCTCGTGCTCGCGCGCGCGGACGGCGACGCGCAAACGCGCGCGATCGGCCAGCAGTGGGCCGGGCGCGTGGGCCTCTTCCTCCGCGTGGACGACTTCGACGGCACGTGCGATCGCCTCCGCGCCGCGGGGTGCACGTTCGTGAACGCGCCCCGCACCGAAGCCTACGGGCGCGTCGTCGTCTTCATCGACATCTTCGGCAACAAGTGGGATCTGCTCGGACCGGCGCAATGACGATGCTCATGCTGGCGCTGCGCTTTGCGCTCGAGATGGCGGCGTTGATCGCGTTCGGCTACTGGGGCTACACGGCGCATGGCGGGCCGGTGATGCGCATCGGGTTCGCGGTGCTTGCGCCCATGACCGTCGCACTGTTCTGGGGCACGTTCGTGGCGCCGAAGGCCGCGCTCTCGCTCCAGCCATGGCTCAAACAGGCCCTCGCGCTCGTTGTCTTCGCGCTCGCGTCGAGCACGCTGGCCGCGCGCGGACACGGCCGTCTGGGTCTCGTGTTTCTGATCGTCTCGGTGCTCAACGCGCTCGCGCTGATGTTCTCGACTCCGGAGCCCTGACCGCCATGTCTCACGAACCGAACACGATTTCCTTCAACGACGGCGCGGCGTACGAGCGCTACATGGGCGTGTGGAGCCGGCTGGCCGGCCGCGAGTTTCTGGCGTGGCTGTCGCCCTCGCGCGGGCTTCGGTGGCTGGATGTCGGCTGCGGCAACGGCGCGTTCACGTCGCTCATCGCGGAACAGTGCGCGCCGGCGTCATTGACCGGTGTGGATCCCGCGCCGGCACAACTGGCCTTCGCGCGCACACGGGAGTGGCCATGCCCAGCCGATTTCCGTGAAGGCGACGCCATGGCGCTGCCCTTCGACCCGCACAGCTTCGACATCGCGGTGATGCCGCTCGTCCTCTTCTTCGTCCCGGATCCGGCGAAGGGCGTGGCCGAAATGGCGCGCGTCGTCCGGCCCGGCGGCTCGGTGTGTGCGTACAGTTGGGATCTGACCGGCGGCGGCTTCCCCTACCACCTCGCTCAGGAGACGCTCCGCACGCTGGGCATCACGGTCCCGCAACCCCCAAGTAAGGACGCGGTCAGCCTCGAGCATCTTCCACGGCTGTGGCACGCGGCCGGCCTCGCCGACATTCGCACGCACGAGATCGTCGTCGCGCGCACGTTCACCAACTTCGACGACTATTGGACGACACTGCAGGGAGGGCCGAGCTTGCAGCGCCCCCTCGCCGGTCTGACGCCGGAGGTCCACGCCACATATCAGGAGCGACTCCGGGAGCAATTGCCGACAGACGCGCACGGACAGATCACGTACACCGCACGCGCGCACGCGGTGTGCGGACGAGTGACCCGATAGCGCGGCTCGCACAGGCCTGTGCTACCGTGACAACCGGTCCCATGCAGAAACTCCGCGCGGAATTCGTCAATGCCACGCTGATCGCGCTCGGCGTGCTCTCGGCCGGCATGGGCCTCAAGGGCTTCCTGCTCTCGAGCAACGTCATCGACGGCGGCGTCACGGGCGTATCGATGCTGCTCGCGAAGATCACGCCGGTGTCGCTCGCGGTGTGGATCCCGGTCGCGAATCTGCCGTTCGTCGTGATGGGGTACAAGCTGCTCGGCGCCGCGTTTGCGGTGCGGAGCACGCTGGCGATCGGCGCGCTGGCCGGCGTGCTGGCCGCGGTGCCGTATCCCGACGTTACGCATGACCTGCTCCTCACCGCCGTGTTCGGCGGCCTCTTCATCGGCGCCGGCATCGGCCTCGCCGTGCGCGGAAACGCCGTGCTCGACGGCACGGAGATCGCCGCACTCGTGATCAGCCGGCGCGCGGATCTGCTCCGCGTGAGCGACGTCATCCTCATCTTCAACGTCGTCCTCTTCATCGTGGCGATGTCGACGCTCGGCGTGAACGAGGCGCTCTACTCGATCCTCACGTACGTGGCAGCGGCCAAGACGCTCGACTTCGTGCTGTACGGCCTCGACAGCTTCGTGGCGATCTCGATCACGTCACGCGCGCACGCGGCGATCCGTGAGCGAATCACCGGCCAGCTCGGCCGCGGCGTCACGGTGTACAAGGGCTACGGCGGCCTCAGCGGCGAAGAGCGCGACATCCTCCACTGCGTCGTCACGCGGCTCGAAGTCGGCAAGGTGAAGAGCCTCGTCCGCGAATGCGACCCCGATGCGTTCATCACGATGAGCGCGCTCACGGGCGCCGAGGGCGGGGTGATGCGCCGTCCGTCCACGCACTGAGTTGCCGGCGCGCCGGCCCATCGACATGTCCACACCGTTCAGACTTCGCACCCCCGATCACGTCCCGCTCCTCGGCGGCCTCATCACGGCGGCGCTCGTCGCCGGCTGGGGCATCACCCAAACCGGCGCCGAAATGACATTCGGGCGCCCGCAATCGACGGCCGCCCTCGGCTTCGTGATCGCACCGGTGATCGGCGTGATCTTCGGCGCCGCCATGTTCGCGCTGCAGAGCCTGCTGTTCTACGGCATGCGTCGCGCAGGCTGGAGACCCGTCTCGAGTCCGCTCCCGGGCTGGTCCGTCCCGGCGCTTCTGGTGATCGTGATGGCGGTGCTCGTCGGGATGTTCCTGAACGGCCGCCGCACGGTCGTGGCGCGCGAGGCCGCGCGGCGACCGCGCGTGATCCAGAGTTCGCCGCGCATCACCGTGGCCACCAGCGCCCTCACGGACCGCACACCGGCTCCGGTCCTCTTCACGCTCTTTGGCCCCGACACGCCGGAAGCGCCCGTGCTCTGGAACGGACACGACATCCTCGCGACCGTCACCGACGAGCGGGTGGTGATCCGCACGCGCGCCGGCGACACGCTCGCATCCGCCGATCTGCACGAGTACGACTACTCACGACGCGTGCAGGCGGCGCCGGTGTGCGCCGGCGCCGACGGACGCGCGTGGCTCGCCGTGCTGGTCTCGCTGCGCGCGACCTCGCAGCGCTCCATGCTGCTTGTCTTCGACGAGAACGGCCGCGTGCAGTACCAGGAACACCTCGAGCGGCGCATCGGTCCCGACGACGTGCTCTTCACCGGCACCGTCGCCGGAAACCCGGCATTCGGCGTCGATGAAAATCCCACCAAAGTGTGGGCGTGCGAGGCCGCACCCGCACGATAGACTCGATCCATGCGTGCGATCTGCGCGTGGTGCAATGCCGATCTCGGTCCGCGTCTTGGCACGAGCAGCGACGGCCACGACATCACGCACAGCATCTGTGACACCTGCGCGCATCGCCTCTTCGACGCGCCGCATCCCACCGCACCGCCACCGCGCACGCTCGCCGCATCGGTGCGCCGCTTTCTGAACTCGCTCACCGGACCGGTCATCGCCGTCGACGAGAACGTGCGCGTCATCGACGCGAATGACGCGGCGCTTGCCACCCTCGGCACCACGCGCACGCGCGCCATCGGCGCGCTCGGCGGCGATGTCATCGCCTGCGCGAATGCCTCCCTGGCGGGCGGCTGCGGCCAGACCGCGCACTGCGCGCCGGCGTCACGCACACGCACGCCACGGGCAGCACAATCGCGCACGACACGGTGTGGATCAATCGCGCGACACCGGCGCCGGCCGAACACGCCGGCGAGGTTCGCCTCGAGCTGTCGATGCAGAAAGTGGGTCACGCCGTCCTGATGCGCCTCGACCAGATCGACGACACCACACACGACGCCGACGCACCCGACGACACCACCACGCGCACGCCGCACTAGCCCTACGCGACGTCATCGCTGGGATATGCTCCCGGCGTGAGCGCTTCTCGCGAAACACGGTTCACGGCCAGCCACACCGACCGGCTGATCGCCGGCACGCGCATCGCCTTGGCCGCGTTCTCGTTGTTCGCGATCTGGCTCGATCCCGCCGAGCCCGCGCGCTACACCGAAGTGACCTACGGGCTGCACACCAGTTACGTCGGATATTCGGTAGTCGTGGCCTGGCTCGTCTGGAACCGCGTGGGCGTGACGTGGCTGCCGCTCACCACCCACGTGCTGGATCTGGCGATCTTCTCGGTCTTCCAGTACCTCACGATGGGACCGTCCAGTCCCTTCTTCGTGTACTTCGTCTTCGCGCTCTTCTGCGCGGCGCTCCGCTGGGGCTGGCGCGGCACCCTGCGCACGATCCCCGTGGTCGTTCTGGCGTTTGTGGTGATGGGCGCCTCGATGAGCCGACATCTCGGCCCAACCAAGTTCGAGCTCAACCGCTTCATCATCCGCATCGGCTACCTCATCATGGTCGGCACATTGCTGGTCTACCTCGGCCGGCACGAAGATGATCGTCGACGGGAATTGCGGCAGCTCGCGCGATGGCCCGCGGCACGCGACATCTCCGCCGGCACGCGCACGTTCGTGGGATATGCGGCCGACCTGCTCGGCGCCGACACCATGATCCTCTTGTGGTCTGGCGCCGACGAACCGCGTGTGACGCGCGCGGTCTGGTCCGCGCAACGCTGGACGGTCGACGCCGTGCCGGCCGCTGACGTGGACGCCCCCGTGGCTGACGCGCTCGCAGAACACGCCTTCGTTGCGGCGGGGCCGTTCACGGGTCTGTCGCGCGTGCTCACGCAGCGCCAGCGCCCGGTCGTTGAATGGATCGGCCAGCCGTTTCATCCGGAGATCGCGCGCGAACTCACCGGGGTGTCGGCCGGATCCGCGGCGTTTCAGACCGAGCATGTCTCGGGCCGGATCATCGCGGCTTGGCCGGATGCGGCCGGCGCGGACGTCCTGCCGCTGCTCGAAGCGGTCGCCCGCCAAATGGGCACCGCCCTCGGCAGTCGCTGGCGATAGCGATCGACAAGCGCCTTCGACCAGCGATCGCCCGTGCCGCCGATCAGCACGAGCTCCGCATTCGGAATCTTCGCCGCTTCGAACGCCTCGAAGAGGTCGTGGATGCCCTTGCGCGGGTCGATGCTCGAGATCGCGAGCACGCGAAACACATCGTCGCGCTTCTCGACCGGATGGAAATGCGCGAGATCGACGCCCGGATGAATCACCGAGATCCGGTCGGCGGCGACGCCGTGGTCGATGAAGGTCTGCTTCGCGAGCCCCGAGTTCACGCGGATGTGATCGGCCGCGTCGATTTCGCGGAGCGCGCGCCGAATCATGGCCGGATGCAGGAACGACGGCCCCGGCGCGCCCACGCGCGCATATTCGGCGGCCATCACGCGCGCCAGGTGACTCACGTGCGTGTTGAGGCTCGTGAGCACCGTCTTCGTGCCCTGCGGCCGCACGCGCGCGAACGTCGTCGCGCACTGCGCCATCACGCCATCGAGCAGTGCCGGCGGCGTGATCATGCCGGCCACGCGCGTGTCGAAGTCGACATCCGAGAGGAGCGTCAGCCAGTCTTGCCGTCGCCGCAGCACGGGCGTGGCGAGAATCGCCTCGAACACGCGCGCGCGCAGCGATCCCGCGAACGGCACGTTCACCGCGGCGCCGATGCCGGGCGGCACGAAGCGGCTGTAGACCGTGGCCTGCGGCGTCGACGCGAGCGCGTGCGTCATCAGCCGCAGAAACTCCCCCTGGCCACCGTGCCCGTACCGCGCGTTGGCGGCAAAGGCGATCGCCGCACTCACGACGGGCGCTCCACGCGCTCGAACTGATGCAGCCGGCCGATGTCGGCGCGCAGGCGCGATCCGTCACCATCGCGCTGATACGGCGACACAAAACGCGCGCCCCACACGATCTCGTCGAACCGGTAGGACGACCGCGCGTGCACCGTCTGCGCAAACGTGTCGTCGATGCCCGAGAGCAGAATCAGCAACTCGGCCTCACCATGCGCGAGATCCTCGGGCGTCCTGCCCTTGAGCGGGCTGTCGTCACCGATCGGATGCACGATCGTCCACACGGTCGGAAAGAACGTGACGGAATTGCGCTCGAGCGGCAGCGTGTAGAACCGCCGCACGCGCCCACCGCGATGATCGGGCTCCACCTGACTGAACAACACCTGCGCTTCGAGCTGGATCAGCTGATTGCGCCGGCGATTCGCGATCCGGAACTGCAGGCTCTCGCCGCCCTGATACGGCGCCACGATCGCATTCCGGCTGAACACAATCGACGTCGTCGGCCGCGAGAACCGCGCGAAGAGCAGGCCGGTGGCAAGCGCCTGAAACATCAGCCCCACCAGGGCCTCGACCGTGACGATCTCGTTCGGCCAGAGACCGTTCGGCCCGATCTGGCCGTAACCGATCGTGGCGAACGTCTGCACCGAGAAGAAGAACGCGCGCCCGAACGTGCCGCCGAGCATCTCGGCGCCCTGCCCGACGAGCGCGTCGGGCCCGCACAACACGAAGAGCCCCGCAAACAGCAGATTCAGCAGGAAGTAGATCGCGACGACGAACCCGAGAAACACGGGCCAGCGCATCGTGAGCAGCTGCTGATACGGCGCGATCGTCTCGAGCACACCGAGGCCGGTGCGCGTGACGTTGAACGTGCCGTCGCGATTGAGAAGACGCTCGCGGCTCTCGCGACCGACGACGCTGCCGAAGCCGAGGTCACGGTCGCGCGCTTGCTCGTCGGCCGTCGTGCGGGGCGCCAGCGGACTGGCTTCGAATTCGCGCTCGGCCATGCCCAGCGATTGTACGCGGGCTGCTATAGTTCCGCGCGTGCGACTGCTGCTCTCGGTGCTGCTCGGTGTGTGGTTCGTGCAAACGCCCGGCACGACGGCGATGCATCCGATCGATCCGCTCGTGCTGAACGCGCTGCACTGGCGGAGTGTGGGGCCGGAATACGGCACGCAAGAACGGAGCGGCGACGCCGTGCGCGGACGCGGCGGCCGGTCCATCGCCACGAGCGGCGTGCGCGGGCGCCCCAACGAGGGCTACTTCGGCGCAGCCGGCGGCGGGCTCTGGAAAACCACCGATGCCGGCGCCTCGTGGACGCCGGTGACCGACGGACAGGTACACAGCGCGTCGGTCGGCGCGGTCGCCGTGTCCGAGTCGAATCCCGACGTCGTGTACATCGGCATGGGCGAGTCGTGCATCCGCGGCAACGCGATGTCGGGCGACGGCGTCTACAAATCCACCGACGCGGGCCGCACCTGGGCACACGTCGGCTTTACCGATGCACCGGTCATCTCGAAGATCCGCATTCATCCAACCAATCCCGACATCGTCTTCGTCGCCGCCTTCGGCAAGATGAGCGCGCCGAGCGAACAGCGCGGCGTGTTCAAGACCACCGACGGCGGCAGGACGTGGCGCAAAGTGCTCTATCGCGATCCGAAGAGCGGCGCGATCGACGTCGCGATCGACCGGTCGCAACCGAACGTGATGTACGCGGCGCTGTGGGAAGCCTTCCGACTCGAATACACGATGTCGAGCGGCGGTCCCGGCAGCGGCCTCTTCCGCAGCACCGACGGCGGCGAAACATGGACCGAGATCACACGCCGGCCCGGTCTCCCCGCCGGCATCGACGGCAAGATCGGCATCGCCATCTCGGGCGCCGATCCCCATCGCGTCTGGGCCATCGTCGAGAATACCGACGGCGGGCTGTTCCGCTCAGACGACGACGGCGCGACGTGGACGCTCGTGAACGGCGGCCGCAACATCCGGCAGCGCGCGTTCTACTACACGCACATCACGGCTGACCCGAAGGATCGCAACACGATCTACGTGCTGAACGTCGGGCTCTGGAAATCAACCGATGGCGGCCGCACGCTCGAGAACTTCGCCTTCGGCGACTCGCACGACCTCTGGATCGATCCCGACAACCCGCGCCACATGCTGCACTCGATGGACGGCGGCGGCGCGGTGACATCGGATGGTGGCGCGAACTGGAGCCTGCGCGACTACCCGACGGCGCAGTACTACCACGTGGCCGCCACTGCGCATCTGCCCTACCAGATCTGCGGCGCGCATCAGGACGGCTCCTCCGTGTGCGTGTCGAGCGACCCGCGCTCGCGCATCGCGCCCTACACCGTCGGCGGCCGCGAGCCCGGCGCCGTCGCGCCGGATCCGAAGAACACCGACGTGTTCTTCGCCGGCGGCAACAACGGTCTCTTCCTCGAGCGCCTCAACGTGCGCACCGGCGACTCGCGCGAAGTCGGCCCGTATCCGCTCATCTTCTCGGGCATGCCCTCGAGCGCACTGGTCGAGCGCATTCAGTGGACGTTCCCGATCGTGTTCTCCCCCGTGGATCCGCGCGTGCTCTACACCGCCACACAGCACGTGTGGAAGAGCACGACGCAAGGCGACGACTGGACGCGCATCAGCGGCGACCTCACGCGTCACGATCCGTCGACGATGGGCGACTCGGGCGGACCGATCACGCACGACATGAACAGCCCCGAGGTCTACGCCACCGTCTTCGCACTGGGCCCGGGCAAGACCGACGTCAACGTGCTCTGGGCCGGCTCGGACGACGGCGTCGTGCAGGTCACGCGCAACGGCGGCACGAGTTGGACGAACGTGACCCCGAAGGCCATGCCCGCGTTCGGCCGGGTGAGCGCGATCGATCCGTCGCGCTTCGACGCGGCCTCGGCCTACGTCGCGGTGAAGCGGCCGCTGCTCGACGACATGGCGCCGTACATCTTCCGCACGCACGACTTCGGCGCCACATGGACGACGATCACGACAGGGCTGCCGGCCGGCGACTACGTGCACGTGGTGCGCGAGGATCCGGTGCGGCGCGGCATGCTCTACGCGGGCACCCAGCACGGCGTCTATCTGTCGTTCGATGACGGCGCGCACTGGCAGCCGCTCTCGCTCACCCTCCCCGACGTGCCCGTCGTCGATCTGATCGTGGTCCGCAACGACGTCGTGATCGCCACCCACGGCCGCGGCTTCTACATCCTCGACAACGTCGGTCCGCTTCGCCAGCAGTAGCGCGGCCACTGCTATAGTTCGGCCATGGCTCCCGAAGACGACGGCGCGATTCGCCGGATCGTCCATAAACAATTGATGGGTGTGCGCTGGGCCGGCGTTGCGCTCGCGGGGTTTGGCTTTCTGCCGGCCCTCGCGTTGGCGGTTGACGAACAGCATCGCCTGCGAGGCCACAACCCCATCAACGTCACTGCGTGGATCGTCGTCGGCGCCTTGGTCGTCGTCGGACTCGTGGGCGTGTGGCTGTTTCGCAAGGGCCGCGACGTCACGGGCGCCTCGCTCTATCGCCTGCTCACCCGCGAGAGCCATCGCATCGAGACGCTGAAGTTCGTGCGCGTGGTCAATCGTCCGTGGGTCTTCGTCTACCTCGGTGTGGGCGGCAAAGAGATTCAGGTCTCAGTTCTCGGAGAGCCCCAGGACGCGATGGCGCTCTTCAACCGGGTGGCCCCGCGGGCCATGGTGCTGCGCGTGCGCGATCCGCGCGTGGCGGATCCGTCGACGTTTACCTCGTGAGCGCGCTGACCGACAACGACCTCCGCTTGCTGCGCACGCTCATCGATTCGCAGCTCGCCCCGTTCCGGCAGGCCGGGCTCGGCCTCGTGGCGATTTCCGCCATCGCATTTCTCGTGGGGTACCTCGAATGGCGTGACCGCGGTTTCACCGCGGCGCCGCCAAGCACCGCGATCATCGCCGCCGGCGTGGGCGTGGCGCTGATCGGCGCCGGGCTGGAGATCTGGCGGCGCCATCGTGATCCCGCCGCATCGCCGCTCTTCCGCGTGCTCGTGAGCGAGCGCGAGCGCGTGACCCGGATCGAGCCCGTGCGCGTGGTGAACAGCCGGTGGGATCGCGTGATCGTGCATTCGACGCTCACACGGCGCCCCACCTTCTTGATCGTGTCGCTGAACGACCGCGACGCCGTCGCGGAACTTCTGGCGCGCGTGTACGGCGTGCGGCCGGTGGATGGCGATGGCCGGTCGTAGCCTTGCGCGCCGTGGCGGGCTTGTCGCCGTGATCGCGCTCACGGCCGGCTGCGCACCGAGTCACCGCGAGACCGGTGAGGCCGTGGTGATCGTGTGGCCGGCGGTGCTCCTGCTCGCGTCACTGCCGCAAGCGGTACTGATCCGTCTGTGGCGCACCCACTGGCCAACGCTGGCTGTGCCCACGCGCGCGCTCGTCGCCGCCGTTGCCCTCGCCAGCGTCGCGGCCATCGCGATGATCGCGGGCGTCCGCGCACCGTGGGAGTGGGCCCCGCACGCGCTCTGGCTCTTCGGCACGTCGTACCTCGCCGTGCTCCTCGTGCTCACGCGCATCGTCATCGCCACATCGTGGCGCGCGCACGCCGTGATCGCCGCGCACGCCGCGACGAGCGCGATCTTCATTCCCTTCGCGCTCGCCCTCCGCGCGGGCTACTTCGACACCGCGGCCATCGACTCCGCCGCGTTCTACGTGATGCCCGGCTATGGCGGCTGGGTCCCGGCCGCGATCGCGCTCGTGCTGTGGATCGAGTGGCGAGTGCGCCGAGCCAACGCCACCACCGGCCGCGTGTAAAGTTTCCACATGGCCTCCGGCACCCACTGGTCACCTCGCTGGTCCCGCGTCGTCCTCGCCCTGATTGGGGCGTTCGCCGCGGTGGTGCTGCCTGTGGTGCTCGCGTTGGCGCTCGGCCTGAACGAGAGCAATACCCCCGTGGCGCCGCTGATCGTCGGTGTGCTCATCTACAGCGGTCTGTTTCTCGCGGGCATCTTCTGGTCCGGCCAATGGGCCACACGCATCGACGCGCCCGCCGATGCCCGCGTGCGCGATCTCGCTGAAGTGCGCGCCGCACTCCTCGCGCTGAACGGCAGCACACTTCACATCGAGGAAACCGCCCCCGGCGAGTTCACCGCCGAATGGCACGGCGCGGCGCGGGTCCGCACGGCCGGGATGACGGCGACCGAACGGACGGCGACCGAACGGACGGCGA
>CAYFLU010000009.1:34392-36757 GCA_964343975.1 uncultured Solibacteraceae bacterium
GACGGCGACCGAACGGACGGCGACCGAACGGACGGCGATGCGCACCCACATCCGTCTCGTCGACGCCACGCACGAAGCGCGGGTGTACGACGTCACGATGCGTGCCGAGATCGTCGACAACGCCGAGGGGTATCAGTGGCACGCGTCGGCGCAATGGTTCCGCGGCATCCGGTTCGAGTCGTTCTCGCCGACCGATCGCAAGCATCCGATCGCTGACGCCGTGCTGTCGCGCGGGTGGGCGTGGCAGCCCGTGATCTTCCGCTGACGCGGATGCGATAATCGTTCATCTCCATGGACGTACTGCTCCGCGATGCCGGCGCACAGTGCTGGCGGCGTTTCTCCGGACTCGTCCGCACCATCACCGCGCGCACCCTCGATGACGTGGTCCCGGCACTGGCCGAGGCTGACGCGGCCGCGGCGTCGGGCCACTGGGTGGCGGGCTTCGTCAGCTACGACGCCGCCCCGGCATGTGATCGTGCGCTCGTTGCGCGCTCGGGCAGTGCCGAGCCGCTCGTGCACTTCGGCGTCTTCCGCCGTGCCGATACCGCCACACCGCCAGCCGGCACCGCCAGCGACGCCGCCACGTGGACGCCCACGCTGGACCGGTCGTCGTACGACGCGGCGATTGCCCGCATCAAGGCGCACATCGCCGACGGCGACACGTATCAAACGAACTTCACGTTTCCGCTGACGATGCCGGCGCCCCGCGACGCCGCGGCGCTCTTTGCATCGCTGGTGCGCGCGCAACCGGCGCCGTATGCGGCGTTTGTGGATACCGGCGACATCGCCGTGTGCTCCGTGTCACCGGAGCTGTTCTTCACGCTCGACGCGGGCGTGATCACGAGCCGGCCGATGAAAGGCACGGCGCCGCGGGGACGATTCGCCGAGGAAGACGCGGCGCACGCGTCGCAACTCGCCCAGTCCGAGAAGAACCGTGCCGAAAACGTGATGATCGTCGACATGATCCGCAACGACATCGGACGGATCGCCGATCTCGGCACGGTGACGGCCGCCTCGCTCTTCGACGTCGAGCGCTACCCCACGGTATGGCAGATGACGTCGATGGTGACTGGCCGCACGCGCGCGAGCGTGACAGACATCTTCCGCGCGCTCTTTCCCTGCGCATCGATCACCGGCGCGCCAAAGGCGCGAACGACGGCGATCATCGCGGCGCTCGAACCAGCGCCGCGCGGGCTCTACACCGGCGCGATCGGATTCCTGGCGCCGAACGGCCGCGCCCAGTTCAACGTCGCGATCCGCACCGTGGTGATCGACCGCGCCTCCGGGCTCGCGCGCTATGGCGTGGGCAGCGGCGTGACGTGGGATTCCGACGCGCGCGACGAGTACGACGAGTGCCTGGCCAAAGCGCGCGTGCTCGGCAACGCCACGCGCGACTTCGATCTGCTCGAAACGCTGCGATGGACCCCGCGCGAAGGACTCGTGCTGCTCGACGCGCACCTCGAGCGCCTACGCTCGTCATCCGAGTACTTCGGCCGCCCGTTCGACGACGGCATCGCACGCGCCGCTCTGGAGCGCGCGCTCACACCGCCCCCCGACAACGCCCAGCGCGTGCGACTGCTCGTCGCGCCCGACGGCACCGCGCGCGCCACCACGGCCGCGCTCACGCCACTGCCGACGCCCGTGCGGCTCGCCGTCGCCACCACGCCCGTGTCGTCGCAGGACGTCTTCCTGTTTCACAAGACCACGCGGCGTCAGGTGTACGACGACGCCCGCGCCGCGCATCCGGACGTGGACGATGTGCTGTTGTGGAACGAACGCGGCGAACTCACCGAAACGACCATCGCCAACGTCATCATCGAACTCGACGGCCGCCGCTACACGCCGCCGGTGACGAGTGGCCTGCTGAACGGCACGTTACGCGCCGCGCTCGTCGCGAGCGGCGACGTCGCCGAGCGCGTGCTCATGCGCGAAGATCTGGCGCGCGCCGCGAAGATCACGCTGATCAATTCGGTGCGCGGCGAATACGACGCCACGATCGCACTTTAGACCCGGGACTCGCGGACCGAACCCGGGACCCCGGACGAACCCGGGACCCACCGACTGAACCCGGGACGCAGAACCCGGGACCCGGCACTCATCGCGTCGGCGCCCCTTCATACGACTTGTCGCTCAGCAGTGTCTCCTGCTTCATGACCACGCTGTGCGGCGCCACGTGCGTGCGTTCGCCGATGTCCGCGCCGTAGAGCACGACGGTGCCGTTGGCGAGCGTGGCACCCGCGCGTATGCGCACGTGATCGATCTTCAGGACGCGATCTTCGAAGGTGTGCGCCTGGAACATCGCGTGCACCGTGGCGCCGTCGTCGATCGTCAGCATGTCGGGATCGACGACCTGCGCGAAGCCGGG
>CAYFLU010000010.1:0-35695 GCA_964343975.1 uncultured Solibacteraceae bacterium
CCGTCGGGGCGTAGCGTAGCCTGGTAACGCACCTGCTTTGGGAGCAGGGGATCGCTGGTTCGAATCCAGTCGCCCCGACCACCATCGTGTCCCATGTCGGCTGACCGCGCGCGCCTCCGCCTGCTCATCATCGACGATGAAGTCGATGTGCTCGATGTCCTCGGGAGCACCGCTCCCGCCTATGCCTTTGATCCGATCGTCGTCTCTTCGGTCGCCCAGGCCGTCCGGGTCGTGACCGAAGGGCACGCCATCGACGTCGTCGTGTGCGATATGTCGATGCCGGATGGCGGCGCCGAAGCCTGGCTGCGTGCCGTTGCCACCCATCGCCCTGAACTGGCGGCCAAAACCATCGTCATTACCGGCTGGTCCGGGCATGGCGAATCGCCGCTGGCCGGCGTAGACCCGGACCGCTACCTCTATAAGCCGTTTTCGATGTCGGACGTCCGTCGACTGGCGGATCAGCTGCTGGGCTGACCCGGTCCGCAAGCCCCGCTGCGTCTGCCGTGAAGTCTGGCAGCGTTTATGCAGTTTCACCGGGCATGTTCGGGAAACCGTGGACGCTCGTCCTTGCCGCTGGTGCCGGTCGTCGATTGTCGAAAGTGACCGGGCACGTGCCCAAGCAGTTCTTCCGTCCGGCCGATGGGCCGTCGTTGCTCGAGACGACGCTCGATCGACTCGGAGACGTCGCGGCGCCGACGCGCACGGTCACGGTGGTCGATCGGACTCACGGCCGGTTCGTCGCTGACCTCCACCTCGGACGTCGCCTCGGACAAGTCCTGTATCAAGAGCAAGATAGAGGCACCGCCACGGGTGTTCTGCTCGGCCTCACGTCGATTTTGGCGGAGGCGCCCGACGCGCTGATGATCCTCACGCCTTCCGATCACGCGGTGTCGCAGGGCTGGCAGTTCCGCGCGGGCCTGTCGATGGCGATGGGGGAGGTCTCGACCGGTCGCACCGATCTGGTCTTGTTCGGCGCAGAACCGACCAATGCGAGCTCGGATTACGGCTGGATTTCTCCGGGAACAGAGGCCGGATCCGTCCGTCTGGTCGACACCTTTGTCGAGAAGCCGACACGTGACGTGGCGTCGGAGCTGCTGAAGGCCGGCGCTGTGTGGAACACGATGGTGTTGCTTGGCCGTGCCTCGAAGCTGTGGCGGTTGTTCGAGACGTACCTGCCGGAACACGCGCGCGTGTTCGGCGAGGCCCGGCAGATGAATGCGGCGTCCCGGGCGGCGTTTCTGGCAGAGGCGTACCCGGCGCTCCCCGCGGCGGATTTCTCGCGCGATGTTCTCACGCCCGCGAACGGGCTTTCGCTCTACACTTGGCCCGCCTCCATGGGTTGGAGCGACCTCGGGACGCCGGAGCGATTCAACGCGTGGAACCGGACGCTCGGTCGCTGGGCCATGCCGGGCACCGAACACTATGCCGCCGCGCCCATTCGCTACTGAACGTCTCGGTCGAGACCGCGCCTCTCTGGAAGCGTCGCTCGCCAACGAACTCATCTACACGATGGGGAAGGACCCCATCACCGCCACGCCACGCGACTGGTTCAACACCACCGCGTACACCGTGCGCCAGCGTCTCATCGAGCAGTGGATGGAGACGATGCGCAGCTACTACCGGACGGATGCGAAGCGGGTGTACTACTTCTCGCTCGAGTTTCTGACCGGCCGGTTGCTCGCCAACGGCCTCATCAATCTCGGTTGCGAAGACGCCTGCCGCGAGGCGTTGCGCAACCTCAATCTCGACCTCAGCCAGATCGAAGAAATCGAGCAGGACGCCGCGCTGGGCAACGGCGGCCTTGGCCGACTGGCCGCCTGCTTCCTCGATGCGATGGCCACGCTCTCGCTGCCGGGCTACGGCTACGGCATCCGCTACGAGTACGGCATGTTCCAGCAACGCATCGAACATGGGGCGCAGGTGGAGCGGCCCGACAACTGGCTGCGTGACGGCAATCCGTGGGAATTCGCGCGGCCGGAAGTGCTCTTTCCCGTGAAGTTCGGCGGCCGCGTTGTGCAGTTCACCGACGAGCGCGGTGACGAGCGCTTCCACTGGGTCGACACCGAAGAGGTGATGGCGCAGGCGTTCGACACGCCGGTGCCCGGCTACGGCACGTCCACGGTGAACAACATGCGGTTGTGGGCCTCGCGCGCGTCGCAGGACTTCAACCTCAACCAGTTCAACGCGGGCAACTACCTGAAGGCCGTTGAAGAGAAGAACGAATCGGAGAACCTCTCGAAGGTTCTCTATCCGAGCGACACGACGACGCAGGGGCGGGCGCTGCGGCTGAAGCAGCAGTACTTCTTCGTCTGTGCGTCGATCCAGGACATCCTGCGCCGCTTTTTCAGCGCGCACGACAGCCTCGACGATCTGCCGGACAAGGTGGCGATTCAGCTCAACGACACGCACCCGGCGATCGCCATTCCCGAGCTGATGCGCGTGCTGATGGACGTGCACGGTCTGGCGTGGAATCGCGCCTGGAACATCACGCAGCGCGTGTTCTCGTATACGAACCATACGCTGATGCCTGAGGCGCTCGAGACGTGGCCGGTGGCCATGTTCGAGCGGTTGCTGCCGCGGCACCTGCAGATCATTTACGAGATCAATCAGAAGTTCCTCGATGAGGTCCGGCATCGCGAGCCCGGCGACGTGGACAAGCTCCGGCGTCTGTCGATCATCGACGAGGATCAGGGGCGACGCGTGCGCATGGCCTATCTGGCCATCGTCGGCAGTCACACGGTGAACGGCGTGTCGGAGATCCACTCCGACCTGATGAAGGCCACGATCTTCGCGGAGTTCCATGCGCTGTGGCCGGACCGGTTCATCAACATCACGAACGGCATCACGCCGCGCCGGTGGTTGCGGCAGGCCAATCCGGCGTTGTCGTCGCTCGTCACCTCGGCGATCGGCGATGGCTGGGTGCGTGATCTTGACCGCTTGCGCGAGCTCGCCCCGTCGGCCGACCATCCCGAGTTCCGGTCGCGCTTCCGCGCGGTGAAGCACGCGGAGAAAGTGCGGCTCGCCCGGCGCATCCATGATGTGACCGGCGTGCGTGTGGACCCGTCGTCGGTCTTCGACGTCCAGATCAAGCGCATCCATGAATACAAGCGCCAGTTGATGAACGTGCTGCACGTGATCACCCGGTACAACCGCCTCCGCGCGGGCCGCGGTTCGGACGTGCGGCGCACGGTGATCATCGCCGGCAAGGCCGCGCCGGGCTATGCGATGGCCAAGCTCATCATCCGGCTGATCCACGGCGTGGCGGATGTGGTGAACTTCGATCCGGCGATCGGCGACCGGTTGAAGCTCGTGTTCCTGCCCGACTACAACGTGTCGAACGCGGAGAAGATCATTCCGGCCGCTGAGCTGTCGGAGCAGATCTCGCTTGCCGGCACCGAGGCGTCCGGCACGGGGAACATGAAGCTCGCGCTGAATGGGGCGCTCACGATCGGCACGCTCGACGGCGCGAATATCGAAATCGGCCGCGAAGTGGGTGCCGAGAACATCTTCACGTTCGGTCTGACCGCCGATGATGTGGCGGGATGGCGCGCCGCGGGGTACGACCCGGCGGCCCTGTACCGACAGAACGACGAGCTGCGTCACGCCCTCGACATGATTCGCGAAGGCTACTTCTCGATGGAGGAGCCGAGCCGGTTCCTGCCGATCGTCGACGCGCTGCTGTCGCACGGCGACCACTACATGCTGCTGGCTGATTACGCCGACTACGTCGCGTGCCAGGATCGTGTCGACGCGCTGTACGGGCAGCCCGATGAATGGACGCGACGGGCGATCCTGAACGTCGCAGGCATGGGGCGCTTCTCGTCGGACCGGGCCATCCACGAGTACGCCACGCGAATCTGGAACGTGCAGCCCGTGCGCAGTTAAAGAAGCTGGTACCATGTGCAGCGATGCCCGCATCCGCTGCGCTGTTGCTGTGGCTCTTTATTAAATCCACGCTTGCCCCGCATGAACCGGCGGGAGTGATCGTGCCGGCGGCCGACTTGCCGTCGGCGCGCTCGGCCTACGGGTGGCTCGAGACCACCGCGCCACAAATCATTGCGGACCGCTTCGATGCCGGCGGCTTGACGATCGGCCGCCCGGCGCGCCTCGGCGTGCATGGGACCTCGGCGGCCGATACGACCTATCGCGTGAACGGTCTCGATGCCACCAGTACGCTGCGTCCGGGCTTGCCGATGGTGCTGCCCGACGTCGTGGGCGCGGCCACGATCGGCGTCACGCGGATGCCAAGCGATGTCTCGATGAATGCGCCCGGTCCTGTGGTCGACTGGGATCCGTTGCCGGGGACCAAGCGCGCGCTCATCGCCGAAACGTATTTCATGATGCCGCGCTGGTCGATCGAGCCGAGCTCCGCGAGCGCGCTGCCGGCGCAGCAGCTGAAGTCGATGGGCGACGGCTCGTTGTTGCTCGCGGGTGAGCTCACGCCGGGGGTCGCGTCGGCCATGTTCGCCGGACACTGGTCTCGCGCTGAGCGCCTCGATCGCAATGACCCGACGCAGAAGCGCGGACAGCAACTCTCGCTGGTGGGCAACATCACCTACACGCCGACGTCGATCGATCAGGTGCAGGGCACGGCCATCATCCAGCGCGCCGAGTCATCCACGTTCGCTACGGGGACCTCACCCACGCAAAGCTTCGGCACCACGCAGCTGATGTGGCGCCGCGCCGAGAAGGGCCACGCCACGTACCGCATTGGCGGCGGCATTCAGTGGGCGGACACCAGCACGACGCCTGCGTCGACGATGACGCTCGACAGCGCACTGGGCGGGGCCGTGTATCCGGCGCTCTTTCGGCCCGAAGGCAAGGAGACGGCGATGCGTGTCTCCGCGGACATCGCGCTGGCGCCGGTCTCTGCCTTCGGCGTGATGCATCGGCTGCGCGCGTGGGGCTCGTTCGATCGCTCGAGCATGACGCCGACGCTCGCCGGCGCGCTGACCCTGGCCGAGACCGTCGACGGCACGGCCGCGCGCGTGTGGCGCGTCGATGTGCCCACGAGTACACCGTCGTGGACGTCGTCGACGGGCGGACTCTTCGCGAGCGATCGCATGGGCAGCGAGCAGCGGTGGATCGAACTCGGCGTGCGCGCCGAGTCGCTGTCGGCGTCGAACGGCGGCGCCACGAACATCCGCTGGTCGAACGTCTATCCGCACGCGGCGTTCTCGCTCTCGAGCGACCTCACGGGCCTCGGCGTGTTCGGGTCGTACAGCCGCGCGGGCGCGCGCTTGCCGGCGATGGCGCTCGCGTTTGGCGATGTGAACGCGCCGAATGCGCGCGTGTATCGCTGGATCGACGCGAACGCCAACGGCGTTGTCGACGGCACGGAGGGCACGGGCAGTCTCATCGCGCGTGTCGGGCCCGGCGGCGCAAGCGGACTCACGGCGGTCGACCCGTCGCTGAAGCGGCCCGTCATCGACTTGCTGCTCGGCGGTGTGCGCTACGAGACGGCGCAGTTTGCCATCACGGCCACGGCCATCGTGCGCAAGGAGAAGGACTTCGTTCGCGCGATCGCCGATGGGGGCGCGGCGTACACGACGGTGACGCAGGCGGATCAGGGCGCGGACTTCACGCATCCGAGCGACGACCAGCAGCTTGTGGCCTACAGCCGCACCGCCACGAGCTTCGGGCTCGATCACTACACGCTCACGAATCCGGCGTCGGTCGGCACCGGCTCGATGTACGCGCTCGACATCACGGCGCAGTATCGCGGCACGCGCGCCCGGCTCGCGTTCTCGGCGGCAGCGGTGAAGACGACCGCGACGGCCGCCAATCGCGGATTCCGCGCGGACGAGAATGACCCCGGCATGATCGGGGAAATCCCCGCTGATCCGAATGCCTCATCGTTCGCCACGCAGGCGCGGCCGTACTTCGATCGCGGCTACATCGGCAAGATCATGGGCGTGTTCAATCTCGGCGCCGGCGCCACGCTCGGCATCGTGACGCGCTATCAGGATGGTCAGCCGTTCGCGCGTGTGGCCGTCGTCAACGGCCTCGCGCAGGGCCCCGAGGCGGTGGTGACCTACGCCAATGGCCGGCCCACGCGTTTCACCTACATCCAGACCACGGATGTTCGGCTGCAGAAGCTGATTCCGTTCGGGAACGGCTCCATCACCGTGATCGTGGACGCCTTCAACGTCTTCAACATCGGCCGCGAAGTCGAGGAGTACGTCTTGACGAGCACCGCATTCCGCTCGGTGTCGGCGATCGAGCCGCCCCGCACGCTGCGTCTGGGGTTCCGCTTCTCCTTCTGATCCGTTCATCAGCCCGGCCCGCGCGGACGCTGCTATAGTTCCGCGCGGAGGTTGGGTATGAAGTGGGTCGTCCGTCTCGGGAGTGTGCTTGTCTTTGCGGCTGCCACGGCGCCGCTCGCCGCGCAGAAGCCGGCCGAACGCGCGTTGCCGAAGCCGAACTATGAGCTGGCATCGCAGTGGTCATCGGCCAAGATCGGCAAGCTGATCTTCGACACCGCGGTGACGCCGCACTGGCTCGAGTTCAGCGACCGGTTCTGGTACACGTTCGAGACGCCGGCCGGGCGCAAGTGGTGGTTCGTCGATCCGGTGAAGAAGACGAAGACCGCGATGTGGGACAACGCGAAGATGGCCGCGAATCTCACGCGCATTCTGCGCACGCCGTACGACGCGCAGCACCTGCCGATCAACCAGATCAAGTTCATCGACAACGACACGAAGGTCCGCTTCAGCGTGGATCTGCCGACCGAGGCCAAGGTGCTCTCGACCGACGGCGCCGAGCTCGGCGGACTGCAGCAGCAGACCGAGCAAACCGATCAGACGGGCCGGCAGGGCGGCGCCGGCCGCGGCGGTCAGCAGACGACGCAGCAACAGCAGGGCGGCCGCGGTCGTGGCGGCGCCAACGGCGGCGCGCCGGCCGGGCAGAAGCGGTGGTGGCTCGAATACGAGTTCTCGACCGAGAAGCTCGTGCTGAACGACAAGTACGAGCCGGAGAAGGCCAAGCCGACCTGGGCGACGGTGTCACCCGACAAGCAGACGATCCTCTTCGCGCGCGGGCACAACCTCTTCATGATGGACGCGGCCAACTACGCGAAGGCGCAGGCCAAGGCCGATGATCCGTCGATTGCCGAGACGCAGCTGACGACCGACGGCGAGAAGGACTACAGCTACGCGCGGAACCTCCAGGGCCAGGGTGGCGAGGATCAGCAGAACGACCAGGGCGGCGGACAGGGCGGTCAGGGCGGCGGCAACGCGGCCGCGCGCACGACGCCGACCGAGCAGGACAAGAAGTTCGGGCCCCGCGTGCCGGCCGTGGGCATCAGCTGGTCGCAGGACAACAAGAAGTTCGCGCTCACGCGTTCGGACTCGCGCAAGGTCGCCGATCTGTGGGTGATCAACGCGCTGTCGAATCCGCGGCCGACGCTCGAGACCTACAAGTACGGCATGCCCGGTGAGGAGAACCAGCCGCAGGAGGAAGCCTGGGCGTTCGACATCGCGGCGAAGAAGGGCACGAAGCTGAAGACGGACGAGTTCAAGGACCAGCAGATGGGCCTGAACACGGCGCCGGTGTCGAACCTGCAGCGCGAGAAGCAGGAAACCGAATCGCGCTGGCTCACGATCGACGGGTCGAAGATCTACTTCAACCGCACCTCGCGCGACCTGAAGCGCATCGACATCGTGGAGTCGGATACGGCGACTGGCGAGTCGAAAGTCGTCATCCCGGAGCGCTCGAACACCTATATCGAGATCCAGCCGCTGCGCACGCTCAAGACCGCCACGGGCGCCACGCAGCTGATCCACTGGTCGGAGCGCGACGGGTGGGGCCACTACTACCTCTATGACAGCACCGGAAAACTGATCCGCCAGATCGAGAGCGGCGAGTACCAGTGCATGGGCATCACCGGCATCGACGAGAAGACGCGCACGCTCTACTTCACGGCGGCCGGCCGCGAGGCCGGCGAGGATCCGTACTACACGCATCTTTACAGCGTCGGCATCGACACCGGCACCGTGAAGTTGCTCGATCCGGGCAACTTCAACCACACCGCCGCGATGAACGACAAGAACACGTTCTTTGTCGACACGTGGTCGCGTGTGAACTCGGCGCCCGAGTCGGCGCTCTACGATGCCGCCGGCGCGAAGGTGATGGATCTCGAGAAGACGGACCTGACGGCGGCGCTCGCGCAAGGCTTCAAGTTCCCCGAGCCGTTCATGGTCAAGGCCGACGACGGCATCACGGATCTCTACGGCGTGATGTTCAAGCCGTTCGACTTCGACGACACGAAGAAGTATCCGATCATCGAGTACGTCTACCCGGGTCCGCAGACCGAGAGCGTCGACAAGGCGTTTTCGCCGCGCGACTGGCAACAGACGCTCGCCAACGTCGGCTTCATCGTGATCGAGGTGGGCAATCGCGGCGGCAACCCGTCGCGGTCGAAGTGGTACCACAACTACGGCTACGGCAACCTCCGCGACTACGGCGTGCCCGACAAGAAGGCGGCCGTCGAACAGCTGGCGAAGAAGTACGCGTGGATCGACATCTCGCGCGTCGGCATGTGGGGCCACTCAGGCGGCGGGTTCATGACGGCCGCGTCGATGTTCGGCTATCCCGACTTCTACAAGGTCGGCATCTCCGAAAGCGGCAACCACGACAACAGCATCTACAACCGCTGGTGGAGTGAGAAGCACGATGGCGTGAAGGAACTGCCGCCGGACAAGGACGGCAAGGTCAAGTTCGAATACGACATCGACAAGAACCAGGACATTGCCAAGAACCTGAAGGGGCATTTGCTCCTGATCACGGGCGACATCGACAACAACGTGCACCCGTCGAACACGTACCGCGTGATGGATGCGCTCATCAAGGCCAACAAGCGCTTCGACTTCATCCTGCTGCCGGGGCAGCGTCACGGCTACGGCACGATGAGCGACTACGCGGCGTGGCGCCGCATCGACTACTTCACGCAGTGGTTGCTCGGCGTGTCGCAGGACGAGATCGACATGCTGGAACTCCAGCGGGAGCGCCAGATCAAGAAGTAGCGGCCGGGGCCCCGGGGCAGTGGGTCGCCACGACCCTCCGCCCCGGGGCTGACGGCCTCGCGTCACCCGGTCCGCCGCCATCGTCGGCGGACCGTCCCCACCCTGCCGTCCCGAGGCGGCCAATCTCAATCAAATCAACGAGTTCCGGTCAGCCGAGCGCTGGGCACGTGTCTTGCAAATTTTCGCCAGACGATGGTGGGGACTTCGCGCCGACGCCTGCCGCCCGCGGTGCGCTATCTCGGCGCGCTATTGGTGATCACGCTCACGACCGAGACGTGCATCTCGCTCGCGCTGCCCGTGGTGTTTCCGGGCAACGAGTCGCGTGCGGTGGAGTTTCTGGCGGATCTGACGGGACTGGTGCTGATCCAGGCCCCGCTGTCGTGGTGGCTGATCGTGCGCCCGCTCCGTACGCGCCTCGACGCCGTCGGGTCGCGCTACCGCATGCTGTTCGAGCGAAGCCTCGCCGGTATCTACCGCACGGCTGTCGACGGCCGCTTCCTGAACGTGAACGCGGCCGGCGCCAAGTTGCTCGGCTATGCGTCACCCGAGGAGTTGCTCGAGACCAACGCGGTGACGTTCTCCAGCCCCGACGAGCGCGCGGCCTTTGTCGCATCGGTGCGTGAACAGCGCGGCGTCGTGAATCGCGAGAGCCGCCTGATTCGCAAAGACGGCACCCCCGTGTGGGTGCTCGAGAGCGCGACCTACATCGAGCCGCACGACGATCAGCCGGCCGAGATCGAAAGCACGCTCGTCGACATCAGCGACCGCAAACGCGCGCAGGAGGAATTGCAACGCGCCATTGCGGCGGCCGAAGAGGCCAGCCGCGCGAAGAGCGAATTCCTCGCCAACATGAGCCACGAGATCCGCACGCCGATGAACGGGATCATCGGCATGACCGAGCTCGTGCTCGACACGGAATTGGCGCCGGACCAGCGCGAAAGTCTCGAAACCGTCCGCACGTCCGCCGAGTCGCTGCTCGCGATCATCAACGACATCCTCGACTTCTCGAAGGTCGAGGCGGGCAAGCTCGAGCTCGAACTCGTCGACATGTCGGTGCGCGACACGGTGGCGCAGGCGCTGCGTCCGCTGGCGTCGCTCGCCGACCAGAAGGGCATCGAGCTCATCACTGACATCGGCCCCGAAGTGCCGGCGCGCCTCGTGGCTGATCCATTGCGGCTGGGGCAGGTCCTCGCGAATCTCGTGTCCAACGCGATCAAGTTCACCGATCGCGGCCACGTGCTGGTGGAACTGCACAGTGCGACCGTCGGGCCGTCACGCGTGCGACTGACCTGCTCGGTGACCGACACCGGCATCGGCATTCCGGAAGACAAGATCGACAAGATCTTCGAGGCATTCGTGCAAGCCGACGGCTCAACCACGCGGCGGTATGGCGGCACGGGGCTCGGGCTCTCGATTTCGTCCAAGCTCGTCGGCATGATGCAGGGCCGCTTGTGGGTGGAGAGCCTGCCCGGTCACGGCAGTACGTTCCACTTCGACGCCGTGCTGGCGGTGTCGACCGTCGACACGGCGGCGTCTCACGGCGCCGATGAGCTGACGGGCCGTCGCGCGCTGATCGTGGACGACAACCCGGTCAATCGGCGCATCTTCGTCGAGCAACTCACGCGGTGGCAGGTCAGCGTCGAGGCCGTGCACCGCGGCCGCGACGCCGCCGCGCAACTGCTCGAGGCTGCCGCTGCCGGCCGCCCCGTCGACTTCGTGCTGCTCGATGCCAACATGCCGGGCTTCGACGGCTTTGACGTCGCAGCCGACATTCAGCAGCATCCTCAGCTGTCCGGCGTCGGTATCGTGATGCTCACGTCATCGGGCCGGAGCGGTGACGCCGCGCGGTGTCGCGCACTCGGCATCAAGCGGTACCTGACCAAGCCCGTGCGTCAGCTCGATCTCTACGACGCGCTCTGCGCGCTCGTGGCGCCCGCGCAGGCGGCGGAGACGACGCGTCCGGCGATGGCGCCGGCTGAGGTCGTGTCGCAGCGTGTGCTCGTGGCCGAAGACAACCTCGTCAATCAACGTGTGGTGGAGCGGCTGCTGACCGGGCGTGGCCATCGCGTCACGCTGGTGAGCAACGGTCAGGACGCCGTCGCGCGGTTCCGTCAGGAGCCCTTCGACGTCGTGCTGATGGACGTGCAGATGCCGGTGATGGGCGGCTTCGAGGCCACGGCTGAGATCCGTGCCTATGAGGCGGTGCGCGGTACGCGCGTGCCGATCGTGGCGCTCACCGCACACGCGATGAGCGGCGATCGTGACCGGTGTCTCGACGCCGGGATGGATGGCTACCTGTCGAAGCCGATCGACCGGCTGAAGTTGTTCGCGGCGGTCGAGCGAATTCCCGAGACGGACTCGGCGCCAATGGCCGTGGCCGAGGTCGAAGCCGCGGAACCGGCGCCGATCAACGTGGCGGAACTGCTGCAGCGCGTCGGCGGCGACACGGAACTCGCGCGCGACGTGATCGATCTGTTCCGGCTCGACTGGCCGGCGTCACTCGCGCGCGTGCACGCGGCCGTCGACAGTGGCGATCTCGAGGCGCTGCAACGGGCGGCGCACGCGCTCAAAGGCGCGGCCGGCAATCTGGGCGCGCAGCCCACGATGGAGGCGGCGCGCGTGATCGAGCAGCTGGCGCAGTCGCGTGATCTCGCCGCCGCAGCCGCCGCGGTGGCGCCGCTCGAACGTGCCGCGGCCAAACTCATGACCGCACTGGAGGCCTCATGACCGACACCGCTGCGCTTCGGGTGCTCGTGGCCGACGACGACCGCATGGCGACGACGATGTTGCGGGCGGCGATCAAGGAGTGGCGCTTCGACGTCACCGTGGTGCACGACGGCGAAGCCGCCTGGGCCGCGATGCTCTCGGAGCATCCGCAGATCGCCGTGCTCGACTGGGAGATGCCCGGCGCCGATGGCCCCGAGCTGTGCCGGCGCGCGCGAGAGAATCCCGAGACGGCCGGAGCCTACATCATTCTGCTGACTGGCCGGGACGGGCGCGCCAACCTGATTCACGGTCTCGGCGCCGGGGCCGACGACTACGTCACCAAGCCGTTCGATCGTGACGAGTTCCGCGTGCGAGTGCAGGTGGGGGCCCGCGTGGCGGCGCTCCAGCAGCGCCTGGCCGAGCGGGTCACCGAACTCGAGGCGGCATTGGCCAATGTGCGGCAATTGGAGGGGTTTATCGCAATCTGTTCGTACTGCAAGCGCATTCGCTCGGACGCCCAGCAATGGGAGCAAATGGAGCGCTATATCTCGGATCACTCCCACGCGCAGTTCAGCCATGGCATCTGCCCCGACTGCTTCGAGCAGGTCCGAAAGGAGTTTGGCGTCTAGCGGCGGTGATCAGACACCGGCGGCCTGAGCGCTCTACGATCAGGAGTCGTCGTCTGGATTGCCCGCGTGCTACGCTGGCGCCAGCCAACGCATGGCGACTTGCCCCCGTTGTCTCGGTCCGTTGTCTGAAGGACACAAGTGCCGCCCGATCTGGGTGAAGCGCTTGCGCCGTCAGGTCATCGCCAGTTTCATCGGCGGAGTGATCGGCTCATTCATTCAAAGCGTGTTGTGGCCCGAGCACCCGCCCGTGCTCGGCTTCGTTCTCGGCGGGCTCGTGGGCTTTGCCGTGTCCGAAGCGCTGACCGCCGCCGTCTAGGCTTACGAACCGGCCGAGTGGCCGATCCCGTTCGACACCGACTCGCTGATTTCCGTGCCTGCGCCTGACGTCGGGCGTGTGGAGGCGACGCTCGAGTCCGATCCCATCACGCTGATGCCGTCCTTCTTCTTGTTCCAGCCGCCGCTGTGCCACAAGCCCACCGCGGTGAGGCCCTTCTTGATCCCGCGATAGGCCGTCGGGTACCGCTTGGCCGCCGACTGCGCCAGCCCGCGCGCCGCGCGCCACTTGTCGAAGGTGCGGTACACGTTGAACTCGAAGAACATCGCCTCGCGTTCGATCTGCTTCAGCGAGAATCCGGGCAGATTCAGCGTGCCCCGGCCGAAGTAGTTCGGATACCCCTTTCGCACGAGGTAGTTGTTCTTGTAGGCCATGTCGCCGAGCGCGGTGCCGTGGTACGGGTAGAAGATTGTCTGCTGAATCAGCTCGGGCTTGATGCGGCGGTTCAGATCGATCGTGCGCTGGAAGCGCTCGCGGGTTTCCCCGGGGATGCCGACCATGTTGAAGGACGCGGTCTTGATCCCGTATTTCTTGATGATGTCGAACGCCTGCACGATCCGGTCGTCCGTCATGCGCCGCATCAGTACCTGCGCCCGCAGATCTTCGTCGCCGGATTCGATGCCCATGGCGATCAGCACGCAGTTGGCGTCTTTCAGAATCTTGATCAGTTCCTCGTTCACCGTTTCCGGACGCGTGTTGCAGGCGAACGGGCGGTTGATCTCCTTCTTGTAGAGCTCGACGAACTTCTTCACCCAGCCCTTCGATTTGAAGAACGTGTCGTCGTCGAAGGCGAGCACGGGCGCGTTGTGCCGGCTCAGCATGTCCTGAATCTCTTCGATGGCCCGTTCCGGCGACTTGTAGCGCACGGCCGTGGAGCCGGTTTCACGCTGTCCATAGAGCGGCGCGCAGCAGTAGGTGCACTTGAACGGACACCCGCGCGAGAAGGAGAAGGCGGGGTAGTTGAGGATGGTCTGCTTGTCGAAGATGTCGATGTCGGGGAGCGGCAACCCGTTGAGGTCGTCGGGCAGCGGATGCGGTTCGTTCTGGATGATGCGCCCGTCGCCACGGAACCACCAGCCGAGCGTCCCGGTGTAGTTCGTGTTGGCGGCGAGCCCGTTCACGACGGCCAGAAACGGCAACTCGCCTTCGCCGTAGCAGATGCCGTCGAGACCGTCGCACTCATTCAGCCACTCGCGATAGGCGGACGGAAACGGCCCTCCGGCAAAAATCGGAACCTTGATGCCCCGGCGGCGGATGGCCGCGATGAGCGACTCCATCTGGTACCGGTGGTTTTCGGTGAGCGAGAACGCGATCACGTCCGGTGCGTGCCGCTCGACGGCCGCCACGGCGCGCTGTTCGTGGTAGTTGGGGAGGTGGAGGAGGTTGACCTCGTGTCCCGCCTGCTTCAAGACCGACGAGATCGCGGTGATCCCGTGGTTGAGCGTCATCTCCAGCCCCATGTTGGGGTACACGATCAGCACACGCATCGTCAGGCTCCTTGGGTCTGACGACACGCTAGCGCCGAATTTAATTTAATAAATTAAATAGGATTAAGGTTTATTTTTAATAAATCTCGAAGAACCCGGAAGGCCATTCCGCGATGCGCGATGGCCGCCTTGCGGTCGTCGTCGACCTCGCCGAAGGTCGCCTGGTAGTCGGGCACGAAGAAGATCGGGTCGTAGCCGAAGCCGCGTGGGCCGCTCGGGGCCGTGGCGATTTCGCCGTCCACCCGGCCATCGCATTCGTGCACGAGTGTGCCGTCGGGTCGCGCCACCGCCACGGCGCACACGTAGTGCGCCGTCCAGGGGCGTGGGAATGGGGCGAGCTCGCGCCAGAGATTGGCGAACTTCTCGGGGTAGGTCGCGCCCGGGTAGCGGGCACTGTGGATGCCGGGCCGCCCGCCGAGGGCGTCCACGGCGAGCCCGGAGTCTTCAGCCACGGTCAGGAGGCCGCTCGCGCGGGCATAGGCCCGGGCCTTGATGCGGGCGTTCTCCGCGAAAGTCGCGCCGTCCTCCTCGGGCTCCGGGATCGGCGCCGGGAGGTCTCCGAGCGTCAGGAGGCGCAGGGGCAGGTCTCCGAGGATCGGTCGGATTTCACGCAGTTTGCCCGGGTTGGTCGTGGCAATCAGAAGGTCGGTCATCGGGGACCACCTGAGTATAATCAGCGGCGTTTGGTTCCCCCCGTCACTCTGGAGCAGCTAATGAACCGTCAGTCCTCGCGTTTCGTCACCGCGCTGGTCACGACGCTGTCGGTGGGCCTGGGTGTGGCCCTCGCCGCACAGCAAGGCCCGCGCAGCACAGCGGTTGTCACGCCTGACAACCCGATTTGGGCATCATCCCTGCAGGATCCGCCACCGGCTGGTGGTCAGGACCCGGCCGGGCCCGCACAGGGCGGCCGCGCCGGCGGCGGCGCCGCGGCCGCGCAGCCGCGCCCGTACAACCAGGTCATCACCAACACGGCGAAGACGAGCAAGGGCATCTTCACGATCCATCGCGTGAACGACTCGCTCTACTTCGAAATCCCGAAGGCGGAGATGGGCAAGGACTACCTGCTCGTCACGCAGCTCAAGAAGACGACGCTCGGCGCCGGGTATGGCGGCGATCCGGTCGGCAACCGTCTGCTGCGTTGGGAACTGAAGGGCAACCGCGTGTTGCTCGAAACGGTGAACTACAACGTCATCTCGAGCGATCCGCAGAACCCGGTCGCGTCGGCCGTTGAAGACTCGAACACGCCGGCCATCGTCCGTGCGTTCAACGTCGCGGCGTTCAACCCGGCGGGCGATCCGGTCATCGACGTGACCTCGCTCTACACGTCGGAAGTGCCGGAGTTCTCGGCGCGCCGCAACGTGAACGGCCGCGGCTTCGACGCCTCGCGCTCGTTCATCGAGAAGGCGGTCGTGTTCCCGCTCAACCTCAACGTCGAAGTCACGCAGACCTACACGGCGCCCCTCGACACGGCTGGTGCGGCTGGCGGGGCGCGCGGCGGCGCGGGCATGCGCGGCAACAGCGGCACGGTCCTCGCGTTCTACTCGATGATCAAGCTGCCGGAGAAGCCGATGATGCCGCGTCTGTTCGACGAGCGCGTGGGCTACTTCACGAACTCGATGACCGACTACGGCACGACCGAGCACAAGTCGGTGACGCGCACCTACATCGCGCGGTACCGCCTCGAAAAGAAGGACCCGAACGCGGCGATCTCCGAGCCGGTCAAGCCGATCACGTACTACGTGGATCCGGCGACGCCGAAGAAGTGGATCCCGTGGATCAAGAAGGGCATCGAGGAGTGGCAGGTCGCGTTCGAGGCCGCCGGCTTCAAGAACGGCATCGTCGCGAAGGAAGCGCCCTCGAAGACGGAAGATCCCGACTGGAGTCCGGAGGACGTGCGCTACTCGGTGATCCGGTGGCTGCCGTCGACGACCGAGAACGCCAACGGCCCGCACGTGAGCGACCCGCGCAGCGGCGAGATTCTCGAAGCGGACGTGAACTTCTACCACAACGTCATGAACCTCTCGCGCGACTGGTACTGGACGCAGGTCGGTCCGCTCGATCCGCGCGCGAAGACGCTGCCGTTGCCCGATGACCTCATGGGCCGTCTGATCGAGTACGTCGTGGCGCACGAAGTCGGTCACACGCTCGGCTTCCAGCACAACATGAAGGCCAGCAGCGAGTACACGCTCGCGCAGGTGCGCGACAAGAACTGGGTCAAGGAAAACGGTCACACGCCGACCCTGATGGACTACTCGCGCTTCAACTACGTCGCGCAGCCGGAAGACGGCATCGCGATCGAAGACCTCGTCCCGAAGATCGGCCCGTACGACAAGTGGGCGACGCACTGGGGCTACGCGCCGATTCCGAGCGCGAAGTCGCCGGAAGACGAGCAGAAGACGCTCGACCAGTGGGCGCGCGAGCAGGACACCAAGCCGTACCTGCGGTTCTCGACCGCCAACGGCGCGGGCGATCCGGGCAACAACACGGAAGCGGTCGGCGATGCCGACGCGGTGAAGGCGACGGGCCTCGGCCTGAAGAACCTCTCCCGCGCGTCGGACATGTTGCTGACGGCGACGTCGACGAAGACCGGTGAGCCGTACGAAGACCTCTCGGAGCTCTACGGCCGGCTCATGAGCCAGTGGACGACCGAGATGAACCACGTCACGCAGGTCGTCGGTGCCGTCGAGTCGCAGCAGAAGCACATCGGCCAGCAGGGCGTGCTCTACACGACCATGCCGCGCGCGCGTCAGGCGGAGGCCGTGCAGTTCCTCCTCGACAACGCGTTCAAGGTGCCCCAGTTCATGCTGAAGCCGGACATTCTCCGCCGCATCGAACCGACGGGCGTGATCAACCGGATGCGCACGGCGCAGAACTCGGTGATGAACTCGCTCCTGCAGTCGGCCCGTATGGACCGCATGGTGGAGCAGGTGGCGCTTGACGCGAATGCGTATTCGCCGACGCAGCTGCTCGCCGACGTCCGCAAGGGCGTGTTCGCCGAACTGGCCACGCCGGCCAAGCCGATCGACACGTTCCGCCGCAACACGCAGCGCGTGTACCTCGATGTGCTCGACAACCGTCTGAACGGCGCGGGCACGCTGAGCGACGAACTGCGGGCGATCATCAAGGGGGAACTGCGCGGTCTGCGGACGCAGATCGTGGCGGCGATTCCGGCGGCCACCGATGTGGCCACGAAGCGTCACCTCGAAGATGCGCGCGACCAGATCGACGAGACGTTGGATCCGAAGGCGCAGCGCACCCGCGGCGCGGCCGGTGCGGCCGGCGCGCTCGGCGGTCGCGGCGGCGCCGCCGGCCCGGTCGGCGGTTACGTGAAGTTCGACTACGAGAATGATCCGTGGCAGCTGCCGCTCATCGGCTGCTGGGAAACGCGGACCATCAAGTAAAGGCACGCGCAAGTTCGAAGTAAGAAGCAACACGGGGGAAGTTGAAGTGGGAAGGCGCACGTCACAAGCGCCAACCCACTTTCGACTTCCCCCTTTCCACTTTTACTTCTTACGTGTTGCTTCTTCCTTCTTCCTTGCTTCATTCTGCCGTCGTGATTGTTCGCTTCTACGATGTGAGTGCATTGGGTCGCACCGGGAAAGGCGCGATTGCGCCGGCGGCGCGCTACTGCGCGGTGTTGTGGCGCGGGGAACACCGCATCGAACGCCGCCATCTGCCCGGCGGCGCCTGGGCGCAGCTGGAACGTGACGTCACCGAGGCGTCGTCACGTGTCGAGTCGGATTCGGAAGTGTGGCGCGCGCTGGCCGGCAACGACCCGCACGCCGAGGTTCTGGCCACGAGCATGACCGACCTGACGGCTGCGCCGACCCGCGTGCCGGCCGCCATCGACGCGGCCCTTCGGGAGTCGTTCTAGAACTTCAGGATGGGACCGCAGATCTCGCGCTGCTTCTCGATGAGCTGCGTGATGCCCTTCTCGGCGAGGCCGACGAGCGCGTCGAGGATGATGCGCGAAAACGGCTCCTGTTCTGCCGTGCCCTGCAGTTCGATGAAGCGGCCATCGCTCGTCTTGATGATGTTCATGTCCACTTCGGCGCGCGAGTCTTCGTCGTACGCGAGATCGAGCAGCGGCGTCGCGTCCACCACGCCCACGCTCGTCGCGGCGACGTAGTTCGTGATCGGCAGCTTCGGTAGCGACCGCTGCTCGCGCAGCTTCTCGAGCGCGAGCACGAGCGCGACGAAGCCGCCCGTGATCGCGGCCGTGCGCGTGCCGCCGTCCGCCTGGATGACGTCGCAATCGACGATGACCTGACGCTCGCCGAGGGCCTTGAGATCGGTCACCGCGCGAAGCGACCGGCCGATCAGGCGCTGGATTTCCTGCGTGCGGCCGCCGACCTTGCCCTGCGCCGCCTCGCGCTGCATGCGCGTGTTGGTCGCGCGCGGCAACATGCCGTACTCCGCCGTGACCCAGCCCTTGCCCGTGCCGCGCAGGAACGGCGGCACCTTCTCGTCGATCGTGGCCGTGCAGATCACCTTGGTCTTGCCGGCTTCGATCAGCACCGAGCCTTCCGGGTGGAGCAGGTAGTTGGGCGTGAGGCGCGTCGGCCGGAGAGCATCGGTCGCGCGGGCGTCGAGACGAGTCATGAGCGAACTACGGTCCTTTCTGTATCCACCGCGTGCCTGCGGCGAGGGGCTGTCGAAGATCGAGATGGCCGGCGAGCGTGTCGATCGGCTTGCCGTCCACGAGCAACTGCACGCTCGTGACGTGAAGGTTGGTCGTCAGCGCGTTCACCAGCGTGTACACCGTCAACGCTTCATTCAGTGAACCGCCGGGATGCCCAGTGATGATCTCACGGCTGAGGTCGACGTAGGCATCACCGCTCGGCGTGAGGAACACGGCACGGACGGACACGCCGGCCGGGACCGCGGAGACCTGACCGGCCGGTGCCGGCGCCAACTGCGCCGCGAGAATCGTGCGCGCCTGATCGACGGGCGCGAGCGGCAGCGGCACCTCACGTGACACCGGCACGAGCGCCGCGCCGTCCTCGCTCACATATAAGAGCGTGATCGCTTGCGGACGTGTGTCGGCGGCGGCCGCGGCCGGTGCGGTGGTGGCCGTCGGCGCGGGGCTCGTGCCGGTGCCGAGCCAGCGCGGCAGCACGAGATACACGATTGCCAGACCCACGACGAGACCGGCCGCGATGACGCCAATCACCTCCCACACGCCGGACCGCGACGGGGGCGGGGGCGGCGGAGTCGCGGGGCGCGCGGTGCGCTCACCACGTGGTCCTGGCGTCGGCCGGAATGACGGATAGCGCTCGCTCACTGGCCACCGCCTCTCGTCGCGCTGCGCCGGAGATCCGTGAGCGCCGCGATCAGCGCGTCGACGATGGCGGTGGGGCGATCGGCGGCTGCGAGCGCCGCGGCGTCATCGGCATTGGTCAGGACGCCGGCTTCGAGCAGGATCGCCGGCATGTTCGCGCCGGCGAGGAGGCGCAACGGCAGCGCATCCTGCGCGGTGGCGCGCATCGGCACGCTGTGTTCCCGCAAGCGCGCCTCCACGGCCTGCGCGAAGGCCGTCGACTGCGCGACGTGCGGCAGCTGCGCGAGATCCCACGGCACGATGTCGAGCGTGCGCGTGCCGCCCCCGGCCACCGGCACCGACACGGCGGGCGCACCGCCGGCGGGGAGCCGCCGCTGGTAGTCGTCGGGCGCCAGCGTGAGAACGCGCGCGCCGGCCACCGTGGGGCGGAACGCGGCGTCGGCGTGCAGGCTGATCACCACATCGCTCTGGCTGTTGTTGATGAGAGCGGTGCGCCGGTCGAGCGGCAGCGTGTCGTCGCCGTCGCGCGTCATCACCACACGCAAGCCGAGTTTGCTCTCGATCGCGGTCTTGAGCTTGCGCGCGAGCGCGAGCGTGATGTCCTTTTCGGCGGCGCCGTCCGCGGATTTCGCGCCGGCGTCCTCACCGCCATGGCCGGCGTCGATCGCCACGACCTTGATGCCGTTCTCCCGCACGTCCGGCGGCGGTTCGGCCTGCCCCGGCCGCGGCGTCGGTGCGACGTCGACGGTGAAATGCGTGCTGCCGTCATCTGCCGGACGGACGATGGCGGCTGAGCGACCCAGATCGATCACGATCGCGGCGCCGTCCGCGCGAACGGACGCCACGAGTTCGCCGGCCGCCGCGCCGGCGAGCGAGAAGTCGAGCGCGGTCGCGTCGAGGCGCGCGATCACCTTGTTGCCTTCGCGCGACAAGCGGAATGCGGTGGCCGGTTGCACATCGCCGCTCACACGCACGCCGGCGCCCTGCCGTTCGAGGCGCACCGAGACCTGCGGCCATTTCACGTCGCCGAGGATGAACGCGCGCGACGCCGCGCGCCACTCGATCTTGAGCCCGGCCGCCGGTGCGAGCGCGCGCGTGAAGAAGTCGAGCGGGACGTACCAGCTGCGGCCCTCTTTCGCGACCGCGCTCGAGAGCGACACGATGCGGCCCGCGATCGACACGGCCGGCTGGCCGGCCGTGAGCAGGATCGTCTGTCGCGCCGTGGAGACGCTGAGCGCGCCGGCAAGCGCATCTTCCCGCAGCGCCATCCCGAAGACCGGCGCCGCTTGATCAAGTGCGATCATCTCGACGCCGTTGATCGTGCGCACGGGCACGGGCTTCCGGGCATCGACCGACACGACCATGTACGGGGCTTGGCGGGCAAAGATCGAGGCCGAGTCCGCGGCGGTCATCGCCAGGACGATCCAGAGCAACCACGAAGCAGCGCGCGTCAACACGAGGGGCGCTTCCATGATAGCCATTCGTCCCGGCGCCGATGCGCCTATTCGGCGACGCATGATGGCGAGCCTTCATGTAGTCTGAGGACCCATGCGAGTGTGGATCACCGGCGCGTCGTCCGGGATCGGTCGTGCGATGGCCCAGGCCTACGCGCGGGCCGGCGCAGAACTTGTGCTGTCGGCGCGGCGGCGTGAGGCGCTCGACGCGGTGCGCCTGTCGTGCCCGGATCCTGACCGAATGCGCATCGTCACGCTCGATCAGGATGATGTGGATGGCGCTACCGTCGCGGCGCGTCAGGCCCTCGACACCCTTGGCGGCCTCGACGTCGTCGTGCTCAATGGCGGGCTGAGCCAGCGCTCGCTGGCGATGGAGACCGCCGTGTCGGTCGACGAGCGCTTGATGCGCGTGAACTATCTGGCGAATGTGGCGATGACGAAGGCGCTCTTGCCGGCGCTCGTCGCCCAACCCGAGGCGCGCATCGCCGTCGTCAGTAGCCTCGTCGGTGTGATCGGCTCGCCGTACCGGTCGGGCTATGCGGCTTCGAAGCACGCGCTTCATGGCTTCTTCGACTCACTGCGCGCGGAACTGCCGGAGCACGTGTCGATCACGCTCCTGTGTCCGGGCTTTGTGCGCACCGAGGTGTCGGTGAACGCGCTCACCGGCGACGGGTCGCCGCTCGGCACGATGGATGCCGCGCAGGCGCACGGCTTATCGGCGGATCGATTCGCCGAACAGGCCATTGCCGCCATCGCGGCGCGGCGTCGTGAGGTGTACATTGCAGGCCCCGAGCGACGCGCGATCTGGTTGCAGCGCATCGCGCCCGGGCTGCTCGCGCGGATGTTGCGTCGCGCGAAGGTGCGGTAGCGATGGCACAGGCCGGATACTCGGGAACGCCGCTCGTGAAGAAACTCGGGATCAAGAGCGGCATGACGGTCGCGCTCGTGGGCGCGCCGGAGCAGTTCGAGCGTCTCCTCGTGGGGCTGCCCGATGACGTGACGCTTGTGCGCGGCGGCACGGCCAAGGCGCATCTCATTCTGTGGTGGCCGGCTTCGGCGAAAGATCTCGCCTCGCGCGCGAAGGCGATCGAGCAACGCATGGCGCCGGGCGGCGGGTTGTGGGGCGCGTGGGCCAAGAAGGCGTCGGGGATCAAGACCGACCTGACCGAGGATGTGTTTCGCGACGTGTGCCTGCCGATCGGCCTCGTCGACTACAAAGTGTGCGCGATCAGCGAGATCTGGTCGGGCCTCAAGTTCGCCAGGAGAAAGACATGAGGATCATTGCCGGGTTGTTCATTCTGTCGACCGTGGTATTTGCGCAGGCGCCGACGATCGGCACCTACCCGATCACGGCGGTGCCGGCGATGCAGGTGAAGGTCACCGGCGGGTTCTGGCGCCAGAAGATGGACGTGAACACGTCCGTCACGATTCCGCACATCTTCGATCAGAACGAGAAGACCGGCCGCACCGACAACCTGCGCAAGGGCGCGGGGCTGATGCCGGGCGACTATCAGGGCCGGCGCTTCAACGACACGGACGTCTACAAGGTCATCGAAGCGGCGGCGTTCTCGTTGATCGATCGTCCGGATCCGGCGCTGTCGAAGAAGATCGACGATCTGGTCGCCATCATCGCGAAGGCGCAGCAGCCCGACGGCTATCTGTTTCCGGCGCGCACGATCAATCCGCAGAAGCCGGCGGCGGGCGTCGGCACGGAGCGGTGGGAATACGAGAACACCGGCAGCCACGAGACCTACAACTCGGGCCATCTGATCGACGCGGCGGTCACGCACTTCATCGCGACGGGGAAGTCGAATCTGCTCGACGTCGCGAAGAAGAATGCCGATCTGCTGCGGAGCGTGTTCGGTCCGACAGCGCGCGTCGATGCGCCCGGCCATGAGATCGTCGAGATGGCGCTCGTGCGGCTCTACGCCGTGACGAAGGATCGGCGCTACTTCGATCTCGCGAAGTTCTTCCTCGACACGCGCGGCACCAATCACACCGCGTCGAAGGACTACACCGAGGCCAGCTGGAAGCTCTACAACGACCGGCCGTACCGCCAGGACGACAAGCCGCTCACGCAGCAGACGATCGGCGAGGGCCATGCCGTGCGCGGCGTCTACGTCTATAGCGCGATGGCCGACATGGCCGGTATGGCGAACGACGCCGCCTACAACGCGGCGATCGATGCGATCTGGCAGGATGTGTACTCGAAGCGCGCGTATGTCACCGGCGGCCTCGGCTCGGTGGGCGGCACGGAGGCGTTCGGCGACGCGTATCAGCTGCCGAACCGCACGGCCTACACCGAGACCTGCGCGTCGGTCGGTGGCATTCTCTGGAATCACCGGATGTTCCTGAAGAGCGGCGACGCGAAGTATCTCGACGCGTTCGAGCAGACGCTCTACAACGGCCTGCTGTCGGGCGTCTCGGTGAAGGGCGACACGTTCTTCTACCAGAATCCGCTCGAGGCGGCGGCCGGCGTCGGCCGCCGTGGCGACGCAACGACCACCTCGGCGGTGGCCGGTGACCGGCGCAGCCCGTACTTCGATGTCGCCTGCTGCCCGGCGAACCTCGCGCGCCTGATCGCGCAGCTGCCCGGCCTCATCTACAGCACGCGCGGCAATGAGCTCTTCGTGAATCTGTATGTGGACAGCGAAGCGGACGTCACGCTCAACGGCGCGAAGGTGCATGTGAAGCAGACGACCAACTACCCGTGGGACGGCAAGGTCACGCTGTCGGTGACGTCTGACAAGGCGACGACCGTCGTGATCAACACGCGCATGCCGGGCTGGACCGGGGCCGGGCCGTTTGCCACGGACCTCTACAAGTTCACCGACGCGCCGGCCGCGAAGTCTGGTGGCTGGAGTCAGCTGAAGGTGCAGGCGGCGCAGAAGGCTGGCGTGGCGTCGGTCGAGTTTGCGATGCCCGTGCGCCGCGTGGTGGCGAATGCCAACCTCAAAGAAGACGCCGGCAAACACGCCATCATGCGCGGCCCGATCGTGTACGCCTTCGAGGGCGTCGACAATGGCGGCGCCGCGCTCGACATCACGCTGCCGGACAGCGCGCAGTTCACCGCCGCGCACCAGAAGGACCTGCTCGGCGGCGTGACGACGATCGCCGCGAAGGTCGGCGCCCGCACGATCGTCGGCGTGCCGTACTTCGCCTGGGCCAATCGCGGCCGCGGCGACATGGCCGTCTGGCTGAAGTAGCTGTCCGTTTTCGGCACGCCTAGCCACTCTACCTATCGCATAGGTAGAGTGGCTAGGCATGCCAGTGATCGCCAAGTCCGACCTGCTGCAGGGCACGCTCGACCTGCTCATCCTCAAGACGCTCTCGCTCGAGAAGCTGCACGGCTACGCCATCGCCCAGCGCATCAACCTGTCGTCGCGCGCGCTGCTGCAAGTGCCGCAGGGCTCGCTGTATCCGGCGCTCCATCGGCTGGAGCAGAAGGGCTGGCTGGCCGCGGAATGGGATCAGACCGACACGGGGCGCGAGGCCAAGTTCTACGCCCTCACGCGTCAGGGCCGCCGCCAACTCGAGCACGAGATCGCCGACTGGAAGCGGTTGGCCGAAGGCATCGCGCTGATTCTGGCCATCACGGAGGCGGACGTATGAGCTGGTGGACGCGTCTCTTTCGCCGCGATCGTCTCGATCGCGATCTCGATCGCGAGTTGCAGTTTCACATCGATAGCCGCGTGCAGGATCTCGTGCGCGGCGGCGCGGATCCAGCCGAGGCGCGCCGCCGCGCCCTCGCCGAATTCGGCGGCATGACGCCGATCCGCGAGACGACGCGCGAGGCGCGCGGCCTGCGCTGGCTCGAGGACCTCGGCGCCGACGTGCGCTACGCCGTGCGCATGATGCGCCGGAGCCCGGGCTTCGCGCTCGCCGCGATCCTCTCGCTCGGTCTCGGCATCGGCGCCAACGCCGCCGTATTCAGCGTGCTCGACGCGATCGTACTGCGTCAGTTGCCGGTGAAGAGCCCCTCCGAACTCGTGGTGCTCAGCCGTGTGGGCCTCGACGAAGACGAGTCACGATTCTCGTGGCCGCTCTACGGCCTCCTCCGCGACGCGACGCCCGGACGCCAACTCGCCGCGATGACGCCGGTGACCCGCATGCAGACCGTGGGCACCGACGGCACCGCCACGCTGATTGCCGGTCAGCTCGTGTCGGGCAACTGGTTCTCCCTGCTCGGCGTGACGCCGATGCAGGGCCGCGTGTTTGTCGACGACGACACGCGCACGATCAACGCGCCGGCGGCGGCTGTCATCAGTGAAGGATTTTGGCAGCGGCAGTTCGGTGGCGCCCCAGATGTGGTCGGGCGCTCGCTCGTGGTGAACGGCCTGCCCGTGACCGTGATCGGTGTCGCAGGCGCCGGCTTCTCGGGCACGCAGGTCGGTGTGCCCGTCGACGTGTGGCTGCCCGTGACGCTGCAGGACCCGCTGCGCTATCGCGGCAATGCCAGCATGGACAATGCCGACGACGAGAAGCCGTGGTTGCCGCAGGCGGAGGTGTCGTGGCTCACGACGGTGGGGCGGCAACGTCGCGATGCCGCCGACCTGCAGGCGCAGCTCGACGTCGTGTTCCGTCAGCAACTCGAAGCGCGCGCGGCGACCATTCAGAATGCCGAGCGTCGCGCCTTCGTGCTGCGCCAGCACCTGCGCCTCGATCCGGCCGGGCGCGGTCTGTCCGATACGCGCGAGCAGTTCAGCGGCGCGCTGTGGATGCTCTGGGTCACCGTGGCGCTCGTGCTGCTCGTCGCGTGTGCGAATCTCGCGAACTTGCTGATGGCGCGCAGCGCGGCACGCGGCCAGGAATTCGCCGTGCGCTTGTCGGTGGGCGCTGGCCGCGGCCGGCTCGTGCGGCAGCTCCTCGCCGAGTCGCTGCTGTTGTCGCTCATCGGCGGGATCGTCGGCATCGCGCTCGCGCGGGCGGGTGGTGTGGCGCTCGTGCGACTCGCCGAGTCGCGCACGACGACCGTGCCCTATGAACTGCCGCTCGACTGGCGGTTACTCGGGTTCGCGCTGCTGGCGTCGGTGCTGACCGGCGTGCTCTTCGGTCTGCTGCCGGCGCTGCGCGTGGCCCGCACCGATCCGTTCGACGCGCTGCGCACCGCGGGCCGCACGGTGGGCGATGCCGGCCGTCACGGCGCCCTGCCGTTCGGTCGGGTGCTGGTCGTGGCGCAAGTCGCCGTCTCGCTCGTGCTCCTCGTGGCCGGCATCGTGTTCGTGGCGTCGTTCCGCAATCTGCTTGCGCTCGATCCCGGGTTCGCGCGCGAGCAACTCGTGGCCGCGCGCTTTGATCCGATCATGGCCGGCTATCTGCCTGCGCAGTTTCCGGCGCTCTTCGAGCGTCTGTCGACGGAGGCCGGCCGTGTGCCGGGCGCGCGAGCCGTCGCGCTCGCGCTGACCGGACTCACGAGCGGGTCGGCGCGCACGAGCGGTGTGCAGATCAAGGGCCGCCAGAGCGCGATCGGCACGAACGATGTGTCGCGCATGGACACCGTGTCGGCCAACTACTTCGAGGCCACCGGCATGCACATCGTGCGCGGTCGCGGGTTCACCGATCGGGATCGCACCGGCGCGCCGGCCGTGGCCGTGGTGAACGAGGCCTTTGTCCGCAAGTTCCTCACGGGCGAGCCGATCGGCAGTCGCTTCGACACGGGCTCCGGCAACTTCGAAATCGAAGTGGTCGGCGTGGTCGCCGATACGCGCCTCGACGGTCCGCGCCGGTCCATTCCGCCGATGGCGTATTTGCCGATGCTCCAGCAACCCGATGAGGCGTTGCGCATGCTCTATGTGCGGGTGACCGGCGATCCAGCGGCGCTCCAGACCGCAGTGCGCCGCGCGATCGCGGCCGCCGATCCGAACCTGGCGGTGCGCGAAGTGGTGACGCTGCGCGAACTCACCGAGCGCACGGTGGCAAGCGAGCGTCTGATCTCGCGCCTCTCGTCCGTCTTTGGCGCGATCGCCGTGCTCGTCGCGACGCTCGGCCTCTACGGCACCGTGTCGTACTCGGTGGCGCGGCGCACGCGCGAGCTCGGCGTGCGGCTCGCGCTCGGCGCCTCGCCGGCCGGCATCCGCTGGCTCGTGCTGCGCGAGACCCTCCAACTCGTCGTGCTCGGCGCAGTGGTGGGGCTCGCCCTGGCGTGGCCGGCGCTCGGTGCCCTCCGGTCGTTCGTGTTCGGGCTCTCGGCCCGCGATCCGTGGCTCCTCACGCTGGCCACCGCGACCCTCCTGGCGATCGGCGCGATGGCCGGCGCCGTGCCCGCCTGGCGGGCGTCGCGCGTGGACCCGACCACCGCCCTTCGGGGCGAATGACCCGTCTTGCGAGTGTCACACTGATTAGGTAATCTCTCTCGGCTTCCCCAGCACGGCCGCCGGATCTGGAGTCCGGCGGCGATTCCACACGTGTCTGGAGAATCCATGCTGCGCCATCGTCTGCGCTCTGCCAGCCTCTTCGTCCTGTTGGCGGCGTCCCTCGTTCATTCTGGAATGTCCCTGCGTGCGGCCGCCACGGCGGCCACCGTCGTCGTGAAGCCGTCGGCGATGAACGGTTGGTTCTTCTACGACGATGCGACGAATGCGCTGGGGGGGCCGGCATCGCTCGTGGCAGGGCCCGTCGGTGCGCCCGCGGGGAGCGGCAGTGTGCGTCTCGGTCCGCTGACGGCGACCAGCGGGACGAACGGAATGGCGGCGATCGCGACGGTGAACTACGTGGGCACGCCGCTCACGAGCCTCACGTCGTTGAGCTACGCCTCGTTCCAGCCTGGGCCGACGCTGGCGCCGGCGCTGCAGTTCGACATCAAGTACCGTCCGACCGATTCCGCGTACGGCGGCCGGCTCGTCTTCGAGCCGTATCAGAACGGCGCGGTGACGGTCGGCAGCGGCTGGCAGACCTGGTTCCCGCTCGCTGGGAAGTGGTGGGCGTCGAAGACGTCGGCGGCCGGCTCGAACGGCCTCTGCCCGCAGAGCAGCCCGTGCACGTGGAACGACATCCTCACGGCGTTTCCGTCGGCGCAGATTTCCGGCGCGCTGCTCCTCAAGGCCGGCAGCAACTGGCTCGGCTTTGACGGCAATGCGGACGCGCTCACCGTTGGCGTGAACGGCGCGGACACGACCTTCGATTTCGAGCCGGAAACCGGCTGCACGACGGATTGCTATGTGAATGCGTCGACGGGCAACGACGCCTTCGGCGGCGACACGCCGTCGTCGGCGAAGAAGACGATCGGCGCGGCGCTGGCGCAGGTGCTCACGGGCGGCACGGTGCATGTGGCGGGCGGCACGTACACCGGTGCGGTGTCGATTACGCGCAGCGTCACGATCGCCGGTGCGATGGCGGGCATCGATCCGCGCCCCGGCCGCAGCGGCACGGAAACGGCGATTGCCGGGCTGGTCACCATCAACGCATCGGCGGTCACGATCGACGGCGTGTCGATCAGCAACAGCGGCGCCGGGTCGCTGCAGGGCGTGCTCGTGAAGACGGCGGGCACGGGCGCGCACATCACGAATACGATCATCGGGCACCTCGCGGCGACGGGCACGAACAACACCGCGCATGCGATCTACCTCGAGAACGGTCCCGACAACGTCACGATCGACCACAACGCCATCAGCGCGATCAGCGCCGCGGCGGCGAGCGCGTCGGGCGTGTTGATCGGCGACAGCCTCTCGACCAACCCCAGCACGGGCATCAGCATTCACGACAACACGATCGCCGGCGTCTCGAGCGGCACGAAGGGTGCGTATGGCGTGATCGTGAACAACGGCGCCAACGTCGTCGGACCGACGCGCGGGTATACGCAGGTCACGATTGCGGACAACACGATCAGCGGTCTCACGGGCGGCACGACGATCGGCGCGACGACGGGGTGGGCGCACGCGATCGGTCTCGAAGCCGACACGCCCGGTGCGGTCGTGACTGGCAATGCGATCAGCAACGTGATCGATCAGAATCCGTTGCCCCTGCCGGATGCGATCGCCGTGTATTTCGAAGCGAACGGTGGGTTTGCGTCGTCGACCGTGTCGAACAACACGTTTGATGGCGTCGCCTTCGGTGTGAGCTTGAGCACGGCGATGCTGCAGGCGCAGTTGCCGGGCGCGGTGGTGGCCTCGTGCAACTGGTGGGGCGATGCGAGCGGGCCGAACCTCTTGACGGTGTCGGGCCTGAATGTCGTGCAGAACGGTCCGGGCACGGGCGCGTATACGAGCGCGCAGGTCTCGTTCCATCCGTGGAAGGTTGCGCCGAACGGTCCGTGCACGGGCGGTATTCCGGTGTGTCAGGTGGGGTCGTATCTCGCGTCGCCGAATGACCTCACGTGCACGTTTGCGAGCCCCGGGCACTACGTTGATCAGCCGGGCGCGACCTCGGAGACGGCCTGCCCGATCGGCACGTTCTCGGCGATTGCCGGGGCGGCACAGTGCCAGCTTGCGACGCCCGGCACGTTTGTCGACACCACAGGCGCGGTGTCCGCGACGGCGTGCGCGCCGGGCAGCTATCAGCCCAGCGCCGGCGCGAGCACGTGCATCCTCGCGGACGCGGGATACGCGGTGCCGTTCTCGGGGTCTGCGGTGCAGCAGGCGTGTCCGGTGGGCACCTTCTCGAATCAGCCGGGGGCGACGTCGTGTCAGGCCGCCTCGGTGTGTCATGCGGGTCAGTACGTTGCGGTGCCGGCGTCGGGTGTGAACGACGCGATCTGCGCGGACGCACCGGCGGGCTCCTACACCGATACGGACAACCAACTCGCGCCGACGGCGTGCGCGCTCGGCACGTTCCAGCCGAACTCCGGACAGACGTCGTGCCTGATCGCGCCCATCGGCTCGCATGTATCGACGACCGGGGCGACCGTGGCGCCGCCGTGCGCGCCCGGCACCTACTCGGATCACACCGGTGCCGTGCTCTGCACCGCGTCGCCGGCCGGTTCGTTTGCGGCGGGTCCTGGCGGGGGTCCGGGGGCGACGCACGCGACGTTGTGTCCGGCCGGTGAACATCAGCCGAACACGGGGCAGTCGCACTGCCTGACCGCGCAGCCGGGCACGTTCTCGCCGCTGCCCGGCGCGGTGCAGGCGCAGGTGTGTCCGCTGGGCACGTATCAGCCGCAGGCGGGGCAGACGAGCTGCCTCGCCGCGGATCCGGGTTTCTTCGTCGGCGTCACCGGTGCGGCCGCGCAGAACGCGTGCCCGGTCGGCACGTTCTCGAACGCGGCGGGTGCGGCGTCGTGCAACGCGGCGACCGTGTGCAGCGTCGGGCAGTATCAGGTGTCGCCCGCGACATCGACGCATGACGCGACGTGCGCGGCGGTGACGGTGTGTCACGCCGGCCAGTACGTGGCGACGCCGGCCACGGCGACAAGCGATGCGGTGTGTGCCTTCACGCCGGCGGGTTCGTACACCAACACCGACAACGCGCCCGCGCCGGTCAGTTGTCCGATTGGCTACTACCAGCCGGCGGACGGCGCGAACCAGTGCCTGCCGGCGCAGCCGGGGACGTTCGTGTCGTCGACGGGCGCATCGGCGGCCACGCCCTGCACACCCGGTTCGTATCAGGACGGCACGGCGGCGGCGTCATGTAAGCCGGCGCAGCCGGGATCGTTCGTGAGCACGGCCGGCGCCGCCGTCGCGCAGACGTGTCCGATCGGCACGTTCTCTGATCACGCGGGCGCGACGATCTGCACGCAGGCGCCCGCCGGCACCTTCGTGGCGATCGCCGGTGCCGCGGCCGCGCAGTCGTGTCCGATCGGCTTCTATCAGCCGAACGCCGGCCAGTCGTCGTGCCTGCCGGCGCAGCCCGGCTCATTCGTGTCGTCGACGGGCGCTGCCACCGCGCAGCTCTGCCCGGCGGGCAGCTATCAGGATCAGTCGGCGGCCGCGAGCTGCAAGCCGTCGCCGGCGGGCTTCTACGTGCCCACAGCTGGTGCCGCGTTCGCAACCGCGTGCCCGGTCGGTACGACCTCGGGCGTCGGCGCGACGTCGTGCACGCCGGTGGCGCCGCCGACGTTCTCGAATGTGCCGGCCAACATCACGACAACCGCCACGAGCGCGGCCGGCGCGTCGGTGACGTATGTGAAGCCGACCGCGCGCGATTTCAACAGCGTGTCGGTGCCGGTGTCGTGCGCACCGGCCTCGGGCGCCACGTTCCCGATCGGCACCACGACGGTGACGTGCACGGCGACCGACAGCTACACGCGCACGGCCACGGCGTCATTCACGGTGACGGTGAACGACGTCACGACGCCGGGCTCGATGACCGGCGAGGGCGTGGTGAAGAACGGCGATGACCGCTACCACTTCGACTTCACGGTCCGCGAGCAGGCGAGCGGCGAGCGCGGCCGTTTCTCGCTCGAGATCAACTACGCGAAGCGCGTGGTGCTCGACAATCGCGGCCGGCCGCAGACGGTCACGCCGCAGGACGCGACGTTCCGTTCCACGGGCGTCACGTTCGTGACGTTCAGTGACGATCCGACGATTCGTCCGGGGCGTGCGCCGCGGCCGCAGGTCGACACGGTGCTCTTCACGGGGACGGGCGTGTGGAACGGTCGAGCCGGCTACACGTATGAAGTGCGGGCGCAGGACTCGGGCGAACCGGGCCGGCACCGCGAGTCGATCTCGATCGTGATTCGTGATGGCGCAGGCGCGATCGTCGCGCAGGCCAGCGGGGATCTGGCGGGCGGCAACGTGCAGTCGGGCCGCATCCGCCACTAACGCGGGGTACACATATGGCGGTGACGCGACGGGCCGGCTCCGGTCCGTTGCGTTACCGCCGGTTCTTCCAGATCCGCTCTTCCCACTCCGCGCGGTTGAACGTCTTGGCGATGTCCACGATCAGCTGCGCCTTCCACACATAACCTAACTGCAGTGAATCGCCGGGCATCGGTGTGACCGGTTCGCCGTAGGCGTTGTTGTCGCTGCGCGGGCGCACGGTGCGCATGGCCGAGAAGATGCCGAGCAGCTTGCGCTGATTGCCGGTCAACATCCCGCCACCTTCGGATTCGTACACGCCGTTGGCCACGCCGACGGCCGGCGCACCCGACATGCCGGGGAACGCCGAGACATCGAGCAGGAACACCGGCTGCCCCTGGAAGTCGACATCGGGTTCGGTGGCCAGATGCCCGGTCTTCCAGACCGGCAGGAAGTTGCGCGTGTCGAAGAAGCCGTAGGGATAACCGAGCAGCACGGCCTGTGACGAGGGGCGCACGCGCATGTCGATCATCGTGTGCGCTTCGGAGAATGCGGAGAGCTGGCCCTTGCCGTCGTAGAGCTGCGGCACGAGCGGCACGAGCACGACATCGGCTTCCGGAATCTGACGGTTCTGGATCCAGATCGGCTCGTTGTTCTTCGTGTAGAGCGGGATGTTCACCGGAAAGTAGTTGGCCGGATCTTCGCGCGACGCGTGGAAGTAGAACTGCAGGCGATCGCCCTGCGGGCGCGCATTCGACATCGGATCGTTGCCGGTGACCACGTGGTAGTTGGTCACGAGGAAGACCATGTCGATGTCGGTGCCGTTCGGTTTGGTGGTCGCGTAGAGAAAGCCCGTGCCCTGTGAGACCTGCCGCGTGCCGTTGATCAGCAGCGTGGGGGTCGTCATGAGCGACATCGCGTCGAGCCGGCCCTGACGGGCGGCGAGCGGGGTCGTGGCCGCCAGCGCCAGCGCGGCGAGGAGCGTGAGCGCGGATCTCATGCTTGAGACATTACACCGGCTCGATGAGCCGGCGGTTAGCGCGCGAGCGCCATGCCGTCGCGGCGGAAGGCGCCGGGCGCCAGGCCCATCCAACGTTTGAAGGCTTTGCTGAAGGCGGCCTCGGCGTCGTAGCCGACCTTGGCGGCGACCGCAGCGACCGTGTCGCCGCCCGCGCGGAGCAGGCGCGAGGCGCGTTGCATCCGCCACCGCGTGAGATACGTGAGCGGCGGTTCTTCGACCAGTTCACTGAAGCGCGCCGCAAACGCCGAGCGCGACATCGCGACCGCTTCGGCCAGCGACTCGACGGTCCACGGATCGCCGGGCCGTTCGTGAATGAGCGCGAGCGCGCGGCCGATCTGCGGATCCGACAAGGCGCGGAGCCAGCCCTTGGCCTCGGCACCGCTCTGCGCCACGTGCGCGCGGATCGCCTGCACGAAGAGGATGTCGGCGAGCCGGCTCACGATTGTCGAGGCGCCCGGTTGTCCCGACAGCATCTCGGTGGCGATGAACTGCAGGCACGCATCGAGCCACGGCTGCGGCGTGCCCTGATCGCCGCGAATGTGAATCATCGCCGGCAGCGACTGGAGTAACGGGTTGGCCGGGCCATCTTCGAACTCGAAGCGACCGCCAATGATCGACGTCAGCGCACCGCCACCGCCCCAGGCAAAGACGCCGCCGGGCTGACAGCCCTGCTGCTTCGGGCAGCCCTGCAGGACCGTGTCGAACGAGGTCAGCGGTGTATCGAGCGAATCGCGCACCGTGTGGGCGTGTCCGTGGGGCAGGAGCACGAAGTCGCCCCCGGCAATCTGCACCGGCCCGGGGCCCCCTTCGAGCTCGAGCCAGCAAGTGCCGCGCGTGACGACGAAGAAGCCGGGCGACTTGGGGGCCTTGCTCAGTCCCCACGGCGCGGTCAGTTCGATCCGCCCGGAGAGCAGACCCTTCACGTGAATGGCTTCGAGTGCGTCGGTCAGGACATCCATGGTGTGCGTCGCCTAATAATGTTCGTTCGTCCCATTATGGATCAATAGGAAGGACGTAAAGACAAGAAGTTTGGACAATTCATCATCGTAAATCCACGTTGTGGTCTCGTATGTTCAGATCATGACAAACAAACTGAGTGCTTTGGTCGTGGACGGTGTGGCCACGCTGGTCTTCGCGGCTCCCGTGTTCGCGCAGTCCGGCTCGACGTCCCCCGCGGGATCGACGGAGGCGGGAGTGGTCCTGGCGGTGTCGGGCGGCGGGTTGAGCTCGGCGGTGGACCTCAATGACGCCGGCACGGCGAACTTCAAGACCGGGTTCAACGTGGGCGGCGCGCTCGGGTATCAGTTCAACCCGAACGTGGAAGTGCGGGCGACCTACGCGTTTGGTCGCTCGTCAACGGCCGGCACGGCGCTGCCGGCTTCGATCGTGGCGGGCACCAAACTGAACCGTCACTACTACGGCGCGGAGCTGAAGCTCAACGCGCCGGTGGCTGGAGGCATCACGCCGTATCTGCTCCTCGGGGGCGGCGCGGTGACGTTCCAGCCCGACACGACGCCGTCGCAGGACAGCTTCACCAAGGCGGCGGGCAAGGCCGGTGTGGGCGTGAGCTACGTGATCCCATCGTCGAACATCTCGGTGTTCGTCGAGGGCTCGGGCTGGGCCTACGGCTTCGACAAGTACACCTTCGACAAGACCCAGTTCGATCTCACGTGGAGCGGCGGGTTCTCGATCAAGTTCAAGTAACGGCGTCAGTTCGACGTCAAAGTGACCGTTAGTGGACGACCCGTGGCCCAATGGGCCACGGGTCAGGTATTGTTAGAAGGTTCCCGACATCTCGACAAAGCCTGCCGGGCCCTAACTTCTTTATATCTGGATGGATTTGATGACCCCTGTGAAGGACGCGCTATCTCTATTTCCTGTCCGATTCCGGCACGCCGCGGGTGCGGCGATGGCTGTGACGATGATCGGCGCCGCGGCGTGCGGCGGTGGCGCTCCGGCGCCGGCGGCGGGCGGCCCTCCCGGGGGCATGGCCATGCCGGTGGAAATTCAGACGCTCGACGCCAAGCCCGTGGATCAGATCACGGAGTTCGTCAGCACGGTGAAGTCGCTCCAGTCGACCACCGTGGTGCCGCAGGCGGAAGGCTACCTGACGAAAGTGCTCGTGAAAGCCGGTGACCGCGTGACCGCCGGGATGCCGCTCTTCGAGATCGACTCGACGTCGCAGCAGGCGCTCGTGGCGAACCTGCAGTCGGTGCGTGCGGCGCGCGAGTCGGACCTGTCGCTCGCCAAGCAGCGCGCGGCGCGCGCGAAGGCGCTGCTCGATGCCGGCGCCGGTCCGTTGCAGGACGTGGAGGCGGCGAACGCGGCGGTGCAGTCGGCCGATGCGCAGTTGAAGAGCCTCGACGAGCAGATCAAGCAGCAGAAGAACGAACTCGGCTACTACAAGGTCACGGCCTCGGTGGCCGGCGTGCTCGGTGATATTCCGGTGCGCCAGGGCGACCGCGTGACGCGCGCGACTAAGCTCACGTCGATCGAGTCGGGCGGTGGCCTCGAGATCTACATCCAGGTGCCCGTGCAGCAGGCGCCGAAGCTCAAGCTCGGGCTGCCGGTGCAGGTGCTGACCGACGACGGCAGCGCGCCGACGACGGAGCATGTGACGTTCATTGCGCCGAGCGTGGACGACAGCACGCAGACGGTGCTCGTGAAGGCGGCCGTGCGCGCCACCAAGGGCCTGCGCACCGATCAGTTCGTGCGCACGCGCGTGGTGTGGTCGACCTCGCCCGCGCTCACCGTGCAGACCACGGCGGTGATGCGTGTGGCGGGCCAGTATTTCGTGTACGTCGCGACCGCCGGTGAGAAAGGCGGCCTCACGGCGCACCAGACGAGCGTGGAACTCGGCGACATCGTGAGCAACGCGTACGTCGTGAAGAGCGGCGTGAAGGCGGGCGACAAGGTGATCGTGGGCGGCATCCAGAAGATCGCCGACGGCATGCCCGTGATGGCGGGCCCGCCGCCCGGTGCGCCGGGTGCGGCCGCGCAGAAGCCGGCGGAGGGGAAGTAAGTGATCTCTGACGTCTTCATCCGCAGACCGATCCTCGCGACGGTCTGCTCGCTGATCATCATCCTGGC
>CAYFLU010000011.1:0-34250 GCA_964343975.1 uncultured Solibacteraceae bacterium
GCCGTCCACTCTTGTTGCCCTGAAAGCCAGCTCAGATATCGCGGGGAAGCTGGCCGTGCTGGGCGTGTTGGGCTTGGCGGCGCGCGCGCTCACGACGGAGGCGTTTGCGTGGATGGCGATTGCCACCACGCTCGGCTGGCTCATCGCGGTGGCCACCGACGCCGGTCTGCAACTGCACCTCGCGCGTGAAGTCGCGCATGCGCCCGATCATGCCGGGCGCGCGTTGTGGCCGCTGCTCGACATCCGTCTCCGCACCTTCGCCGCCGGTGTCCTCGTCACGATCATCGTGTCGTTCGTCTGGCTGCCGGCGCGCTTCATGGCGCCGTTTGCGTGCATCGCCATCGCGTATCAGCTCACCTCGGTCGTCGAGTTCTTCAACCACGCGTACCGCGGCCTGAACCGCTCCGACATCGAGTCCACGCTCAACTTCGTCCAGCGCGCGGTGAGCTTCGCGCTCGCCTGGCTGTTGCTGAAGCTGTGGCCGTCGTTCACGTCGGTCGCCATCGCGATGCTCGCGCCGCCGCTCCTGGCGAGCCTCGTGAGCGTGTCGTGGCTGATTGCACTTGCGCCGGCCGACGCCTCCGCGCCGCCGCTCGATCGCGGCGCACTCTTCCGCGAAGTCGGTCCGATCGGCGCCGGCATCCTGCTCTCGGCGCTGTACTTCCGCGTGGATCTGTTTCTGCTGCAGCACTGGGCGACAGCCGAAGCCGTGGCGCAATACAGCGCCGTGTTCAAACTGATCGACGCGATGCGTCTCTTCCCCGGCGCACTCCTCGCCGTGGTGATGCCGCGCATGTTCCGCGGACGCGACGGCCACTTCCTCTGGAAGCTGTCGCTGCTCCTCACCGCGTTTGGCGCCCTGTCGATGGTCGTTGGCTACCTGCTCGCGCCGATCGGCGTGCCGCTCGCCTTCGGCGCCGCCTTCGCCGGCGCCGTGCCGCTCTTCCGCATCCTCACCTTCGCGTTTCCACTGCTCTGTCTCAACTACGGCCTGACGACGCAACTGATCGGCTGGCGGGGGCAGCGCGCCTTCGCGGTGATCGGTGGGGGATTGTTCCTGAGTAACGTCGCGATGAACCTGATGGCGATTCCGCGATGGGGCGCCGCGGGTGCGGCGTGGGCGACCGTGGCGACTGAAGTGCTGCTCAGCGGAGCGTGTGTACTGGCGCTCCGCCGCGCGCCCGGCCGCGCGCAGCCATGACCTCGCGATAGATCGCCACCGCGCGCGCCCCGATCTTTTCCCACGTGAAGTGCCGGTCGAACCGCTCGCGCGGCAGCCGCCGCCGTTCGTCGGCCGGCCGCATCCACGCCAACTCGAGCGCCGCCGCGCAGGCCTCCGCGCGACCCGCCGCCCACAGCTCGCCGGCCACGCCCTCACCGGTAATTTCCCGGAACGGCGCGATGTCGGTGACCACCGGCACGCAGCCGCACGCGAGCGCCTCGAGCGCCGCGTAGCCGCTGCCTTCGTGGCGGCTGCCGAGCAGGAACAGATCCGCCGCCGAGTAGTACGCCGCGAGCCGGTCGTGCGGCACTTCGCCGACCAACTGCACGCGCGCCCGCAGCCGCGGATCCTCCGCCACGCGTGCGCGCACCGCGCCCGCCAACTCCCCGCCCTGAAACGCCATCGTCAATGTGGCGCCCGGGTGAGCCTCCGCGAATCGCGCGAAGCCATCGAGGGCGGTGAGCGGATCCTTATTGTCGTTCAATCGCCCGACCCACAGCACAGCCGGATCGCCGTGAACCGGCGCCGTGGCGCGTGCGTCCGCAACCGGCAGCGCGCGCAGCGGCGTGCTGCTTTCCATCACATCGGCAATTAACGTCTCGCGCGGCGCGATGCGCGAATCACGCAACGCTTCCGCCTGGCCGGGTGAGGCCACGAGGATCGCGTCGCTTGCAGCGAGCCCGCGACGCAGCCACACGCGCACGAGCGCCGAGGCCTCTGCCGGATCGAAGCCGCCATGGTCCTGCACGACGAGCGCCACACGCTCGGGAAGTCCTTCGCGAATGCTCCGGATCAGTTCCGGGAACAGCAGGCCGTTCACATGCACGAGATCAGGCGCCGCGCGGCGACGGCCGATGCCGGTCTGCGCAGAACAGATACTCGACGTCGTGCCGCACCTCGGCATCGATCGGGAAGCGCTGCACCACGGTCACGCGCTCGGCGCCGGCCGCTTTCACCGACTCGGCCCAGCCGGTCAGCGTCGTGAAGCGCGCGAGCGTCGCCATCGGCGTCGCATGTGCCGGATCCCACACGGGATTGACGATGACGACACGCATTTAATTTGAGATGCTTCCACGCGCATGCGCGTGGGATGGGTGGTGACCGGCGGACTGGATCGGAGCGGGCGCGAGCGGGTGATTCCCGCGCTCGTGTGGTGCCTCGAACGGCTCAGCCGAACGCACGATGTGCACGTGTTCGCGCTGCACCACGATCCTGAGCCTGACACATACGACCTGGCCGGTTCGCGGGTGCACAATCTCGGACACGTCAGCGCGCCGCCCGGCTTGCGCCGCGCTGCCGAGCGTCGGCGTCTTGCCGAGGCCGTGGCGCGCGTCGGCGGGCTGCATCTTCTGCACGCGTACTGGGGCATGCCGGCGATCATCGCCGCGCCGGTGGCCGCGAGTCAGCGTTTGCCGCTCATTGTCACCGCCGACAGCGGCGAGTTCGTGTCGCTCCCCGACATTGCGTACGGACTGCAACGGCGCTGGAGCATCCGCCGCGCCCTGCAGCAGGCGCTCGCGGAGGCGCACGACGTCACGGTGTGTTCCGAGTTCATGCGGCAGCAGGCGGCGGCGCACGGCATCGACGCGCGCGTGATTCCGCTCGGCGTGCCGCACGACTACGCGCTCGGGCCGGGCGACGATCCCGTGATGCAGAGCCGCACGCCGGATCGGCCGCCCGAGGGGCCGCCGTGGCGAGCGACGCGCTCACTTCGGCGCCCAGGGAGAACGTGCCACTCGCGTTGGTGATCGGGTGCTCGGGCAGGAGCTGCGCCGCGGCCCGCGTGGCCGGGACGGCCAGCAGGGTCACAACAGCGAAGGCGGCGGCGAGCACGCGCATGGGTCCCGAGATCTGACGGCACCCGCGTGCGTGCGGCATGCGGAAGTGCGGGCCGTGCGTGGGCCCTACCTGAGCCAGTGTGAGTAATGGCGCCCAGTCTGTGCCGAAAGTGACGCGATCTCGTCGCGATACAGCGCGATAGCGTTGGCGCGCTCGGTCGCGGTCGGTGTGTGGGGGGGCCGGGGTACGCGCCCAGCCACGAACACGCGCGAGGGCGGTGGCCGGGAGGAGGCGCGCGAGCACCGCACGGGCCGGGGCCGTGATCGCGCGCGGAAAGCGCGGGCGCGTTGTCACATTCAGACGCGCGCGGTGGTCGATGCGGACGCGCGGATCCACGCCGAGAAACGTGAAGATGCCGGTGAGGACGGCGTCCGGGTCACGGGAGAAGTCGGCGTAGTCGCAGAGGTGGATCTGGTCGGCCGGGAAGTGCGCGCGCCAGGTGGCGAGGTGCGTGCCGTAGCAGCCGGCCCAGATGGGACCCCAGCGCGGCGTGCGTGCCGCCTCGGCATCGGCCGTTTCGCTGATCCAGTGGGCGAACGGCTCGCGCGTCAGGCCGGCGGCCACCGCGGCGGCGTAGTGCGCGAAGAGACGATCCGCCGGATCACGCAGCATCACGAGAATCTTGGCGTCGGCATGCGCGGCGCGGATGGCCGCCGCGGCGTGCGCGGAGCTGAAGTAGGCGACGCTGCCTTCGCCAATGACCCGCCGATCGCCGGCGTGCGCGAAGAGCGAGAGGTAGGCGTCACGCGACTGCCGATACCGGTCGGTGTCGGCGTCCACCGGCACCTCGGGCGCGTAGTAGCACGGCTCTTTCACCGACGCGATCGCGATCGCCGGATGCTGCCCCAAATAATGGAACAGTGACGTCGTCCCGGCTTTGGGAGCGCCCACGAGGAAGAAGGTCGGAGATGGCACGCGCAGACTCTTGATACCCTTGAACTCTACACATGTCGTCAAGAGTGCTCGTCACCGGCGGGTCCGGTTTCCTCGGTATCAACCTCGTTCGTTATCTGCTCGCTCACGGGTACGACGTCACGTCGCTCGATCTGTTGCCGTTCGACTACGCCGATTGTCAGGACCGCGTCCGCGCGGTCGTGGGGGATATCCGCGATCGCGATGCGGTGGATCGGGCGATGGACGGCGCCGATGCCGTCGTGCATTGCGCGGCCGCGTTGCCGCTGTATTCCACGGAAGACATCATGTCGACCGACATCGACGGCACGCGCAATGTGCTCGAGTCGGCCATCGACTTCAAGGTGCCGCGCGTCGTCCACATCTCGTCGACGGCGGTGTACGGCGTGCCGGATCATCATCCGCTCTACGAGCATGACGCCATGATCGGCGTCGGCCCGTACGGGCAGGCGAAGATCGAGGCGGAGCAGGTGTGCGACGCGTACCGCGCGAAGGGCCTGTGCATTCCGATCATCCGGCCGAAGTCGTTCGTGGGGCCGGAGCGGCTCGGCGTGTTCGCGTTGCTCTACGACTGGGCGAAGGACGGCAAGAATTTTCCGATTCCCGGCTCCGGCAACAATCTGTATCAGCTGCTCGACGTCGAGGATCTGTGCGTGGCGATCGATGCGTGCCTCACGCTGGAAGCCGCGGTCGTCAATGACGTGTTCAACATCGGCGCGAAGAAGTTCGGCACGATTCGTCAGGACTTCCAGGCGGTGCTCGACAAGGCGGGCCACGGCAAGAAGATCGTGAGCTTTCCGGAGGGCCCGGCGAATGCGGCGCTTGCCGTGTTGCGGTGGCTGCGGTTGTCGCCCGTGTACAAGTGGGCGTACGGCACGGTGGCGAAGGAATCGTTCGTGTCGATCGAGAAGGCCGAGCGCGTGCTCGGATTCACGCCGAAGTACTCGAACGCCGATGCGCTGCTGCGCAACTACCAGTGGTATCTCGACAACCTCAGCCGGTTCGACGGCCAGGCCGGCGTCACGCATCGCGTGCCGTGGAGCCAGGGCATCCTGAAGTTGTTGAAGCACTTCTTCTGAGATGGCCGACGTTCATCTGATCGAGACGCCCACGCACGGGCGCGTGCTCGTCGATCGGCCGTCCGTGTCGCCGACGGCGGTGCTCGTGGGCTGTCATGGCTACGCGCAGACCGCGGAGATTCTGCTCGACGAGCTGCTGATGATTCGCGGCGATGCGCCGTGGACGCTCGTGTCGGTGCAGGCGCTCCATCGCTTCTACACGAAGGGCGATCGCGACGTCGTGGCCAGCTGGATGACGCGGCAGGATCGCGACACGGCGATCGCCGACAACATCGCGTACCTGGACCGCGTTTTCGATCATCTCGACCTGCCGTCGGGGGCGGTGCGCCCGCCCGTGTGCGTGCTCGGGTTTTCGCAGGGCGTCGCGATGGCGTATCGCGCGGCACTGCGCGGGGCGCACGCGGTGGCCGGCCTCATCGCCGTGGGCGGCGACGTGCCGCCGGATGTGCAGGACGTGCCGGCCGCGCGCTGGCCGCGTGTGCTGATCGCGGCCGGCGACACCGACTACTGGTACACGCCCGACAAGGTGGCCGCCGACGCAACGTTTCTGGCGTCACACGCCGTGCGGCACGAGATCCTGCGCTATCCCGCCGGGCATGTGTTCACCGACGAGGTCCGTGCCGCCGCGCGCGGCTTTGTCACCGCAGCGCAGCTTTAACGAGACTTTGACAACAGCTGAGGCGAATGTGGCGTCTGATGGAGGCGTCAGGAGATCCGTCATGCGCCGCTTCCTTGCGTCCGGCTTCATCATCGCCCTCGCGTCGTTCACGGCAGCGGCTGCGCCGTTGCGCCCTGGAGAAGTCGTCTCGGGCGCGGCGGCCACGCGCGTGGATGACTACCTGCAGCGGCTCGTGCCCTTCGGCTTCTCGGGCGCCGTGCTCATCGCGCGCGATGGACAGGTCGTGTTGAAGCGCGCGTACGGCCTGGCCGACAAGGCCGCGAATCGCCCGTACACCGTCGACATGGTGTCGTGCATCGGATCGGTCACCAAGCAGTTCACCGGCGCGGCGATCGTGAAGCTCCAGGAGCTCGGCAAGTTGCGTGTGACGGATCCGATCGCGAAGTACCTGCCGAATGTCCCCGCCGACAAGCAAGCCATCACGATTCACCACCTGCTCACGCACACGGCGGGGCTCTCGCCCGACATGGGCGGAGCCGATGAAGAGCCGATCACGCGTGACGCGCTCCTCGCGAAAGTGCTGGCCGCGCCGCTCGATTCGAAACCGGGTGAGCAGTTTGCGTATTCGAACGAGGGCTACTCGCTCGCCGCGATGATCGTCGAACGCGTGTCGGGCCAGTCGTACGAAACGTTCCTGCGCGAGCAGTTGTGGACACCTGCCGGCATGAACGAAACGGGCTACCTGCAGCCGGCCGCGCCGCTCGAGCGTCGGCCGCTCGGCTATCGCGAGAACGGTGAGCCGTGGGGGCGCGTGTACAAGAATGGCTGGTTGCCCGACGGCCCCGGTTGGTATCTGCGCGGCAACGGCGGCGTGCAGTCCACGCCCGACGATCTCTACAAGTGGCACCTCGCGCTGCTCACGCCGGGCAAGGTCTTGTCGGCCGCGTCACTCGACACATATCTGACCGGCTATGCGCCAACGCCGTCCGGTGAGAAATATGCGTACGGCTGGGGCGTGCAGAAGACGGCGCGCAACACGACGCTCATCACGCACAACGGCGGCAACGGCTATCTTTTCGCCGACTTCCGGCGCTACATCGACGAGAAGACCGTGATCATCGCGATGAGCAACGAGCCGGTGATTCCGGCGCCGCAGCTGGCGCCGCGACAGATCGATCCGCTCTTCTTCAATGCGTCACCGTCGGTGGTCATGCCGCCGGCCGTGACGCCGGTGCCGGCTGATGCGGCGGCCGCACACGCGGGCACCTACACGCTCGACGGCGGCGGCACGCTCACGATCGCGGTGAAGAACGGCGCGATGACCGCGCAGGCCACGGATCCCACGCTCGTCGGCAGCATTCCCGGCCTCGTGCCGCCCGGCGGCCGCAATGCCGCCCGCGAGCAAGAGACGATGACGCTGGTCGCCGCGCAGGCGAAGGGCGACTTCACGCCGTTCTGGGCCGCGTTCAAGGACGAGCGCCCGTTCGAGGTCGTGCAGGGCAATCAAACGCGCTTCTGGGGAGACTGGCGCCGCCAGCACGGCGAATTCGTGCGCGCGGAACTGCTGGGATCCGCGCCGATCCAGGGCGACATCGCCGCGGTCGTGCGCCTGCAGTTCGAACGCGGGTCCGAGATCGTGCAGTACGCGTGGGGCCCGCGCCGCCTGCTCGGGTTCGTGTTCGGCGCTGCCGGCGCACCAGTGCCGCTCATGTCCGAATCCGCCAACGTCTGGCTGTCGTTCAGCTACCGTGGCAACTCGCTCGTGCGCGTGTCGTTCGACGGTGACCGCGTCACGGTCTCGACCGGCGCCCTGACCAAAACCGGCAGGCGCAGCTAGGACCTCGGGAGTCGTCTTCCCCCAAAACGTCAACCACGGTTTCCATGGAAACCACGGTAGACGTTTTGGGGGAAAACGACTCCCGAGGTCGTCTGCACAGGTCGTCTGCACTAGTCTGGCGTCACGTCAGTGGCGTCGTCTCGCAGGACCTGGGTGGTCTTGGGCCGATGCATCAGGTCCATGATCTCGCGCACCTTTTCGGGAGGGACGGGCACGCCGAAGAGTGCGCCGATCTCGAGCGTGAGGAAGAGGAACGCGACGCGCAGCCGGGTCAGCCAGGACATGTGGAGCTATAGACGGGTGCGATCCACGGTGTTGTTGGCCCAGGTCGCGGCAACGTCCATCGCGTCTTCCAGCAATTGACCTCGGGGGTCGGCCTTCTTCGGGGCGATGAGCGAGTGATCGCCCTGATCGCAGAGGTGCAGCGTCGCACTGGGTAGCGACGCGGTGAGGGCCGTCATTTCGTCGGGCGTGCCGAAGCCGTCGCGCGTGCCGTGGAGGAAGAGCATCGGCACGCGGATCGCCGGCAGATGCGCATCGCGGCGCTGCGTGGGCTTGCCGGGGGGATGGAGCGGGTAGCCGAAGAAGATCAGGCCGGCCGGCGCGGGATCAAAACCCTCGTCGCCCGTCTTCGAGGCGACGAGTGAGGCCATCCGGCCGCCCATCGACTTGCCGCCCGCAAACACCGGCCCATTGGCGCGCGCCGTGACACTTCGCCACACGTCGCGCCAGGCGGCTTCGAGCACCGGCGGGCGATCCGGCAGCGACTTGCCGGCCGTGATGTACGGGAAGTCGAAGGTCACCACCTCGATCCCGCGCGTGCCGAGCCCGGCGGCGACCCGTTGCATCCACGGGTGGTGGGAGCCGGCGCCGGCGCCGTGAGCCAAAACCAGGGTGATCAAACCATGCCCCTTGCCATCTGTCCATCCATGAATGTAGATTAATGGATATGAACGCCGCCTCGGACCTGCTCCGGCTGCTCGGCGACGAAACCCGTCTGCGTCTCCTGCGCCTGCTGGCCCAAGAATCGCTGAACGTGTCGGAGCTTACCGCCATTCTCGGCGTCGCGCAGTCCGGCGTGTCGCGGCACCTCGGCCTCCTGAAAGACGCGGGGCTCGTGACCGAACAACGCGCGGGCACGTTCACCTGGTACCGCCTCGATCCCACCCTCGAAGATCCGACCGGCCCGCACGCCGCGCTGTGGACGTGGCTCTCCCAGAAATTCACCACGGCCGGCGGCTCGACCAAGGCCGACGATGCACGCCTCGCCGAAGTGCGTCGCGTGCGTCGCGAGGAATTCAAAGACCAGGGCGATGACGCGGAACGGAAGCAGCTCGTGCCGGGGCGGAGCTGGGCGGCGTGGTCACGCGCGCTCGGTCTGCTCCTGCCGCCGCTCGAGGTCGCCGACCTCGGCTGCGGCGAGGGCTACCTCACGATCGAAGCCGCGCGCTGGGCCAAGCGCGTGATCGCGGTCGATCGCTCGGCCGACGTGCTCGCGCGCGGCAAGGAACTCGCGGCGCGCCGCGGCGTGAAGAACATCACCTGGAAGCGCGGCGATCTCGAGCGCGCGCCGATCGAAGACGCCGCGGTGGATCTCGTGCTGTTGTCGCAGGCGCTGCACCACGCCGATGAACCGCACGCCGCCCTCGCCGAGGCCTTCCGCATCGCGCGGCCCGGCGGCCGCGTGCTGTTGCTCGACCTCAGCGAACATCGCGAGGCGTGGGTGCAGAACACCCTCGGCGATCGCTGGCTCGGATTTGACGAAGACACGTTGCGCCGGTTGCTGACCGACGCCGGTTTCACCGACATCGTGGTTCGCGTGGGCACCAGCCGCGCGGGCACACCCTTCGCCGTGCTGATTGCAGCCGGCACCAAGCCGGCCACGCCGGCCACACGCAAGACGAAAGGTCGTTAAGGAACATGCCGCGCATTTCGCTCGATCGTCTCAACGCCCTCGTGCAGGAACGCATTCTGATTCTCGATGGCGCGATGGGGACGATGATCCAGTGCCACAAGCTCACGGAGGCCGACTACCGCGGCGACCGTCTGGCGAAGGCCACGAAGGAACTGAAGGGCAACAACGACCTGCTCGTGCTGACGCAGCCGCAGATCATCGCCGGCATCCACCGGCAGTATCTCGACGCGGGCGCGGACATCCTCGAGACGAACACCTTCAACGCGAACACGGTGTCGCAGGCCGACTACGGCCTCGAGTCACTGTGTTACGAGCTGAACTACGAAGGCGCGCGGCTCGCGCGGAGCGTGGCGGATGAAGTGACGGCGCAGTGGCCGTCGAAGCCGCGCCTGGTGGCCGGCTCGATGGGCCCGACGAATCGCACGCTGTCGATTTCGCCCGACGTGAACAACCCGGCGTTCCGCAACATCACGTTCGATGAGATGAAGGCGGCGTACGTCGATCAGGTGCGCGGGCTCATCGACGGCGGCGTCGACCTGCTGCTGCTCGAGACGATCATCGACGCGCTGAACACGAAGGCGGCGATCGTCGCGATCCAGGAAGTGCAGGAAGAGAAGGGCGTGACGCTACCGTTGATGATCAGCTTCACGATCACCGACAAGAGCGGCCGCACGCTCTCGGGGCAGACGGTGGACGCGTTCTATCTCGCGATGGAGCACGCGCGGCCGTGGTCGATCGGCATCAACTGCGCGCTCGGCGCGCGCGACATGCGGCCGTATCTCGCCGAGCTCTCGCGCATCGCCACCTGCTGGGTGAGCTCGTATCCGAACGCCGGTCTGCCGAACGCGTTCGGCGCGTACGACGAGCTGCCGGCCGAGACCGGCGCACTCCTCAAGGACTTTGCCGACAGCGGTCTCGTGAACATCCTCGGCGGCTGCTGCGGCACGACGCCCGACCACATCCGCGCGATCGCCGAAGCCACGAAGGGCGCGAAGCCGCGCGCCGTCGTGACGGGCGCGCGCGATCACGCCACGCGCCTGTCGGGTCTCGAGCCGCTCGTGATTTCGCCGGCGAGCAATTTCCAGATGATCGGCGAGCGCACGAACGTGACCGGCTCGAAGCGCTTCGCGCGCCTCGTGACCGAGAACAAGTGGTCGGAGGCGATCGACGTCGCACTCGAGCAGGTGCGCGGCGGCGCGAACATGATCGACGTGAACATGGACGAGGGCATGCTCGATTCCGAGCGTGCCATGACCACGTTCCTCAACTACATCGCAACCGAACCCGAGATCGCGCGCGTGCCGGTGATGATCGACAGCTCCAAGTGGAGCGTGCTCGAGGCCGGCCTGAAGTGCGTGCAGGGCAAGGGCGTCGTGAACTCGATCTCGCTGAAGGAAGGCGAAGCCGACTTCCTGCACAAGGCCAAGCTCGTGCACCGCTACGGCGCCGCCGTCGTGGTGATGGCCTTCGACGAGCAGGGTCAGGCCGACACGATCGCGCGCAAGGTGAGCATCTGCACGCGCGCCTACAAGTTGCTGACGGAGCAGGCCGGCTTCGAGCCGACCGACATCATCTTCGACCCGAACGTGCTCGCGATTGCGACGGGGCTCGAGGAGCACAACGAGTACGCGATCAACTTCATCGAGGCGGCGCGCGAGATCAAGCGGCTCTGCCCCGGCGTGAAGATCAGCGGCGGCATCAGCAACCTGTCGTTCTCGTTCCGCGGGAACGACGTGGTGCGCGAGGCGATGCACGCGGCGTTCCTCTACCACGCGATCAAGGCCGGCCTCGACATGGGCATCGTCAATGCCGGTCAGCTGGCGGTGTACGAAGACATCCCGGCGGAGTTGCTCGAGAAGGTCGAGGACGTGCTGTTCAACCGCCGGCCTGACGCGACCGAACGGCTCGTGCAGTACGCGGACCAGGTGAAGGGCAGCGGCAAGAAGCGCGAGCTCGATCTGGCGTGGCGCGAGAAGACGGTGGAGGAACGCCTGGCGTTCGCGCTCGTGCACGGCGTGGTCGACTTCATCGAGGCCGACGCCGAAGAGGCGCGCGTGAAGCTCGGCCGTCCGCTGAACGTGATCGAAGGCCCGCTCATGGACGGCATGAAGACGGTCGGCGACCTCTTCGGCGCCGGCAAGATGTTCCTGCCGCAGGTCGTGAAGAGCGCGCGCGCGATGAAACGCGCGGTGGCCTACCTCGAGCCGTTCATGGCCGCCGAAAAGGCCGGCGACGCGGCGCGCACCGCCGGCAAGGTGCTCCTCGCCACCGTGAAGGGCGACGTCCATGACATCGGCAAGAACATCGTCGGCGTCGTGCTCGGGTGCAACAACTACGAAGTGATCGACCTCGGCGTGATGTGCTCGCTCGAGAAGATCCTGTCGGAAGCCGTGGCGCAGAAGGTCGACGTGATCGGCCTCAGCGGCCTCATCACGCCGTCGCTCGACGAGATGGTGTACGTCGCGAAGGAGATGGAGCATCGCGGCATGACGCTGCCGCTGCTCATCGGCGGCGCGACGACGAGCAAGCAGCACACGGCGGTGAAGATCGCGCCGGAATACTCGGGGCCGACCGTGCACGTGCTCGACGCGTCACGCGCGGTCGATGTGGTGTCGAGCCTGCTCAGCGACAAGCTGCGCGACGACTTCGTAGCGAAGACGCGCGCCGACCAGGCGCTCTTGCGCGAGCAGTACGGCGCGAAGCGCGAGAAGCCGCTCCTGCCGCTCGCCTCCGCGCGCGCCAATCATCAGCGCACCGACTGGGACACGCAGGCCGTGGCCACGCCGTGGTTCGTGGGCCGCCGCATCATCAGCGATCAGCGCCTCGAAGAGCTCGTGCCCTTCATCGACTGGACGTTTTTCTTCTCGGCGTGGGAACTGAAGGGGCGCATGCCCGCGATCTTCGACCATCCGGAATACGGCACGGCCGCGCGCGAGCTCTACGACCACGCGCAGGCGATCCTCACGCGCATCGTGAAGGAGCGCAAGCTCCAGGCGCGCGGCGTGTACGGCTTCTGGCCGGCCAACAGCGACGGCGACGACGTGATCGTGTACAAGGACGACGCGCGGAAAGAGGAGATCGCGCGGTTCCACATGCTGCGGCAGCAGGAGCCGAAGGCCGACGACAAGCCGAACCGGTCGCTCGCCGACTTCATCGCGCCGAAGGCGTCACTCATGCCCGACTACATCGGCGCGTTTGCGGTGACGACCGGCGTGGGCGTGGACGCGCTCGTGAAGGAATACGAAGCGAAGCACGACGACTACAGCGCGATCATCGTGAAGGCGATCGCCGACCGTCTCGCCGAAGCGTTCGCCGAGAAACTGCACAAGCAGGTGCGCGAGGAATGGGGCTACGGCGGCGACGAGCAGTTGTCGCACGATGATCTTGTCGCTGAGAAGTACCGCGGTATCCGCCCCGCGTTCGGCTATCCCGCGTGCCCCGATCACAGCGAGAAGACGACGCTGTTCGAGCTGCTGATGGCGCCGAACCTCGGGATCACGCTCACGGAAAACTTCGCGATGATGCCGGCCGCGTCGGTGAGCGGCGTCTACTTCAGCCACCCCGACGCCAAGTACTTCAGCGTGGGCCGCATTGGCCGCGATCAGCTCGAGGACTACGCGAAGCGCAAGGGCATCTCGATCGAGCAGGCCGAGCGCTGGTTGGCGCCGAATCTGTAGGGGGTCACGTGGGCCGAGCTTTTGGCCGCGTAGTACGCCATAATCCGCTCTTCATATGGCGAGTGGCGGGAACAAGAAGGTCGCGAATAGCCTCGTGTCGCTGAGCTCAGCGGCGATCGTCGCGGTGTATGCCGCTGGATTTCTCCGGACGAGGGCCGCCGCCGAGAAGATGGACGAGGCCTCGAACGGCCGCCGCCCGTCGTCGCCCGCGCCGCCAGAGGCTGGTGAGCGGCATCCGTCAGCCCCGATCGAGCCGCCCGCGGGACATGCGCCGGCGCCGACCGATCTGCGATCGCCCGCCGTCGCGGCCGATGCTCGCGATGCGCACGACGCCAAGCCTTCGGCCGCCACCGCGACCACGGCCGACGCCAAGCCGGCCGACGCCGCGCTCAAGAACGACAGCAAGCCGGCCACCGCGACCACCGCGCCGGAGCCGATGTCGGCGCCCGCGCCCGCGGCGGCCGCGCCGTCGAATCAGCCTGAAGCCCACGCCGCGGACGCGAAGTCCGAGGCCAAGGGCGACGCGCCCACGAACCTCCTGATGCCGAAGGAGAAGTACAAGGACGGCACGTTCCTCGGCTGGGGCACGTGCCGCCACGGCGACATTCAGGCGCAGGTCGTGATTCAGGACGGCCGCATCACGTCGGCTTCGATCGCGCAGTGCTGGACGCGCTACTCGTGCTCGTGGGTCTCGCATCTGCCCGGTCAGGTCGTGTCGCGGCAAAGCCCGGACGTCGACTACGTCACGGGCGCGACGCAGAGCGCGAACGCGTTCTACTGGGCGATCATCGATGCCCTGTCGAAGGCGAAGGCGCCGGTGGTGCGAGAGACCCCGGCACCGCAGCGCGGCGCGAAGCACTAGCACGCGTTTGCGATCGTGACCGGCTCGCGCACGAGCACCGAAATTCTTCTCGGCACCACCGTCACCATCTCCATCGTCACCGACGCCGACGCGCAGGGCGCGATCACGCGCGCCTTCGACTGGTTCCGTCAGGTCGAGGCGTGCTGCAGCCGTTTCGATCGCGCATCCGAGCTCATGCAGTTGTCGCACCACATCGGCATGCCCGTGCGCGTGAGCGAGCTCCTCTTCGAAGCCGTGCGCTTTGCGCTGGCCGTGGCCGAGCAAACCGACGGCGCGTTTGATCCGACGATGGGGCGCGCGATGGAGGCGATGGGATTCAATCGCGAGCATCGCACCGGCGCGCGCGTCGACACGGCGCTGGAGGTGGCGGGCGATGTCTCGTGGCGTGACGTGTCGTGCGATGCCGAGACACGCACGATCACGCTGTGCCGGCCGCTCGTGCTCGATCTGGGGGCGGTGGCGAAGGGGCTGGCGATCGACATGGCGGCGAAGGAGCTGCAGCCGTTTCGCGATTTCGCGATCGACGCAGGCGGGGATCTGCTGTTGAGCGGACACAATCCCGAGGGCGCGCCGTGGTCGGTGGGCATTCGTCATCCGCGAGAGGCGGGGCGCGTGATCGACGTCCTGCGCGTGACGGATCAGGCGATCTGCACGTCGGGTGACTACGAGCGCACGGTGGATGAGGGGCATCACATTCTGGATCCGAAGACGCGGCGGTCGGCGGCCGGCGCGGCGAGTGTGACGGTGCTGGCTCCGACGGCGATGGTGGCCGATGCGGTGGCGACGGCGGCGTTCGTGCTGGGGCCGGCGAAGGGCATCGAGCTCTGCGACAGCCTGGGCCTCGAGGCGCTGATTTTCGACGCGGATCTCAATCGACATGAAACGGACGGCCTTCGAGATGAGTAAGACGCAGGCAGTGCGCAAGTTCTTCAAGACCCCGAAGGGGCTGCTCACCCTCGTGTTCATCGCGCTCATTGCCGTGGCGGCGCCGCATGACGGCCTGCCGCGCGTGTTGCCGGGCCTGGCGGCGGCGATTGGCGCGGCGGGGCTGCTGGATGTGGTGATCCTGCGGCTGCGGCATCCGCGCTGGGAGTTTCCGAGCGGCGCGGTGCTCACGGGCATGATCGTGGCGATGGTGCTGAGTCCGTTCGAGCCGGTGTGGGTGCCGGCGGCAGTGTCGGCGATCGCGGTGGTGAGCAAGTACGTGCTGCGCACGAAGGCCGCGAACATCTTCAACCCGGCGGCGCTCGCGCTCGTCATTTCGTACTACGCCTTCGACACGGGCCAGAGCTGGTGGGGCGCGTTACCGGAGCTCGCGCCCTGGGCGATTGCCGCGCTCTTCGTGACGGGCATCTTCATCACGGATCGCGTGAACAAGATGCCGCTCGTCCTTGCGTTTCTCGGTGTGTACTTCGCGCTCTTCACGGTGACCGCGTACTTCGGCGACCCACGCAAGTTCGTCGAGATCTATCGCGCGCCGGATCTGCACGCGGTGCTGTACTTCGCGTTCTTCATGCTCACCGATCCGCCCACCGCGCCGATCAAGTACAAAGATCAGATCATCTGCGGCGTGCTTGTCGCCGTTGTGAGCTACGGCCTCTTCGAGACGGTCGGCGTCGTGTACTACCTGCTGGCTGGGCTTCTCGTCGGCAACGTGTGGGAAGCCTGGCGGCGCGTGAGCTTCAAGAAGCAGCACGCGCTCCAGCGCGCGTAGGCATTTACTGCCGCACCACTCGCACGCCGAACACCGGCGTGATACGGCCGTTGCCGTTGGCCTGGAACTTCACAGTCACCTTCTGCTTGCCGGCGACCAGATTCGCGGGGATGGCGTACGTCGCGTCCCAGAAGCCGGTGGCGTTGGCGTTCGGCGCGAACTTCGCGAGGAACGTGTTGTCGATGAGCACGTCGAAGTTGCCCGCGGCGGGTGCGAGGCCGAGTTCGTTGAAGTAGGTCACGACGAGGGACAGCGGCTTCGACGGATCCACCGCCATGTCGAACGAGAACCAGCCGGTGCCTCCACGGTTGAAGCGGCCGGCCGTGCGGCCGACCTGCCGCGTCTCCGGGTTGCTCTGGTAGTTGTAGTCCCGTTCGGGCTGCATCTCGCCGGGCTGCACGTAGCTCACGGTGTTGCGCTCGAGCGTGGCGATGCGCTCGCGTTCGGCGGCGATCGCGGCGGCCTTGGCGGTGAATTCCGCCGGCGTCAGCACGTCGAAGTAGACGGAGTACGTGCGGCGGTGCGTGCGATAGAACGGCTGCAGCGCGACGTCGCCCGGTGCGTCGGGCTTCGCCGGATTCTTCGCGAGGGCCTTCACCACGAACTGGCCGGGCGTGGCACCGTCGGGCGTCACCCAGTCGGCGATCGGCTTGTCGCCGCCGACGAGCACCGGCGCGGTGAGCTGCGAGTCGGGCGTGTCTTCACCGCGACGCGGCTCGCGGCGCGGACCGAGATTGCCGGCGAGCACGAGCGGGCCCCACATCACCGCCGCCACACTCTTGTTGTCGGGCGTGGGTTCGAGCCGCAGTGATTTCGGCAGCGAGAGTTCCACGCGGTCGCCGTTCTTCCACGTGCGCTTCAGTTCCACGAACACGCTCTCGGGCGCGTTCTGGGCTTCGTTGCCCGGCGCGTTCGTGCGGCCGGCGGCCGCGCCACCCATCAACGTGTTGAAGGCCGGCTGTTCGACGACCTCGCCGTTCACCGTCACGCGGAAGCCATCGCCGGCCCAGTAGGGCCGCCGCACCGCCAGTGTGAACGCTTTCGGCGACGGCAGCGCCAGCGTGAGCGTGGCCGTCTCGCCCTCCGGAAAAGTCGTCTCCATCGTCAGTTTCGCGAGCGACGTCTGTGCGGTGGATGGCGCGAACACGCTGACCCAGATCGTGTCGGCGCTCTCGTAGTAGAGCCCGTCGCCGTGGAGCGCGTGGCTTTCCATGCCCGAGCCGACGCAGCACGTGAAGTCGCGCTGCATGTTCTGGTATTCCTGCTGCACGCCGCGGCCGACCGGCACCATGTACGACGTGGCGCCGTTCTCCGGATCGATCGAGGCGAGGATGTGATTGAAGAGCGCGCGCTCGTGGAAGTCGCTGTAGTGCGCGTCGGGCCGCAGCGAGAAGAGCCGGCGCGTGAGCTTGAGCATGTTGTAGACGTTGCAGGTCTCGGCCGTGCGTCCGTCCACGCGCGCGCTCAGCTGATCGGGCGCGCCGAAGTACTCCGCGAGCGAGTGCCCGCCCGTGGCGTAGCTGTGATGCTGCACCACACGGTCCCAGAAGAAGGACGCGGCCAGGATGTCGCCTGTGTCGTTCACGTAGCCGTACCTCGCCGCCGAGCCGATGAGCTTCGGAATCTGGCAATTGCCGTGCTTGCCGCTCAGGTTGTCCTGGTGGCGCTTGAGCTGGTCGGTGAACGCGCGATGCTCGAAGCGGTACGACAGCGCGAGCCACCGCTGGTCGCCGGTGTCGGCGTAGAGGTTGGCGAGCACCTCGTTCATGCCGCCGTGCTCGGTGTTGAGCATCTTCTGCACCTGCGCGTCGGTCAGCGGCTTGAGGATCGCTTCGGCCCATGCCGCGAACTTCACTTCCACGGCGAGCGCCGTGGCGTTGCCCGTCTGCCGGTACGCATCGCGCAGACCCGCGAAGGTCTTGTGCAGCGTGTACCACGGCGACCACAGCCCGTTCAGGTCGAAGCCGCCGGAGCGGATCTCGCCCTTCGACAGTGCCTGAAACGCTTCCTTGCCGCCTTCGATGGCGCCGCAGTAGCCGTCCTTGTGCGCGTCCTGCACGGCCTTCATCTCGGCGACGAGATAGTCCGCGCGCTGCTTGAACTTCACGTTGCCGGTCGCTTGGTACATCAACGAGACGGCGGAGAGGTGATGTCCGGCGATGTGACCCGTGAGCTGACGGCCCGCGCCGTCCCAGCCGGTGTAGGGCTCGGCCTTCTTCGTGAGGCCCGCGCGCGTGCGGTAGAACGACAGCATGCGGTCCGGATCGAGCGACAGCAGATACGCGCCCGTCACATCCTGCGTGACTTTCAACGGCCCGCCGGTGAGGCGCACTTTGCCAAGCGGCACGGGCTTCGCGCGCAGCATCCTCAACTCGGCCGCGCGCACCGCGGGGAACTGCGCTTGCTCGATCTCGGCGATGGCGCCGGCGATCGGACTCAGCGCCAGCGCGGACGCCGCGGTGGCCGACACTTGCAGGAAACTGCGACGCGTCTTCGGTTCGGACATGGGGAAAGTGTAAAGGAATCGCGCGGTCTTATCGTGCGATCACTGCCGTGCAGCTCTGAGCACGGCGTCCGGCGCTCGACTGAGCGCTACGGCTCTTCGGCGAAGGCGCCGCGCACGGATCCGTCGGCGCCGAGGCGCACCGTCACGTATCGCGTCCAGGCCGGCGTGGTGGCCCGATAGCGCCGCAGTCGTGCCACGCTGTGATCGGTATTGAAGTGGTACGGCGTCAACACTTCGTCGCCGAGGAATTCGAACCGTTCCGCCGCGAGCGCCTCGGCCAGGCGCGTGTTGGTGCCGGGCACGATCTCGCGCCGAATTCTCGCGGTGTCGGCCGGTTGTGGATCCGGCCGCGGGGTCAGGCCTTCGAGTGCGGTGCCCGGCAGATACACATTCGCGATGTGCTTGCTCATCGCGTCCACCGCGAGCCCGCCGTCATCGAGATTGCCGAGCACGATCACCGTCACGCCCTCGTCGTAGCGGCGGATCACGGCAGAATGCCCGGTCACGGTCGTGCCCCAGTGCGCGCCGAACCGGTGGCCGTTGAACGTGTCCATGAACCAGCCGAGACCGTGGCTCACGGTGGTGCCGTCGGCCAGCCGCACAGGTGTCGACATCTCCGTGAGCGTGGATGACCTCAGCAAGCGCCCCGACGTGAGCGCGATGTCCCACTTCGCGAAGTCGGCGACGTTCATCATCACGCCGCCGTTGGCCGCGATCACCTGCGGGCGCAGCGGCTCGCCGTGTTGGTACCCGCCGTTCTTCCAGTAGTACCCGTCGGCCCGATGCGGCACGATGCCCGTGTTGGTCTTGAAGCGCGCAGACGTCAGGCCCAGCGGTTCGAAGATGCGGGTTCGCACGAAGTCGGTGTACGGTCTGCCGCTCACACGTTCCACGACCATGCCGATGAGCGGGAACGCATTCGTGTAGTTCCAGGCGGTGCCGGGCGCAAAGCTGAGGGGCTGCGCCCCGAGCAACTGCACGAACTCCGCGGAGGTGTACTCGCGCCGATAGGAGAACCCGATATTGCCCGTGTCGAAGTCGGCGAGCCCTGCGGTGTGCGTGAGGATGTGCCGCAGCGTGATCGGTGCCCACGCCGCCGGCGTGCCGTCCACGTAGCGGCTGATCGGGTCGTCGAGCGACACCTTCCCCTCGTCTCGCAGCAGGAGCAGCGCTTCGGCGGCGAACTGCTTGCTGATGGAGCCGATCTCGTACACCGTGTCGGCCGTGGCCGCGGTGCCGAGCTCCAGATTTGCTGCGCCGTATCCGGCGGCCTTCACGATGCGCTGGTTCTGCACGACCGCGATCGACACGCCAGGCACGTGCGTCGCGGCCAGCCGCCCGGGTATCCAGCCGTCGATGGCGTCGGCGAGGGAGACCACGGCGAGCGCGGCGACGACGAGACGGAGCGGGAGCATCGGGCGATTTTATGCGGGCGCCGCCGCCGAACTCCCGTGATGTTGTGGGGGGCGGTGATAATGGGGGCACATGCCTCGCACCGCCGATCGCATCGAACTCGCGTGGCTCGTCACCGGGCGCTGGACGTCGATCGGCGCCTGCGTGGCGGCCCTCGCGTTCGGCCGCACGGCGCTCGACATCTCGAGCCCGGTGATGATCATCGGCGTGGCCCTCGTGCTGTCGTCGCTGACCAACGTGGCGCTGTACCGCTCCGCGCGGGCTGCCCGCCCGCTGCCCGCCAAGACACCGGGCCTGCTCGTGTGCAGCGACGTCGTGCTGCTGGCCGTGTGCCTGTCCTTCGCCGGCGGCGTGCTCAACCCCGCCAGCATCTTCTTCATCGTCGACATCGTGCTCGCGGCGCTCGTGCTCGGGCTGCCGTGGACGTGGATCGTCACCGCGTTGTCGATGGCCGGGTACGGCGTGCAGTTGCTCGCGCCGACCACGGAGCTGTCGGCCGCCGCGACCATGCACCCGCAGATCGGCGAGCACATGCGCGGCATGTGGTGGGCCTTCGTGCTCACGGCCGCGATCGTCGGTGTGCTCGTCACGCGTCTTGCTCTGGCGATTGCGCGGCGCGATCAGGCGCTCGCGCGCCTGCGCGAGGATGCGGCGCGCCAGCAGCGACTCATGAGCCTCGCATCGATGGCGGCCGGCGCGGCGCACGAGCTCAGCACGCCGCTCGGCACGATCGCGGTGGCGGCGGGCGAACTGGCGCGCGCGGCTTCGGCGCTGCCGGGCGGAGACGCGCTCGCGCCCGACATCGCGCTGATCCGCACGGAACTGCAACGCGCGCGTGGTCTGCTCACGGACCTGAGCGGACGCGCCGACACCAGAACGCTCGTGCGCGATGACATCACCGTCGGAACCGTGCTCGACCGCGTGCTCGACATGCGAGCCTCGGACCGGGCACGTGTGCACATCGTCGGTGACCGGGACCGGCGTGTGCGCTGGCCCGCCGCGTCAGTGACGCGCGCGATCGGCAACGTGATCGCCAATGCGCTGCAGGCATCTCCGCAGGGCGAGATCACGGTCGGCATCACTGGCGACGATCAGCGCGTGCGGATCGCGGTGACGGATCAGGGCACAGGCATGAGCGCCAACATCCTCGCGCACGCGGGCGAGCCGTTCTTCACCACGCGCCCGCCAGGCGAGGGCATGGGCCTCGGCCTCTTCATCGCGCGCGCCGCAGCCGAGGGCATTGGTGGCACCTTGCGGATCGAGTCGCGAGAGGGCCATGGCACGACAGTCACGTTCGACCTGCCGTGCCAATCGGAGACCACGTCGTGACCACGGCCGCGCCGTCAATGCTGATTCTCGAGGACGATGACGCACTTCGCGAACGACTGGCGCGGGCGATCGCGGCGCGAGGATTCGATGTGCATGGCGCGGCGACCGTGGCGGACGCGCAGGCGAGGATCGAGGCGGATCCGCCGGAGTACGCCTTGCTGGACCTGCGTGTCGGCGACGGCTACGGCCTCGATCTCATGGAGTCTCTTCGCGCCGCTGATCCGAACACGCGCATTGTCGTCCTGACGGGCTACGGCTCGATCGCGACCGCCGTGGATGCCGTGCGCCGCGGCGCCGTGCAGTACCTGACCAAGCCCGCCGACGTCGACGAGATCCTCAGCGCCTTCGCGTCGCAGGAGGCGCCGGCGCCCACATCGAGCGGAGATCTCCGGCCGATGTCGCTCGATCGCATGGAGTGGGAGCACATCAACCGTGTGCTCGTCGAGTGCGGCGGCAATGTCTCTGAAGCGGCGCGTCTGCTTGGGTTGCACCGGCGCTCACTGCAGCGCAAGCTCGCGAAGTTTCCCCGGCCGAGCTGAGCCGCTCACCGAATGTCGTAGAGCTCGTCGTCGATCCGGTCGTTGATCTCTGGCGAGATGGTCGGTATCGGCGCGTCGGCCGCCGCGGCCGGTCTGCCGCGGTGCGCCCGCGCCACGGCCCAGAGCGCCAGCGCCGTCATGCCGATCAGAAACGCGGGCGGAAACACCCACGCGCCGAGCGCAAAGCCGTGCGTGGCCGGCATCGTGCGGATGTCATCACCGAACTTTCTGTACAAGTCCTGTTCGATCAGGTCGGCGCGTTCGCCCTTCGCGAGCCGCGCCTTGATCTCGTCGCGCAGTTCGAAGGCCTTGCCCGAAGGGCAATCAGCGAGCAGGAGTCCCTGGCAGTATGGACTCATCACCCGCCGGAACAGCGCGTTGGCATCGTCCGTGGCCCGAGCCGGCAGGTTCTGTGCGTGGAGGGCCTGAGCGGAGAGTCCAGTCAGCAGGAGTGCGAAGCCGAGCCATCGCCGGAGCATCATGTCTCATCCTAGGCACCGTCGCCGCCCGGGAGACCTGCGGCAAGTTGTCGCACCCGTTGCTCAGTGCCGCATCGGCATTTCGACTTCAGATACCCACGCGGTGAGCGCGAGCACGACGACAAGCGCGATCACCACTTCGGCCACCACGATCTTCACGCGCGGGCCGCGCCAATTCACGAAGCCCAGTGCCGCCACGACGAGGGCGCCGGCGACCTTGCCGAGCAGGATGCGACCGTACTCCGTCGAGAGGATTCGCGAGAGCGGCTGGATGTGCCAGTACGACAGCACCGCGCCCGAGGCGGCGATCAGTGCGGCGCCCGTGAGCGCGAATGGCGCGAAGTGGCGGAGTCGCGCCAGCAATTCGTCCGTGTTGCCGAGGCCCGACAGCAACGCGACCGCAAGCGAGCCGATCCAGAGCCCGGCGCCGAACAGATGCACGCGATGCGCGAGCAGCAGCCAGGCGTCGTGCGTGCCGCCGTGGCCGACGAGCGGCACGACCACCACCATACTGAACGCCGCCGTGCCCGCGACGAAGATCCAGGCGCGCGGGAAGCGCGCCGCCACGGGGAGCGCGATGGCGGCAGTGAGCGCCACGCCCGCGAGCCACGACCAGTGCTGACCCCACAGCGTGATCGTGAGCATCGTCTTGATGTTCTCGGGATCGGTGAGGCCGTCGACGCCGAACCAGTTCTCGAGCTGTGCGGTGACGAGGAGAAACACGCCGAGGAGCAGCAGGAGCGGCGTGCGGCGGCCCACCGCGATCACGCGCGGATGGGCCGGAAAGCTGAGGAGAGTGGCGCCGAACGCGCCGATCACGCCGAGGGCGCTCACGTACAGCACCCAGCGGGCGATGATCACTTCGCGACGACCGTGAAGACGATGTCGCCCTGCTGCACGTGGCCGTCATCGCCGGCGCCGCGCCAGTGGAGCGTGTACTTGCCCGGCGCGAGCGGCTTGGCCGGCTCCGCGTACATCGACTTTTCGTCCTTCACGATCGTCGTCTTGCCCACGGCCACATCGCCGGCGTCGGTCTTCAGCGAGATCACGCTCACGCCCGCTGCGGGCACCTGGCTGAACCAGAGCTGCAGCCGCGCCGGTGCGGTTTTCACCGTCGTGTTGGCGGCCGGTGTGCTGCGGATCAATTCGAAATGAAAGGGCGCGTCGAAATGGAAGGGCGCGTCAACGTGGACGGGCGCGGCCGACGGGATCACGAGCCACGCCGCGACGAGGGAGAAGAGCAGGGCCAACCGTGTGCGCATGGCATCAGTATAGGCGACCGCAGCCGCCGGTCCGGCTGCGACAATTTGCCGCAGCCACACCGCAGAATCCGCGAAGGATACTGAGCCATGCAACTCCGCTTCGTTTCCGCTCTCGCTGCGGTCGCCCTGTGTGTCGGGTCCGTGACGGCCCAGGCGCCCACTCCCGTCAAGATCACCGTCGCCGCTGTGGTGGGCGACAAGCCGTTTGCGTGCGGCCAGAAGTACGACGGGATCGGGACGACGAAGTCGACGATCACCGTCAGCGACTTCCGCTTCTTTGTCTCGGGCGTTTCGCTCGTCAGTGCGTCTGGCGAGACGGTGCCCGTGTCCCTCACGCAGGATGGGAAGTGGCAGAACGGCACGGTGGCGCTCCTCGATTTCGAAGACGGCACCGCGACCTGTTCGAACGGTACGCCCGACACGAACGCCGTCATCGCCGGCACGGTGCCGCCCGGCAACTACACGGGCGTGAAGTTCGACATCGGTCTGCCGTTCGACGTGAATCACAAAGATCCGACCACGGCGCCGTCGCCGCTGAATCTGTCGCGGCTGTTCTGGAACTGGAATGGCGGTTACAAGTTCGCGCGCATCGACATGAAGTCCACCGGCATGCCGCAGGGGTGGGTGCTGCATCTGGGCAGCACGAACTGCGCGCCGAACAACGGGCCGACATCGGTGCCAACGACGTGCGCGAACGAGAACAAGCCGTCGATCACCCTGCCGGCGTTTGACGCCGCCCGGCAGACGGTGCAGTTCGATCTGGCCGCGATGTTGGCGCAATCGAACGTCGACGTGAATACGAAGGACACGGCCAGCGGCTGCATGTCCGCAGGCAACGATCCCGAATGCAAGGGACTGTTTGCCACGCTGGGCCTGCCGTTCAACGAGATCAAGGCCACGCCGCAGACCGTGTTTTCAGTAATCCCCCGCCGGTAAGATCTCCCCAAGATGATCGCGCGTCGGTGGTGGGGTGTGGCGATGGCGGCCTGGTTGGCTGCCATCGCCATCGTTTCAGCAACGCAGGAGCCGGCGGGCACGCCGTGGACGTGGGATCTGCCGGACGGCTTTCCCGAGCCGAAGGTGCCTGCCGACAATCCGATGACCGTGGAGAAGGTGGCGCTTGGACGCCAGCTGTTCTACGACACGCGTCTCTCCATCAACAACACGACGTCGTGCGGCACCTGTCACTTGCCGCAGTTGGCGTTCACCGATGCGAAACCGCAGGCCATCGGCGCCACGGGCGCCGTGCATCCGCGCAGCGCGATGAGCCTCGTGAACCTCGCATACACGCCCGTGTTCACCTGGGGCAATCCGACCGTGCGTCGCCTCGAAGCGCAGGCGCTGCTGCCGATGTTTGGCGAGACGCCAGTCGAGATGGGCCTCGCCGGTCGCGAGGCGATCCTCTTCGCCTCGCTGAAGAAGGTGGCGGGATACCAGAAGCTCTTTGCCGCGGCGTTTCCCGGCGAGCCGGATCCGGTGAATCCGCACAACATCACCGCGGCGATTGCGTCGTTCGAGCGATCCATCATCTCCGGCCGGGCACCGTACGATCGCTTTCGCTATTCGGGCGAGACGAACGCGCTCTCGGCATCGGCGAAGCGTGGCGAGCGGCTGTTTTTTGATGAGAAGACGGAGTGCTTCCACTGTCATGGCGGCTTCAACATGACGGAGACGGAAGACCATGTCGGGAAGCAATTCCTCGAGTTCGAGTTCTTCAACACCGGCCTCTACAACATCGACGGCAAGGGCAAGTACCCGTACCCGAATGCCGGCGTGATGGACGTGTCGGGCGATCCGGAAGACATGGGCAAGTTCAAGGCGCCGACGCTCCGCAACATCGCGGTGACCGCGCCGTACATGCACGACGGATCGATCCCCACGCTGGAAGCCGTTCTGGATCACTACGCGGCCGGTGGCCGCACGATTCACTCGGGCCCGAACACAGGCGTGGGCGCTGCCAACCCCTACAAGAGCGGGTTCGTGAAGGGCTTCACGTTGTCTCGGCAGGAGAAGGCCGACCTCATCGCGTTCCTGAAGTCGCTCACCGACGACGCGTTCCTGAAAGATCCGCGCTATCGCGCGCCGGCGCCGTTGAAGTAGCGCGCGATCAGAACTTCACCGCGAAGGTCATGCGCGCCGCGAAGTCGCGCGTGTTGGTGGCGGGCAGGTCACGGACAGCCGTGGTGCTGTTGCCGGTGACGGCCGTGGGATGGAACGTCGGGCCCGCGGCCACCGACAATTGCCACGTCTTTCCGCTCGGAGCCAGATGGAGCGAGGGCCCCACCAGCAGACGCGAGCCGCCCTCCGCCTCATCCGGATTCCAGAACCCTTCGATGTCTTCGCCGACGGCTTCGAGTCCCACGGCGAGCGACGACGTCACGCGCGCGGACCAGCCCACCGAGGTGATCACGTCGACCGCGTCACGGCCAGCCGCGAGCGGCTTTTGCAACAGGAGATTCGCGTACGCGCGTGTCGACGCACCTTCGTATCCGGCGACGACACGGCTCAGGAGCACGTTGGCGCCACCGGCTTCATGCAGCAGGCCGCCACCCGCAGCCAGAGCGAGGCGAGAGCCCGCGCGCGGCCAGAGCGACACCAGCACTTCGCCCTGTTGTGACGACTGATAGGCGCCGGTGTCCTTCGACAGACCGACGTGGCCGATGAACGTCAGCCGGCCCATCGTCGCGTGCACACCCACGCGCTGCTCGGGACCGCTCGAGGCTTGCTGATGAAAGGCCGAGTCGCCGAGACCCAACTCGTAGTCCATGCGGATCTGCGGTGTCGTCGAGGCCGGGCTCGTACCCGTGGCCACCGAGAAGATGAACGGACGGTCTTGTGCGACCGCCGCCACAGGGCAGAGCAGCACACAGCACAGGGCGATAGCAGGGGTGCGCACGTCGGTCACTATACTCTGTCGCGCTTGCGGTGCGGCGGTGATGTCTCGTCTCAATACCGCTCAATACCGCACGCGCGCGGTGGCGACACCGCCCGACTTGTCGGTCCACGCGGTGACGAAGCGGCCTTGCGCCTCGGCTACCGATGGCGAACTCACCGACTCGCCAGCGGCGACCACCTCGATCGGTCCCCACGTGCCGCTCCGGCGGATGCGTCGCTCGATCCGATGTGATCCGTTCATGGTGACTTCCCACACGGCGGCCAGGTCGCCATTGCGCGCCCGCGCCAGGGCCGGATGCACCGCAGATCCGCGCGCGCCGTCGAGCCGGAAACGCGGGCCGAAGGTGCCGTCCGACGTTGCTGACGCCGTGAAGACGCCACGCGTCGCACCGTCTGTGCCCACGGCGGTGGGCCACACGATGTCCAGCGAGTGCGCCCCCACGGCGAGCGCGGGTCCATCTTCAGGACAGCCATTGATCTGCCAGCCATCGTCGGAGACGCGCGTGCGCTCGACGTCGTCGCGCCGGATGCGCGCAACAGACATGTCGCGGTAGTTGTCGCCGTAGATGTCGCGATAGGCGATCCACGTGCTGTTGGCGCCCTGCGTGATCGAGGTCTTGCAGCAGAAGCAGACGTTCGTGGCCACGAGATGCTCGGTCATCGTGCCGTCGGTGTCGATGACGGCTTCGTACAGGTCTTGCCGAGTGCCGCTGCTCATCACGTGCGTCCCCGCGCCCATCACGTGCGCCCCACTCGCCGAAGCGGTGGGTGTCGTGGACGACGCGGCTTGTGTGGCCGCCACACGCGTGTCGAGCCACGCCACATGAATACGGTCATCCTCGCCCACAACGACCGACGCCCACCCGCGCGTGCCCCTTGCGCCATCCGCGCTGATCCGGCGCGACGGTGAGAACGTCGCGCCCTGATCCACAGACTGCGCGACGCGGATCTCGGTGGTGCCATCGTGACGACTGGTCCACACGACGGCGACCTGCCGGCCGCGCAGCGACACACGCGGCACCTGTTGTTCTGATGGACGCGCGTCGCCGCGGATGTCATTGACGCGTAGCGGCGCGCCGAAGCCCGCGCCGCCGTTCCGGCTGAACGCCACGTAGACGTCGCCGCCACCACCGCCGTCCGTGGAAATCCATGCGGCGGCCATGGCGGCGCCGTCGGCGCTCAATTGTGGAGACTGATTGGGCCGACTCGACACACCGAGCACGGTCGCTTCACGAGAACTACATGCCGATGCGATGGTTAGCGCGACGGCAATCGCGACGCTGCAGGTCGTGCGTGTCGTGAGTGTCATAGCCGCACAGCATCGCACCATTGCGCGTCGATGCGCCTGCGACAATTTGTCGCATTCCGCGCGCGACCCTGCGTCTGAAACGATGAACGCATGTCCTCACTGCGAATCATGATTGCGCTGGCCGTCGTGTGCGCATGCACAGCACCCGCACGCGCACAGGAAACCGTCAATACCGCCACCGTGAGTGGCCGCGTCGTGGATCAAAGTGGCGCCGCGCTCGCCGGTGCGCAGGTGACGGCGCGCGCGATCGAGACGAACGTCGTGACGAACGCCATCACGGCGGCGGATGGACGATTCCGATTGCCGTATCTCAAGGTCGGCGCGTACGACATCGACGTGCAGCAGGCCGGCTTCGCGCCCGCCACGCGCCGGGTCACACTGAATGCCGGCTCCGCGGTGGAGTGGCCCGTGACGCTCACCGTGGCGGGCGCAAACACGGCCGTGACGGTGCAGGGCATTGCGCCGGTACTCGACACGGCGCGGAGCCAGATCGCGAGCACCGTGCCGCGCACCGAGATCGACGCGCTGCCGATGAACGGTCGCAACTTTCTCGACCTCGCGTTGCTCGCGCCTGGCGTGTCGGTGACCAACAACGGCACGCAGCTCTTCGCCGAGACCTCCGCCGTGCCCGGCACGGGTCTCTCGATCGGCAGCCAGCGCAACTTCTCCAACAGCTTCATCGTCGACGGCCTGTCGGCGAATGACGATGCGGCTGGGCTGAGCGGGATCACGTACGGAGTCGATGCCGTCGAGCAAGTGCAGGTCGTGACATCCGGAGGGCAGGCGGAGCTCGGACGCGCGCTCGCCGGCTATGTGAACGTCGTCACGCGCAGTGGCGGGAATGTGCGTCACGGGTCGGTGGCCGGGTATTTCCGCGACGACAACTGGAATGCGGTGAACGCGCTCTCGGGCTCGAAGCTGCCGATGAGCCAGCGACAGGTGAGCGGCACACTCGGCGGCGCGATCGTGCGCAACCGCACGTTCTACTTCGGCAGCGCGGAGATTCGGCGGCTGAATCAAACCGGGTTGACGACGATCGCGGCCGATGCGGTGGCGACGATCAACGCACGGCTGCAGGCGGTGAAGTATCCGGGATCGGCGATCAGCACGGGCGTGTATCCGAATCCGGTGCATTCGACGAATGGTCTATTCAAGCTCGATCACGACGTGTCGAGCCGGTCGCGACTGTGGCTGCGCTACGGCGTGTACGACGTCAACGCGGACAACTCGCGCGGGGCCGGCGCGTTGTCGGCACCGACGGCTTCGGCCGGTCTCGACAATCGCGACCAGTCACTCGCGCTGGGGCACACGCTGATGCTGTCGGGCACAACGGTGCTGGAATCACGCGCGCAATGGGGGCTGGGTGATCTGAAGGCCGAGCCGTCGGATCCGATCGGACCGGCGGTGTCCATTGCGGGCGTTGCCAGCTTCGGCACGCTCTCGGGGAGCCCCACCGCCCGCCGCAACACGACGTGGCAGCTGGTGAACAACCTCTCGCAGCAGGTGGCGTCTCATACGCTGAAGGCCGGCGTCGATCTGCTCGTCAATCTGGACGACATCACCTACCCGCGTTCGATCCGCGGTGCCTACACGTTTTCGTCACTCGCCAACTTCCTGTCGGGCACCTACGGCAACGGCGGATTCACGCAGACGTTCGGCGACACGGCGGTGTCGCAATCCAATCCGAATGTCGGTGTGTATCTGCAGGACGAATGGCACGCGTCGTCGTCGCTCACGCTGAATCTGGGGCTGCGGTACGACCTGCAGTTTCTGGAGACGATCACGACGGATACGAACAACGTGTCACCGCGCGCGGGGTTTGCATGGCGGCCGGGTGGTGATCGGTCGACCGTGATTCGCGGAAACGCGGGCGTGTTCTACGACCGGGTGCCGCTGCGGGCGGTGGCCAATGCGCTGTTGTCGGCCGGGAACACCACCGACCTGACGAAGCTCCGTCAGATCAGCGTGTCGCTGTCGCCGACGCAGGCCGGCGCGCCGGTGTTCCCCAACATCCTGTCGGCCAGCGTCACGACGACCGCGCTGGTGAACTTCACCACGATGGATCCGCGCCTGCAGAACGCGTCCTCGCGCCAGGCCAGCCTTGAGATCGAGCGCCAGTTCGGGCCGCGCTCGACGGTGAGCGTCGGCTACGAGTACCTGAACGGGCGCAACCTGATCATGTCGATCAACCAGAACGTGCCGTCGTGCGTGGCGGTGGGCACCAACAACGGCTGCCGGCCCAACAGCACATATGCGAACAACAGCCAGTACACGGCGGCGGGACGGTCGACGTATCACGGTCTGCACGTCACCGCGGTGACCGCGCCGACGACGGCGACGCAACTGCGTGTGAGCTACACACTCTCGACCGCGAAGAACAACGTCGGCGAGAACTTCTTCAACGGCCCGATCGATCCGTTCGATCCGATGAAGGACTGGGGCCGATCCGATGACGACCAGCGCCATCGTCTCGTCGTGTCGGCATCCGCGACGGGCCACGGGCTCCAGGCGTCGACGTTCGTGCAGTACTACTCCGCGCTGCCGGTGAACATAACCTCGGGCGTGACGACGGTGCAGGGCACGGCAGGACGTCCGATCGTGGACGGCGCTTTCATCACGCGGAATAGCGGAGAAAGCACCGCGTTCTTCAGTTGGAACGCGCGACTCACCGCGGGCCGGCGTGTTGGCGGCGCGCGCGTCGAGATCGGCGTCGAGGCGTTCAATCTGACCAATCACACCAACGTCGTCACCCGAAACGGCAATTTCGGCAGCGGCGCCTACCCGACGTCGCCGTCCGCCACCTTCAACCAGATCACCGCTGTTGGTGAGCCGCGGTCGGCGCAGCTGATGGTGCGGGTGTCGTTCTAGTAGAGCCACACGGAGGCACGGAGACACAGAGAAGGCTTGGGTCAGGCTCACACGGAGGCGCGGAGACACGGAGTGGGCTGGGAAAGGCTCACACGGAGGCACGGAGACACAGAGAAGGCTTGGGTCAGGCCACACGGAGGCACGGAGACACGGAGGCCAAGCCAGATAGCGATCGATTCGGATCGAATCAGATCGCTCTGATGTACACTTCAAGCCGCTCATGCGGAAACGTCGTGTCTTGTGTGTTGCGTTGGCGTGGCTGGTTCTGTGCGGGCTTCTCGCCGCGCAGACGCCGGCGGCGCCGAAGACCCTGACGGTGGCCGGTGATGTCACGACACCACTGTCGCTCACGCTCGAGCAGGTCCGAGCGCTCCCGCGTGCGAAGGTGACCGTGCAGGAGCAGGGCCGGCCGGTGGTGTACGAAGGCGTGGCGATGGCCGAGCTCCTGAAGCGCGCCGGTGTGCCGATGGGCGCCGGCATGTCGGGGGCGGCGCTCGCGGCGTATGTGAAAGCCACAGCCGCCGATGGCTACGAGGTCGTCTACTCGATCGGTGAACTCGATCCCGGCATCGGCGACAGCGATGCGCTCGTGGCCGATCTCGTCGACGGCCAGCCGCTCTTCGACTATCAAGGGCCCTTCCGGCTGTTGATGCCGCACGATAAACGCGGCGCCCGCTCCGTGCGCATGCTCACGCGTCTCGACGTCGTGAATCTGAAAAAGAAGTAGTCATGCGCGCACTGATGCTGGGCGCCATTGTGCTCGCCATGGCCATCGTGTCGGTGTCGGCCGTGACGCCGGCGCAGACCCCGTACGTGTGGGACCTCCCGGCCGGGTGGCCCGCGCCTCGGGTGCCCGCCGACAACCCGATGTCGGACGCGAAGGTGCGGCTCGGGCGCGAGCTGTTCTACGACACGCGCTTGTCGGGCAACGGAACGCAGTCGTGCGCGAGTTGCCACGCGCAGACGCTCGCGTTCACCGACGGACGCGGCCAGGCCGTCGGCTCCACCGGACAGCGGCACCCACGCGGCAGCATGAGCCTCGTCAACATCGCCTACGCAGACACGCTCACGTGGGCGAACCCCGACATGCACGCGCTCGAGGCTCAGGCCGCGGGGCCGATGTTCGGCACGACGCCGGTCGAGCTGGGCCTCACTGAGCACGGACCGTGGCTGCAGGCGCTCGCCGCTGATCGTCGATTGGCTCCGATGTTCGCCGACGCCTTCGGCATGGCGTCGTCAGCGATCACCGTTGATCACGTGACGAAGGCGATCGCGTCGTTCGAGCGTTCGATCATCTCGGCGCGATCGCCGTGGGATCGCTATCGCCAGACCCACGACAACAGCGCGATCTCCGAGGCGGCTCGGCGTGGCGAGGTGCTCTTTCACAGCCAGCCATTCACGTGCTTCCGTTGCCACGGCGACTTCCTGTTCAGCAATACCGCCGATTTCTCCGGTCGCACCACCACCGCGCCGCTCGTGCGACGGCCGGAAGACCCGGCGGGTTACAGGAAGGCGCCGACGCTCCGAAACATCGCGCTCACGGCACCTTACATGCACGACGGCAGCGTGCCGACGCTCGATGGCCTCGTGTCGCACGGCTTTCCGAAGGATCCTGCGCAGCGCGCGGATCTCATCGCGTTCCTCGAGGCCCTGACGGATTCGGCGGTCTTGACGGATCCGCGCTTCGGCGCGCCAAATCGCGAGGACGCGCGCGCGGCGCGTCAGCGCCGTTCGGCAATCAGATAGCGGCGCTGGTCGCTCGCCTCGATCACGCGTCCGTCATACCCATGCGTGCGGCAGACCTGGTCGGCCGCCTGGATCACGCCGGGATAGGAAGACGTGTAGTCGTCGAACACGATGAGGTCGCCCCGCTGTTGCCGGCCGCAGACCGCCGCACATTCGGCGAGCACCTGATCATAGGTGTGCACGGCATCCAGAAACGCAACATGCACGCGCGGTGCGCTCATGCGATGCAATGCGCGCACGGAATCGCCGTGGAAAAACACGATGTAGCGCTCGATCAGTCGCGCGTAGTCGCTCAGCAGTTGCGCGCGGGTGCGCGGGCCGTCGGCGTCGAGGAGGCAGTTCCACAGCATCGGCGCATCGTGCGGCAGCACGTCGAACGTCAGGATTTTGCCCGTGGCCCCTGCGTCGTCCATCGCCCGTGCCATGCAGAGCGAGGAGAACCCGCGTGCCGTGCCGGTTTCGACAATCGTGAGCTGCTCCCGTTCGCGCTCACGCAGATACCGGCGCAGGGTGGCGTACAGCACGCGGCCATGCTGGTAGCAGATCGCCGATTTCTTCACCGTGATCTGGGTCGGGAGCGCCAGCGACTGCAACCAGTCGGCGTCGATGGCCGCGCCGCATTCCGCCTCGTAGGCATCGACGACAGGGTAGGCCCGCCGCTTGGCGTCGGCCCAGATGCGGCGGTACTCGTCCGGGGTGGCGAGTGGCGCGGCGCAGATCGGCGCGGTGGACCAGCGACGCGCATCGCGCGCTTCGAGCCGCGCCAACACGGCATCGGCACTCTGATTCACCAGCTGGCGCAATCGTCCGATCATGCGAGGAGTCCGGAAACGGTCATGTCGATGGGGAAGATGCCGTCTGCCGCAGCACTGCTCATCGTAGCACTCGGCCTTCGGTTCGCTGCGCTAGCATTGGAGGCATGCCCTCACTGCCACACACGGTGCGCGGCGCCTGCGGCCACGATTGCCCCGACACGTGCGGCTGGGTCGTCACGGTCGCCGATGGCGTGGCCACGCGGCTGGTCGGTGACGCGTCGCATCCGTTCACGCGCGGCGCGCTCTGCGCGAAGGTGAATCACTACCTCGATCGCGTGTATCACCCGGACCGCGTGCTCCATCCGCTGAAGCGCGTAGGCGCCAAAGGGACCGCGAAGTTTACTCGTGTGAGTTGGAAAGACGCGCTCGCCGACATCGCCGCGCGCTGGCAGCAGATCATCGCGACGCACGGCGCGGAAGCGATCCTGCCGTACAGCTCCGCCGGCGTGCAGGCGCTCGTGCAGCAGCAGTCGCTCGACGCGCGCTTGTTCGGGTCGATGGGCTGCAGCAACCTCGACCGCAATATCTGCGGCGCGGTGGCCTCGGCCGGGCTCACGGCCACGATCGGCACGGGCACCGGCATTGATCCGGAACAGGTCGTGCACAGCCGCTACATCGTGCTGTGGGGCACGAACACGCTCATCACGAACCTGCACTACTGGCCCTACATCCGCGAAGCCCGCGCGCGCGGCGCCAAGCTCGTCGTCGTGGATCCGATCCGCACGCGCACGGCCGAAGAAGCGGATTGGCACATCCCCGTGGCGCCGGGCGGCGACGCGGCGCTGGCGCTCGCGATGATGCACGTGATGATCCGCGACGGGCTCGTGGATCACGAGTACGTCAACGCGCATGCGGTTGGGTACGACGCGCTGGTCGAGCACGTGCGGCAGTATTCGCCCGAGGCCGTGTCGTCGCTCGTGGCGCTGCCAGCCGCAGACATCGAACGCTTCGCGCGCGAGTACGCGACCACGACGCCGTCGTTGCTGCGGCCGCTCATCGGGATCGAGCATCACCGCAACGGCGCCATGCAGTTCCGCGCGCTCGCGTGCCTGCCGGTGCTGAGCGGTGCCTGGCGGCATCGCGGCGGCGGCCTCGCGCGCTCGACGCATGCCCTGCACTTCAGCGTGCTCGACATGAACGCGGTGCTGATGCCGCAGGTGTACAAGCCGGCGCGCACGTTGAACATGCGCGACCTGGGCAAAGACCTCTGCGATCGCACGCTCGCGCCGCCCGTGCAGTCGCTGATCGTCTACGGCGCGAACCCGCTCGTGTCGATGCCGAATCAGCGAAAAATCGCGGAAGGCCTCTCGCGCGAGGATCTCTTCACGGTCGTGCACGACCTGGTGCTCACCGACACGGCGCGCTACGCCGACTACGTGCTGCCGGCGACGAGCCAGATCGAGCACCTCGACC
>CAYFLU010000012.1:0-3894 GCA_964343975.1 uncultured Solibacteraceae bacterium
CGAGGAAGTAGTTGCCCGAAGTCTCGTAGCGCCAGAACGGACGCACGCCGAAGAGAATGACGTGGCCCTTGCCGACCTGCTGCTCGACGACGGCCGCGCGACCCGTGAGGTTCTCGGGACCGACCATTTCGCCGGAAAGCAGGATGTCGTTCGCTTCCGTCGGGTACGACAGCAACACGCGCGGCGTACCACGCGTGCCCAGGCCGAGATCCGAAGCACCTGACGACGGCGCCGCCGGCGCCGCGCCACCGGCACGACCGCCACCACCCGCGCGTCCGCCACCGCCACCAGCGCGACCCGCGGCCGCACCAGCCGCAGCACCCGCCGCCGCCGGAGCCGCCGGCGCGCCAGCCGGAGCGCCCGCACCCGGACCGAAGCCGCCGCCACGACCGCCGCCACCACCGACGCCCGCGGTCGCCACACCTGGCACCGGCACGTACGCGCCGCCTTCGAGCGTGGTCAACTGCGGCGCCTGCGACATCGGCTGCAGATCACCGCCGTTCAGGATGCCACCCGGCACCATCGTCGGCGACGTCGGACCACCGCCGCGGCCACCGCCGCCGCCCGCGCCCGCCGCGCCCGTGTTCGGACCGATGTTGAAGATCGGGCCGACGTTGTAGAGCACGCCGAGCGCCTTCTGGTCGTAGCCATACAGCACCGGGCTCGTCTTGTCGCCGAGCATCGTCTTCAGCACCGAGCCGGGCGCGTAGAGGCCGTCGGCGTTGTGGATGCCGACGCCTTCCGTGAGGAGCGGCGTGAACGTGCGGGCCGGGCTGCCTTCCGCGATCAGCACGCCACCCTCGTTCATGAACTTCACGAGTTCCTTCAGGCCGTCCTTGCCGAGGCCGCCGCGCGTGTCGTCGGTCGTGCCCGGTGACGTCGCGATGTTCGGCGTGAGCGGCGTGCCCTTGTACGGAATCGGCTCGCCGGCCGGGATGCCTTCACTCGTCACGTCGACGTTGCCCGTGTGCGGGTAGAGGATCACGTCGTACTTCGCCTTGAGGTTGCCCTTCCGCACTTCGTTGTCGCCGATGTAGTCGTACGGCACCTTGAGGTGATCGAACGCGAGGCGCCACCAGCCTTCATCCTGCGTGCTCTGCCACGAGTGGATGTAGCCGATGCGCGGCACGCTGATCGTGTGCGTCGGCACCGTCGGCGCCGCATCGGTCGCCCACGCGAGGAGACCGAGGTCGCGAATCGCCGGCTCGACCGTCGCGCGGTTCGCGCCGGTCAGCACGAGCGCGCCGGCCGCGAAGTGATGGCCGCCCATGTCGAAGGCCTGTTCGGCCACCGACATCTTCAGCGTCTTGTTGCCGAACACGAACGTCGCCATCGTGTTGTCGGCCACGTTGTCGATCACGATCGTCGAGCCCGTGCCGCTGATCGTGCCGGGCACCTTGATCTCGTTGGCCGTGACGAGCGTCATCGGCTTGTCGAAGATCGCCTTGTCGTCCACGCGGTACGTCGACACGTTGCGGAGTGCCGGGCTGTACCAGCCCGTGTCGTCGTACGGACGCGGGTTGCTCGCCGGGTACCACTGCGGACCGAGCAGCATCTCCACCACGCCGCCGTACGGCTGGTCGAGGCGGACGATGTAGTCGCCGGGCTGCACGTCGATGGTGCCGATCTTGAAGGCCGCGTTGGCCGTGTGCACTTCCACGCCGTCGCGCTTCACGAAGTTCATGAACTCAGCGGCTTCCACGCGGCGGCGCTGCTTGGCCGGCACCACGTAGGCGTAGGGCGCCATCGAGCGGCCCTTCTCCACCATCTGCTTGTTCTTGACGTAGTAGTTCTCGAGCAGCTTTTCCTTGTTCTTCGCGACGAGGTTCAGCGTGAGGAGCAGGGCCGACTGCTGCATGTTGACGTTCGAGCGGCCGCTCCACTTCACGTCGCCCGGGTTCGGGTTCGTGCGGTACCACTCACGCGAGTTCGCGGGCAGCGTGCCGCCGCCCTGACGTCCGCCGCCACCTGCGCCGGCGCCACCACCGCCCGTGCGCGCCGCGGCCGCCGCATTGGCCGCCGCCGCGCCGATCACCTTGCCGGTGCCGTCGGTCACGCCGTTGCCGCCGCCGTAGCTCTGCGTCTCGTAGAAGCGGCCGATGGAGTTGTGCGTCACGCCGATCCAGAACATGTAGTTCGGGACCCAGCCGTCGTAGTAGTTGTAGGTCCACACGCCCGGCACGCCGCGCTTGGTCATCTCCATGATTTCGTTTTCCGAGAGCCACCACCACTCGTTGGTCTGAATGGGCGCGACGTTCGGGTTGTACGGGCCGGTGCCCGTGGAGACGTAGAGCAGGTTCACCGACTCGTGCAGGTCGTGGAACACGGTCGGGTGCAGGTCGAGGAACGACTTCAGCATGTTGTTCGTGAGCGCGAGGCCCTTGCCGATGCCGTCACGGTTGTTGTCGTGCTGCACGTAGTGGCCCCAGTACGCGAGGCCCGGCGCGCGCTGCCCGGCCTGCTGGGCGCGCTGGTTGTCGACCTGCTTCTCACGGCCGTCGACTTCCGATGCCGGCGTGATGACGGTGATGATGTTGTTGCGGATTTCCTTGATGAACGGCGTTTCCTCGATGACGAGGCGGTACGCGAGCTCGATCAGCATTTCCGGGCTGCCCGTTTCGGGCGTGTGGATCGAGCCACTCGCGTAGTAGATCGGCTTGCCCGTGGCAATCAACTGCTTCGCCACATCGTCGCTCGTCTTGCGCGGATCGGTGAGGCGCGCCGTGATGTCCTTGTACTTCTGGAGGTTCGCAATCGTCGCTTCGTCGGCGATGGCCATCGCGTACATCTCGCGGCCTTCTTCCGTCTTGCCGATCGACCACAGCTTCACGCGCTTGGACGCCTTCTCGAGCGCCTGGTAGTAGCGAATGATGTCCTTGTGGTACGTGAGCTGATTGTTCTCGCCCGGCACGTAGCCGAGGAACTTCAGCGGCGACGGGATGTTGGGATCGTTCGGGAGCGGCATGTGGTCGACCAGCTCCGTGAGAATCCGCTTGTCGGGCGTGTTCTCGACGATCTTCTTCGTGTACTCAGCGTCGACCTTCTGTGCGCCGGCCGGGGCCTTCGCTGCGGGCTCGCCCGCCGTAGCCTTGGCGGAGGCGGGGGTAGCCGGCTTGGCCTGACGTGCGGCAAGAACCGTGGCGCTCGCCACAACGATCGTCAGAACGCCGACGGTCATCCAACCGCGGAGCGAACGACGAGAACCAGTAGTAGCCATGGGGGATTCCTCCAGATGAAACCGGGTCACATATTACAGTGAAGGACGTGCTCACAGTGGATTCGATCGAGGCCGAGGTCCTGCGCTCGCGTGGTGGCGCGCATGGGTCGTGGCCCTGGACGCGGAGGATGCTGCAGCGCGCCGATCAGCAGTTCGGGGGAGTATGGCGCGAGGTCACGCTCAGCAGTGACGAGGCGCTGGCGCTGCTCCTGCCACCACACAGCGGGGAACCGTGTCGCGGCGACCAGTTGACGCTCATTGGGGCGCACGGCGCCACGGTGCGCGATGCGGCGGCCACGCTCCAGACGCTCGGCGATGCGTACGCGAAGAACAACGCATCGTGCGCCGAGCGGCTCGGCTTTGCCGCCACGGCCGCGTTCTCACATGTGGTGCTGTGCACCGCACCGCTCGACTGGGAAGAGTACGCGCGCGTCACACCCGTGCCCGGCGCGCGCTACTGCATCGACGGCTTTCATCGTCTCGTGTCGTGGGCCGCAGCCGGCAGGATCACCGGCGACGTGACAGTGTCGGCGTGGATCGCGGGAGCGTGAGTCTCAACCCGGGACCTAAAGGTCCCGGGCTCCAGCGTCAATGGTCCCGGACTCCAACGTCAGAAGTTGGAGCCCTGGACCTTTAGGTCCAGGGTCGAATCTTGGACCTTTAGGTCCAGGGTCGAA
>CAYFLU010000012.1:3994-34112 GCA_964343975.1 uncultured Solibacteraceae bacterium
TGGACCTTTAGGTCCAGGGTCGAATCTTGGACCTTTAGGTCCAGGGTCGAACCCTGGAGCTTCAGGTCGAGCACCTTCTTCTCCGACACACCAACGATGACTTCAGCCGATGCGCCGACAAGATCACGCAGGAACTGCGGATTCTGCAAATCGCCCTGATCCAGCTCAGTCACCGCGGCCACGCGATACGCTCCGGGCGGGAGACCATTGAAGACGTACCGGCCCGTGGCATCTGGCCGTGCGGACTTGATCCGGCGAGTGCCGTAAATCCAATACCGCTCATCTGCCGGCAGCACCACCACGAACACATCAGCGCCAGGCTTGCCGTTGACGGTAATCCGCCCCGAGAGTTCACTCGGCGTGTCCGTCATCGTGATCGTGAGGGGCGGCAGCGGTTGCCCGTCCGCGATGTCGAGCGGAAGATCCGTCACGTCGCGCTCGCCCATCATCACGGAGGTCATCGTCCACGTCGGCGCGCCGTTCGCCCCGGACATGACGACGTTCAATCGGCACGCGCACGGCTGCACGTCTCGAAGTGCGAAGGTGGCGTCTGCCGTCACGGCGGTGCCGCCCGATCCGGTACGACCGGTGCGCTTGGTCGGCGGCAGCGTCACAAGAAAGCGCGCGGGATCGGGAGGCGTGGCGCCTTGAAACACCAGTCGTCCACTGAGTATCAGTGCCGGCCTGAGTTCGATGCGCACATCGGTCACGTCACGATCGACGACGGTGACCGGCGCTTCGCCCCACATCGGCGTCGGCGCGCCCACGGTTCGCGCCACGACGATGTAGTCGCCCGGGGCCTGATTGGGGAATGACGCGCGCCCGCCGGTGACGCCCGGACGAACCAGGAACTGCGCGAGTCCGCCCACAGATTGACGTGGCCGGACTTCAAACTCGACGGTCGGCGGCGTGACATCGGGGCCACTGACGACCACAGAGATCGTGGCGCGCGGTTGCCACGGCAAATGCAAATCCACGCCGACCCGCTCCTCTCCGGTGGCCAACTTGATCCGCGTGGACGCGAGCGCGTCTGTCGTGTCGCCAAAGAACATCGGCGCGAGATTCACGACCGGTGGCGCGGCTGGAGCCGCCGCGCGGGCGTCGGTGTTGATCGCACGCGAACTGCGCTGCCCGGTTTGGCCGAAGACCTCACGCAATTCCGCATCGGTCGGTCGCCGCGCAGCATCCGTCTGACCGGTGCGAAACGACTGAACACCAATCACGTACTCATCCGCCGACAACCCGTAGACGCGATAGATGCCACGGTCATCGCTCAGCACCGCCCCGCCGCCATTGGCGGAGACCAACTGAAACTCCACTTCTCCACCCAGACGCGTGATCGAGCGGAACACCGACACGCCAGCGCCGACAACTGGGCGACCACGCTCGTCAAGAATGCGGCCGGTGATCACCGCGCCACGCGCCATGTGTAGCGTCACGTTCTCAACTTTGTCGCCGTCTTTGATCGTGAGCCCTGCGCCCGGACGCCCTGCGCGCTTCGCGCCGTACTCGCCGCTCGCAAAGCCCGCCCGCTCCGCGCGAATCGTGTACCGCGCCGGCGGCAAATTGGCCGCGATAAACGCGCCCTTGTCATCCGTGAGCACGACGCGGTTTGCGCGCGCATCGCCTTCGAAGATCACTGATGCGCGCCGCACCGGCACGTTCTGATCATCGACGACGACGCCCGACACGGATGCGGTGCCGGTCGGCGCGGCGGCGGAGACGTCACGCGGCGTGGACCGTGTCGCTGAGGCCTGCGGTGCGCAGATCTCGCACGTCCTTCGCCGACAACGAGAAGCGCGACCCGTCGGCCTCGATGATCGCCACGAGCACGTCGTCGGTGACGCCCTCCTTCGAGAGGGCAATGAGGTCCCGGATGTTGATCGCGAAGGCCCGGGAGGCGGCCGGGCCGAGGAGGCACCCGAGGCAGAAAGCGGCGGAGAGCGAACGTCGGAGGGCGGGCCGAAGGACGAGGCTGCGCATGTCCCACAGACGTGCAACCCCGGTGCCCGGTTGGATTGCCGTAGATAATGGACGTACCCGCCGGGTACGGGGCTTGCTCCCTCATCTGGCAGAGTCGTCTATGGGCGCCAAACTGACCACTACAGGTCTCATCGGTCTCGGATGCATCGCCGCGGCAGCTGCCGGCGGGTATCTGGCGCTCCGTTCGAATGCGGCCGATCGGCCGACGGCGCCCGTGGTGGCCACGGCTGGCCAGGGGGCGCCCCAGCCCGGTACGGCTCCGTCGACCCCGGAAACACCAGCTCCAGCCGCCGCCCCGGCTTCCAAGCCCTCGGCGCCTGAGTCTCTGTCACGCAGATCCTCCGAGCCGCAAGCGACCCAGACCGCGCGGCCGACCATCACCGAGCCGGTGCCGGCGACGCCGCCGGCCGTGCCGGTCGCTGAGCCGGTCGCGCCGCCCCCCGCGCCGGCGCCGACGCCCGTGGCCCCAGCAAGCACCGCGCCTGCGGCCACACCGGCCGCGCCCGCGCCTGCGCCAGCGAAGTTCGACGAAGTCACGGTGGCGGCGAATTCCGTCATGGGCATCCGCCTCGACTCGACGATCTCGAGTGAAACGGCGCGTGTGGAAGACCGCGTGAACGCGCGGCTCACACGCGATCTGGTCGTCGACGGCCGCGTGGTGTTCCCAGCGCAGTCGCGGCTCGAAGGCGTGGTGAAGGAAGTCGAGCGCGGCGGCAAGTTCAAAGACCGTCCGCGCCTCGCCATCACGTTTCACACGCTCGTCATGGGCGACGGCACGCGCGTCGCGCTGCAGACCGACACCGTATTTCGCGAGGGCGAGTCACCGTCCGGGCACTCCAATGCGAAGGTCGGCGGTTCCGCCGTCGTGGGCGCCATCATCGGTGCCATGATTGGAGGAAAGAAGGGCGCGATCCTCGGCGGTTCGGCCGGCGCCGCGGGTGGCGCTGCCGCCGTGGCCGCAGGTGACCACGCGGATCTGGTCATGACGGCCGGGACCACCCTGACGTTGCGCATCATCATGCCCGTCACGGTGCTCATCGAGAGAGACCATGAAGGCTAAGGCGTTCGTCGCCGCGCTGTTCCTCGCGTCCACCGCCCTCCTCTCCGCACAAAAAGAGACGATCGACGGCATCCGCAATTTCACGAAGGTTGACGTGACGTTCGCGTGCGCGGGCGCGACGGATGTCGCGGCGATCCCTGAGCTCGCGAAGCGCGGCTACAAAGCCATCATCAACCTCCGCGAACTCTCGGAAGCCGGAAACGACGTCGACGGCGCGATCAAGGCCGCCCACGACGCGCACATCACGTACGTGCACATCCCCTTCAACGGCACGAAGCCGGACGAGGCTCAGCTCAACTACTTTCTGAAGATCATCACGAACCCGGCCAACCAGCCAACGTTCATGCACTGCGCGAGCGGCAGCCGCGCAGCGGCCTTCTGGATGGTCAAGCGCATGCTCGTCGACGGCTGGGATGAAGAGAAAGCGTCGAGCGAAGCCGTGATGATCGGGCTCAGTTCACCGACGCTGAAGCAGTTCGCGCTCGACTACGTGAAGAAGCACAAATAGCCAGTGCCGGCGGCATGCCGGCACCTCCCACGTTCGCGGGAGCGCAATCGTTCCCGCACCGGTCTATCCTTCCCTTCTCACTGATACAGACCGGCGTTGTCCGGCACTTCCATTTATGCGCATCCGGCTCCCCATCCGGCTCGTCGTTGCTGCCGTTCCATTCGTTCTTGCGCTGACGCTCGCCGCGGTGCCCCTGCCGGCTCGGCAGGCCCGTCCCGCGGCCCAGCCCGGCTATGTCGGCGTCACACTCGACGACCTGGCCCCGTCCGAGACCGGCTACTACGGCCTCAAAGGTCCAGGCGTCGTCGCGGCGAACGTCGTCGTCAATGGCCCGGCCTACAAATCAGGCCTGCGCGAAGACGATGCGATCGTGAGCGTCGACGGCAAGGCGGTGACGAACGCGGCGCAGGCGGCAGACATGCTGCGCGCGCATGCCGCCGGAGAGAAGGTGCGCATCGGGCTCGTGCATGTGGAGAACGGTCGCCGCATCCAGATCGAGATCGGCGTGATCGCGGAGCCGCGACCGGCCGGGTATGGCGCCGCACCGCCGGCGGCCCCAATCGCTCCGGCGCCCGGCGGGGGCCGCGCGGCCGCGCCTGGTGGCGCGCTGCGCGTAGTGGATCCGCGCTCGACGGTTCAAGGCGCGCCACAGCAGCAAGGTCCGTGCACAGCTGTCGTGCCGCAAGGTTGGACATTTCGCGCCGGACAGTATGGCGACACGGCCGATCTCGAGGGGGAAGGCGGTCGTGCCCATGCTTCGTGGGGCATCCGCGGCGTCAACACTGCGATGCGCGGGTTGTACGGTCCGATGCACGGACCAGCCGACGAAGCCACCCTGGCGACCGCATCGATGGCCATCCAGGCCGCCGCGCAGTACACGAGCGGACCAATGACGGTGGGGTTTCTGACGGCGCGATCGTTTTCTGCCGGCACACAAAATGGCGTCGTGCTGATGAAGGCGTATCAGATCCCGATGCCCGGGCAGTACGTGTTGTCGACGTACTTCGCGTGGGCAGATCGGTCGTCGCCGCGCCTCCTCGACATTGCGAAGGCCGTGCTGTCCACGGTGTCGTGCACGACGCACATCCGTCCGTCGGAGCCGTTGGTGACGGCACCAAGACCTGGCGATCCGAAGCGCCGCCGCCGCGGCGACGAGAGCGACGATCTGCAGGATTACAACGCGCAACTCGGCACGCAGTGGGCGACATCGCCGTCGACCGGCGAGCATTACCTGCTCGACCACGCCACGCAGTGGAATGACACCGGGCCCAACGGCCCGGGCTACTACCGGAAGGCCGGCAACAGCTACGAGAAGCTGAACACGGGCTGGCAATGACACCGGCGCTGCTGCTTCGTCATCTGGCGGTGCCGATCGCCTGGGCGGCGCTGAGCGCCGCGCTCTCATTCGCCTCTGCCACGGGCTTGGCTCCCGGCTTGCAACCGATCGTGCATTGGCTGTGGGCCTGCTTGCCCTGGATCGTGCTGATGCGCGTCGCCGCGCTCTATCTCTTCGACGTGCACTTGCGGACGAGCCGCAACATCGAACTGCCCGCCCTCGTGCCGTCGCTCGTGATCGCGCTCGCGTACGGCGCGATCGGCTTTGCGGTGTTCCGTGTGCAGCACCCGACGTTCAGCGTATTGCCGCTCCTCGCCACCAGCGCCATCACGTCCGTGGTGCTCGGCTTCGCACTGCAGCCAGTGCTCGCCAACCTCTTCGCCGGCGTGGCGGTGAGTCTCGACCAACCATTTCGATTGAACGATCACGTACGGATCGGCGCGACCGAAGGCCGCGTCACCGCCATCAACTGGCACTCGACGCATCTGCGCACGTCGGAGAACGACGAGGTGATCATCGCCAACGCGAAACTCACCGAGCAGCCGATCGTGAATCTCTACTACCCGAATCCGATGCACTTGACGCGCGTGCGGGTCGGCACCGATCTCGACCGTCCGCCGTATCGCGTGCGGCAAGTACTGGTCGACTGCGCCGCCAACATCCCCGGCCTGCTGGACAAACCCTCGCCGGATGCCGCGCTCGTGGAATTCGCGCCCGACTGCGCGGTGTATGAACTGCGCTGCTGGGTCGAAGACGCGGCGGAATCCGGCGGCGTCGCCAATGAGCTGCGCACGCGTATTTGGGACGCGTTTCACCGGCAACAGTTCCGGCTCACCTTCCCGGGCTCGATCCTGCGCGACACGACGCCGGCCACCCTCCGCGTCGGCGCACAGCTCTTCGCGACGAGCGGCCCCCTGCGCGGGCACACGCTGTCGCTCACCGGCACGACGACGATCGGCCGCACCGAGGGCTGCGCGATTCATCTCACCGCGCACGAAGCCAGCGGCGAACACGCCCGCCTCGAACGAGACGGCGCGGGCTGGTGCCTGATCGATCTCAACAGCAAGTACGGCACGACCGTGAACGGCGCCGCCATCACACGGCACCTGCTCGCGGATCTCGACCGCATCACGATTGCCGATAGCACGTTCGTCTTCGAGGCTGGCGATGGGCGCTGAGCTGCCGAAGACCATTGGTCGGTACCAGATCCTCGATCTCATCGGCGAAGGCGGCATGGGCACGGTTTACAAAGCCCTGCAACCGTCGCTGAATCGCACGGTCGCGATCAAGACGCTCCCGCCGAAGATGGTCGCGCAGCCGGAACTCACCGCGCGCTTTGGGCGCGAGACGCAAGCGCTGGCCCGGCTCAATCATCCAAACATCGTCAACATCATCGACAGCGGCATGGACGGCGAGGCGCCGTTCTTCGTCATGGAATACGTCGACGGCTGTTCGCTGGCGGAGTTGACGGCGGAACGGACGCTCTCGCTGAGCGACGGGCTCCGCGTCATTCGTGAAGTCGGTAGCGGTCTCGACTATGCGCACCGCATGGGCGTGATCCATCGCGACCTGAAGCTCTCGAACATCCTCGTCACCCGAGACCTGGCGACTATCAAGATCGCCGACTTCGGCATCAGCCGTCTCGATGACGACGGCCGGTCGCCGCAACTGACGACGACGCGGACGGGACTGGGGACGATGTACTACATGGCGCCCGAACAGGCGGCCGACGCGTCGTCAGTCGACAAGCGTACGGACGTGTACTCGCTCGGCGTCGTGTGTTACCAGTTGCTGACGGGGCAGATTCCGGCGGGCCGCTTCAGCATGCCGAGTCAGCTCAATCCGCACTTGCCGCCGGAACTCGACCCGATCGTGTTGCGGTGCCTCGCGTTCAATCGCGACGAGCGGTACGACCACATCGCGGACGTTCTCACGGATCTCGATCACGTGAAACAACTGGCCGGCTTCCGGCTGATGGAAAGCCTCAAGGTGCTGTCGCAGTCGACGTCGCATGCGCTGAAGACATCCACGTCGCGTATGGCCCGGCAGCGGCCGATGGCGATGGTCGCCGGAGCGGCCGCGTTGGTGCTCATCGTCGGCGGCGGCGCGTATGCGCTGTGGCCCGCACGCCATGCGACACCGACCGCCCCCGCGGTCACGCCGACCGCCGCGCCGACGCCAACACCAATGGCTGCAACGGCCGCGCCGCCGGCTGCACCCGTGGCGGAACCGACCGCGACGCCAACGCCTGCGACACCGCCCCCAGTGGTTGCGGCGCCGGCTTCAGCGCCGGTGACGACACCGGTGACGTCGCCCGCGCCAACACCGGCTGCCCCGAAGGTAGAGGCACCGCCTGTGAAGAGCGCGAAGCCGTCAAAGGCCGCGGCCGAGGCGCAACACGCGCTCGAGTTGATGCGCGCGAAGATCGATGGCGGGCTCGCGCCGCAGACACTGGGCGAGTTGCAGCAGTTCGTGGCGGCACAGCGCGCGACGCCGCTCGGCTTTGACGGCTTGCTGCTGCTCGGTGATCTCAACGACAAGCTGGGGCGCACGGACCAAGCGGTGCAGAGTTATCAGGACGCGGCCAAGACCTTTGCGGCCGATCCGCGCGCGGGGCAAGCGCTCTTCAAAGCGGCACAAGTACAGGCGCGGCAAAGGCATCGCAAAGACGCGATCGCGTCGTACGCGCTCGTACTCGACAAGTACCCGAAGAGCCCATGGGCAATTCCGTCGATGCTCGCGAAGGCAGACCTCGAGGAGAAGGAAGACATCAAGGTCGTGGATCCGCAGTCCGGCAGCAGGATGCCGGCGGCGATTCTTACCTATCGCGCGTTTGTCGCGGCGAATCCGTCACGACCTGAAACGGAGCACGCGCTGTGGCAGCTCGGCGCGCTGTACGCGGACATCGATCGTTACGTCGATGCGGCCGCGACGTACGTGCAACTCGTCACGAAGTTTCCGCAAACGCGCCTCGACGCCGCGTTTCAGGCCGGCGAGTGGTACGAGAAGAAGGTCAAGGACGCTGCGAAAGCGATCGTCGCCTACAGGCTCGTGCCGCCGCAGTCGGAGAATGCGAAGAAGGCGGCGGATCGGATTGCGAAGCTCAGCAAGTAACGTTCGCGCCGATCACCACAACTTCCAGGGCAGCGCTTTCCGGTCGAAGTACATGAAGTAGGGATAGTTCTCGCCCACTTCATGGAACGGGCGGAAGCGCAGCCGTACCGGCGCCTTGTCGGGCAACGCCACGCGGTAGACGGTCACAGGATCTTTCTCGGGCGCCAATCCGGTCGACCAGATGCCGCGCGCGAGCGTAGCGCCATCTTCCGGCACGAGCCACGTATTCAATTCGGCGTCGGTGAACGGTAGCCGGAAGTTCGGATCGTGGTACGCCCCTTCGAGCACATACACCACCGGGCCGCGGACCACGGCGACGCGATCGGGGTGCTGCGTGTCGACGGCTTGCATGCGCCACGCGAGCGGAATCCGCACGGTGAGCACATCGCCGGTCTTCCACACGCGCGTCACGCCGGCCCAGCCATCGCTCACATCGAGCGTGACGTCCTGGCCGTTCAGCGTGGCCGTGACCGCGCCGGCCCAAGCCGGCACGCGCACACGCAACGCAAACGGCGTGGCCACGGTTCGGCGAACGGTGAGCTTCGTCGAATCGAGATCGGGGTATCGCGTGTCTTGCTCGAGTTCGACGGTGCCGCCGTCCGTCGCCCAGCGCACCGTCGACGGCACGAACAGGTTCACGTGCAGCGCGCGATCGCTCTTGAAATAGATGAGATTGTACAGCTCGGCCATGTTCTGGAGATACGTGCCCGAACAGCAGGTGCACGTGTCCCAGTTGTAGACCTTCATGCCGCCGCCCACGCGGTAGTCCGCGTAGTAGAACGCCTGCACCTTGTCGCGCACGTGCAGCGCGGCGCCGACGCCGTTGTAGAGCAGCCGTTCGATCCAGTCGCCGTAGCGCGCCTCGCCGGTGAAGCGCATCAGATAGCGCGAGAGCTTGTAACCGCCCCACGTGCCGCAGACGGCCTCGCACGTATCCGACCGCGTGTCGAGCGCGCGCCCGAGACTGCCGTCGGTCTTCATGAAGCGCTCGTTCGGCCCGTACCCGCCGGTGGCATACACCTGATGTTTCTGCAGGTAGTCGTACGCGTTCTTCGCGATCGTGAGGAAATTCGCCGAGCCGCTCACCTCGTACGCCATCGCCGCGCTACTGAACGTATTCACGTGGCTGTACGCATGCACCCCATGCGCATCGTCGGGATCCGACGACGGGAGGAACTTGTGCCAGTAGGCGTGGTAGTACCACTCTTCGGCGAAGGTCTTGTACGACTCGTCTTCGGTGAGCCGATACGCGCGCAAGAGGTTCTCGCCGAGCGTGTACCACTCCTGTGGCCGGCCGTAGTAGGCCTTGTTGTCGGTGATGTCGGCGATCGGCGCCTGCGCGCGCTGGAATGTGGCCTTCGCGTGCGCCACGACCTTCGCGAGGACGGGACGGATCTCGCGGTGCCCCGCGTAGAGTTCGAGGTCGACGAGACCGCACACGAGCTTGTCGAACGCGTAGTGGTCCATGCGCGCGTCGCCGCTCGCTGGCACCGTCTTCCCCCACTCGGTGAACAGCGTGATTGCCTTGTTCTTGAGCGCCGTGTCTTGGGTCGCGCGCGCGAGGCGCGCCATCCCGCTCAGCCACTGCCCGAACACGATGTTGCTGTTCTCGCCGCACCAGCCGCCGAGCGGCCGGCCTGGCGCCGCGAGGCCCGCGGCTTTGCGGAAGCCGTGCAGGATGTCGTCGTTCGAGACGCCGCGATAGAACGTGCGCGCCTCCTCGACCTGCCGTTGCCACCGGCTCGGCAAGAGCGTGACGTCGTCGAGGTCAACGGGCGTGAGGCGATTGCGGCTGCCGTACCCTTGCGCGGCGTCGAGCCTCGTCATCCCGGCCGCTGCGCTGAGCGCCAGTGCCGCGGCCGGCACCGACTTCAGGAAATCGCGGCGCGGAACGTCGGCGCTCACGGCAGATCCTGTTCGATCTGCTCCGGCGTATCCCCAGAACCGTAGCGCTTGATCACGTGCCCATCCGGCCCGACCAGGAACTTGGTGAAGTTCCACTTGATCGACTCGGTGCCGAAGATGCCCTTCTTCTCCGACTTGAGCCAGCGGAAGAGCGGATGCGCGCCGTCGCCGTTCACTTCCACCTTCGAGAACATCGGGAACGTGACGTCGTACGTCGTCTTGCAGAACGCGGAGATCTCCGCGTCGGTGCCCTGCTCCTGGGCGCCGAACTGATTGCACGGAAAGCCCAGGACCACGAAGCCCGCGTCCTTGTGCTTGCGGTAGAGGGCCTCGAGCCCGGTGTACTGCGGCGTGTAGCCGCACGCGCTCGCGACGTTCACCACCAGCACGGTCTGGCCCTTGAATTCAGACAGCGAACGGTTCTGCCCGAGAATGTCGACGGCGTCGAAATCGTAGAGGGTGCTCATGCGCTCGGTCTCAGTCCTTCCAGTTCCACCAGAGGAGCTTCTTCGGTTGCGGTTTCGGCGTCTCCGCGAAATACACGGCGCACCGGAATACATAGAGCAAACAGCGGTCCTGCACCATCCCGGCCTTCGCGTTGCTCTTGGCGTAGAGCCGCTCGGGATCTTTCCCCTTCAAGTCGACGATGCGCGTCACGCCGATGCTGCGAAGGTCATCGGCAATCGACGGCCCGACGCCGGGAATCCGCTGCAACTCGTCGGGATGCGTCTTCTTAGTTTTCGACAGCGCCATCGTCCACGGCCTCTTCCGCCTCGGCATCCAGCACTTCGGTGGCGGCGTCGAGGTCTTCGTCGGGCACGATCACGTGGATGCCGGTCGTGAGCCCCATGGCAGGCTGCACGCCGCCGCAGTCGTCGCGACGCATGATGCACTCGATGCCGGCGGCTTCAAGGGCCGACATCGCCACTTCGGCTTCGAGTTCGTTGCTGAACACGCGCACGATTGCCATCGCCGCCTCCTAGAGTCGCTGACCGACCGCGACGGGCCTCGTGCCCTATCGCTTATTCAAGCGTAGCAGCGTCACCGCGGCCCGCTTCGCCTGAATCGCGAGCGACGCCAGATCGGCATGCTCGGCCGGCGAGTGATCGTCGCCGCCCTTCATGCCCACGGCGTCGATCACCGAGGGCACGATGCCGCCAATGAACGAGACGTCCGCGGCGCCGGCCCGGTCGGGGCTCACCGCAGAGACCGTGCCGAGCCCGAGATCTTCACTGGCCTTGTTGAACGCGGCGAGGAGCGCGTCGTTGCCCGGCGCAGGCGCGAGCGGCGGATACCCTTCGCCGAACGTGATCGTGGCCTTCGCCGTCGCCGAGTTGGCGGCCTTCACGATGGCCTCCATGGCCGCGCGCGTGCGCGTGAACTGGTCGGCCGTGAGCGCGCGCATGTCGCCGGTGACCACCGCTTCCGCGGAGATCACGTTCGTCTTGCCGAACGACTTCACGCTCGCCGTCTTGTCGTCGTAGGCGGCCGTCGTGCCGCCACCGAACACGCCGGGATTGAACGTGAGGTGCGGTTCGTTGCCGAGCGTGTCGCGGAACGTGCTGAGGATCTTCGCGGCGGTGAAGATCGCGCCGTCGCCCGCATCCGCCGTGAACACCTGCGACGAGTGCCCGGTCTTCGCCGTCACGCGCAGTTCCCAGCTCTGAATGCCGCGGCGCGCCGACACCGCGTGCGCGATGTTGCTGTCGCCATTCTCGAAGCCGATCGCGTACTGCGCGCCCTTCGCCGCCGCCACGAGGGCCGCGCGGGAGGCCGCCAGCGGACGGCCGCCGTCTTCCTCATCGCCGGTCATCACGACCACGATGTGCATCGCATCGAGCGCACCCGCGGCCTTGAGCGCCTTCAGCGCCTGAATGATGACGACGTCGCCGCCCTTCATGTCGATGATGCCGGGGCCCTTGGCCGTCTTCGCATCGACGCGTTCGAACTTCTGGAAGGGACTGTCGAGCTCGAACACCGTGTCGAGGTGGCCGATGAGCAGGATCTTCGGTCCGCTGCCGGCGTGCTCCGCGACGAGATGGCCCGACCGGCCGAATGCGGCGCCGTCGACCCACGTGGTCGTGAAACCGAGACCGTCGAACTCGGCTTTGAAGAGGTCGCCGACCTTCTTCACGCCCGCGTGATTGCCGGTGCCGCTGTTGATGTTCACGGCCTTCTCGAGCAGCGCGAGTCCGTCGTTCTGATGATCGTCGAGGTACTTCACGATCGTCTGTTCCGCCGACTGCGCCATCATCGCCATCGACAACACTGCGCACGCAAGCCAGATCTTCATCACTTCTCCGAGTCCTTCAACAACTGCTTCAGGTAGTCCATCCACACGGCGGCGAGCGTGTGCGTGCCGTGCCCGTTCGTCTTCTCGCTCTCGGGAATCACCACGGCCTTGCCGCGCTTCACGCGGGTGATCTCCTTCTCAAGCACCGGAATGTCGGGCGGATTGACGAGGTCATCGGCAGTGTTCACCGCGAGGAGCGGCGCCACGATCTTCTCGAGGCCCGGCGCCGGGTCGTAGTCGCGCGAGGCTTCGTACTGGTAGAGGATGTCGTTGACGTCGGCGTTGCGCATCGAGGCGGCGAGCGCCTGCTCCATCACGCGATCCGCGTCGGCGAGCGTCGGCGCGGCCTGCCACTTCTTCACGGGATTGCCACCGACGAGCCAGATCATCTGCTCCACCGTGCGCAGGCTGTTCGGCTGCGTCTTGTATTCGCCGCCGAGCCACGTCGGGTCGTTGCGAATGGCATCGATGATCAGACGCCGCCACACGCGGTTGCGCCCCGAGATCTGTCCGGGCACGCTCGCAAGCGGCATGAGCGCATCCATGAACTCCGGGTGCTGTTCGCCCCAGAGCCACGTCTGCATGCCGCCCATCGACGTCCCCATGACGAGCCGCGCGTGATTCACGCCGAGGCCGTCCACGAGCAACCGATGCTGCAGATCGACCATGTCGAGATAGCCGTAGTGCGGAAACTTCGCGTGAAGGCCGTCGCTCGGCTTGCTCGAGCCGCCGTGGCCCACGCCGTCGGGTAGGACGATGAAGTACTTCGCGCTGTCGAGCAGCTGGCCCGGTCCGAAGAGCTCTCCCGAGAAACTGCGCGTGATGAACTGTGCGCCCGTGCCGCCCGTGCCGTGCATCACGAGCACGGCATTGGTCACCTTGCCGCTCGCGTCTTTCTTGATAGTGCCGAGCGTTCGGTAGTGCAGCTTCACTTCCGGCAGGGACTCACCGGACTTGAAGGTGTAGTTCTTGACGACGAATGTGCCCTCGTTGACGGCGAGCGGTGCGGCCGTCTGTGGGGCCTGAGCCGCATGCGCGGCGGAGAGAGAGAGGACGACGGCAACAGCCGCGATGAGTGCTTTCGGGTAGGCCATGGCAACCACGCTCCTGGGTGGGCGACGTGCCATGCATTGTAAAGGGGGAGTGACGAATCCGGCGCGCGCGAAGAGCGCGGCAATGCGCGTTCTCCGGCGCGCGCCTGGGTTCGTCCGTCCTGCGGGTGTTACTTGAGGTGCTTGCCGACGAGCTTGGTCATTTCGAACATGTTGACCACGCCCTTGCCGGCGAACACAGCCTTCAGCTTGTCGTCGGCCTTGATGTTGCGCTTGTTCTTCGGATCCTGCAGGCCATTCTTCTTGATGTACGCCCACAGCTTCTTCGTGACTTCCGTGCGCGGCATCGGGTTCGCACCGATCACGGCCGCGAGCGCGGCGCTCGGCGTCATCGGCTTCATGAACGCAGCGTTGGCTTTCTTCGCGGGCTTCTTCGCAGCTTTTGCAGCTTTCTTCGCCATTACAAACTCTCCTGTGAAAGAACGAACGACGGCCTATCTTAGTACCTTTTCTCAGGCTTTCCCCTATGAAAATCGCGGGAAAGGCCTGATTTTTCTGGCTAGCGCGGCCACAGCCACCCGAACGTCCCGCCGATCAGGCACCCGAAAATGAGCCCGTCCACCATGGAGATGAGGGTCGTTTTCCAGCGGCGCCCGTACCAAATCGAGTGCTGCGGCAGCGCCATGGCAAAGCACGCGAACCCGGCCGTACCCGCCATGCGGAAAATCTGCGGGTACGTGGCGCCTTTCCCATAGGCAATGCCCGTGATGTAGGCCGCCACGAAGGCCACGACGATGCAGTAACCGAACCACACGCCGAGGGTGGCCCCCATGAAATTCGCCCCGGGCGCGCGCACCGTGAAGAACACGGCCGGCCCCTTGTCCATGAGGGCTTTGAACTCGGGTGAGCCCAGATCCTTCATCGAGTTGGGCTTGGGGATCGCGTAGTCGCCCGGCGCGAGCTGGAACGGCCGGAACGCGTCCATGAGCGCTTCCTGCTTGGGCACACCCGCGACGTCTCCGGCGTGGTACCCGAGCACCATGTGAATGATCGAACTGGCGACAAAGACGAGCACAGCCGACAACAGGATCGGCATCCAGAGCGAAAAGGCAGAGACCATCGGTATCCCCCTCGGTATGAACTCGGTATGGAACTGTCCGCGAAGGGGGGATTCTACCCCGCTGACCTACACGTCGCGGCGACGGAATGCCCGGATCTGGCCAATGGTCTTGCGCATCAGGATCTCGTCGCTGCCGGCAATCACGTAGTCGCGCCACAGGCCGATGCGCTCGTACCCGAGCCTGGCGTAGAACGCCTGTGCGCGGGCGTTGAACGACGACACGCAGAGGAACACATTGGGACTGCGGCGGTAGACGAGCGACTCGACCGCGCTGAGGATCGCGGCGCCGAGGCCCGAGCCGCGGCGATCAGCCCGCACCGCAATGGTCTGGATGTACCCGGCCATCGGCCCACGCATGTCGAGAATGATGAACGCCGCGACGCCGGCCGCATCGCGAACGAGGTGCACTTCCTTCTGCACATCGCCCACCACCGGCACGAGCGCCTCGAACGTCCGCTGCAGTGTGATCCACGGCTCCGACGTCGCCATGATCCGCGCGCACGCCTCGACATCATCCCGGTTCGTCAGCCGCTCGAGCGCCAGCACGGGCGGGCGCAGATACTTGTGCGCGAACGCCAAGTCGTCGAGATTGGGAAACCGCGCAGGCACGAACACCGCGTTGAGCTCGTAGCCACCCTTCGCGAGCACGCGATGCGTGGCCGTATGGCCCGGATGCGCATACGCGTAGAGATGCGTGATGCCGTGCTGATCGGCGAGCGTCGTCATCGCCGCAAGCGCCTCGGTGGCGATGCCGCGCCCCCAGGCCTCACGCGCCAGCACGTACCCGACCATCGCCGAGCCCGGCCCATCCACCATGAGGCCGGTGCTGCCGCAGAGCTGACTCGTGGCGATGTCTTCAATGAGGAGCGGCCCGAGGCCGACGCGCGCCCACTCGGCGTCACTGAAGGCGACAAAACCGCGCGTGTCGTCCGCTGATTGATGCGTCGGCCAGCCGAGATACCGCGTGACCTCCGGATCGCCGGCCCAGCGCGCGAAGATCGCCGGCGCGTCGTCTGCGGTGGGACGACGAAAGCGCAGGCGCGCGGACGCGAAGGGCTCCACGGTGACCGCGGTTACTTGGACGGCGCTCCCTGATAGGGGCGCAGATTCCAGTCGAGGAACGTCCACACGCGATTCCACGAATCACGCTGTTCCGGCGTGTTGGTCGGCACGTAGCGGCTGAGATCGGTCGGATCCGGCTGCGCCGGTGGTGTCGCCGGCGCGCCAGCGGCGCCCGCCGCACCGGCGCCACCGCCACGACGGCCGCCCTGATTCGGCAGCGTCGCCGGGCACATGCGGTCGAACAGATGCCCGCCGAGCGGGTTCTCGTAGATCTTCGTCTCGGCCAGGAACGGCTTGCGCGCGCGGAGCGCGTCCACGAGCTGCGCGGCTTCTTCGAACACGACGTCCGCGTCGTTGCGGGTGATGTGCACGAGCAGCGGAATCTCCACGTTGTCGATCTGATAGATCGGCGAACGGCGCTTGTACTCGTCGCGGTTCTGGTGCGGCAATCCGCCGTAACGATTCGCCGGATCGATCTGCGCCTTGCGCTGCTCGACGCCGTTCCAGGCCAGACGCTGGAAGAGGTTCGTCACCGGCACGAGCGCGGCCGCCGCCTTGAATGTCTTGGTCGCGCGCTCGATCGAGAGCAGCGTGATCATCCCGCCGTGGCTCCATCCGATGATGCCCACCCGCTCGATGTCCACGATCGGCATCGTCTTCAGATACTCGACCGACGCGATCACGTCGGTCACTTCCTCGCCGCCGTAGTCGATCGCGTCGTAGTGCTCGGCGCCGTAGCCGTAGCTGCCGCGGTATTCCGGCGCGATCACGACGTAGCCGCGCTTCACGGCTTCCTGCACGTAGGGGATGTAGTACTCGTAGACGTGGCCGCGGATATCCGGATGCACCCACACGAGCGCCGGATGGCCTTTCGGCCCGCGCGGCGTGAGCGGCGAGAACACGAACGCGGGAATCGTCATCCCGTCTTTTGCCGTGCTCTTGTAGGTGATCTTCTCCATCTTCATCACGCCCTCACTGGCCTTGCGCCAGGCGGCGTCGGTCTGCTTCTGCCCTTCCACTTCACGCTCGCGCGCGGCCTTGATCTGCTCGGGCGTCTGCGCAAATCCGCGTCCGCCGCCCTGACCTTGTCCCTGGCCCTGCGCGGGCGGTGTGGCGGGCGGCGTCTGCACCTGCTGCGGCGTCTGCGCGAGCGACGGCACGACGATGGCGGCGGCGAGAGCAGAGGAGATCAGGAGCTTGGACATGGGAGAAGGCTATCGCAATTGCGAAATCTGGGTATTGCGAAATTGCGAAATTGGAGATCGGGACATCGGGGTATTGCGAAAGTGGACATCGGGACATCGCGGTATTGCGAAAGCGGGCATTGGGGCATCGCAAAAACTGCGTATGGGGAGCGTGGCTGAGGTTTCAGATTCTGCGTGCTTCGGCTCTCGCCCTCTGGGACCAAGTACGGCATGGCGTGTGCAGCTCAACGCGGCATGCTGGCTTCCGAACTTCGTGCGCGTTGTGAACGGTTTGCTGTGGAGATCCTGATTACCAGTGCGCCGCTGCTGGAATCACTGGCGTCGCGTGATGCGGGGTTGCGGCTTCGGCGCTCATCGACCGGCCTGGCGCAGAACTACGCGGCGGCCACCATCGCGCGCTCGCATGCCGACTTCCGGTCGAAGCTCCGCGTGGCCCTCGAAGAGGCCGACGAAGCCCAACGCTGGCTCCGCATGATCCGCGACAGCGGCCTTTCGTCAGACCCGCGCCTGGTCCCGCTGCTCAAGGAAGCCGGCGAACTCGTGGCGATCTTCTCGAAGTCATGCGCGACCGCGGAACGAAGGAAGTAACTTTCAGCTGGGCATGGCGAAATCTGGGCAATTCAAAAGCCCAATGCCCCGATGCCCGGATGCCCCGATCGCCGGTTTTGCCATTTCGCAATGCCCAGCTTTTGCAATGCGGTTCTGAAATGGTTCTGAAACGGTAGAATATCGGAACCATGCCTGTGAGCCTCTCTCTCAAAGATGTACCCGACGATCTGGCAGAGGCACTGCGGCAGCAGGCCAAGCGCAACCACCGCTCGCTGCAGGGCGAGATGATGCACATCCTCGACACGGCTGTGCGGCCGAAGCCATTCCGCGCGATGGCGTTGTTGCGAGAAATTCAGAAACTGGGACTGAAGACCGAATCGAACAGCACCGACATCATTCGAAAGGCGCGAGGCCGCCGATGAGACGCGTGGTGGTCGACGCATCGGCGGTCGCCGCGCTCACGTTTCAGGAGGCGGAGGGCGACAACGTCGCGCTCAGTCTCGATGGCGCAACGGTCTACGCGCCGCATCTGCTGAAAGTCGAAGTCGCCAACGTGGCGCTCACCAAGATGCGGCGGGAGCCGCAGAAGACGGTCGAGATCATGGAAGCGCTCCATCACGCGTTCGACCGCGACTGGGGCGTCACCTGGCACGACGTCGACGCCACGGACGTCGCCCTCGTCGCACGCACCACCGGCCTCACGGCCTACGACGCGTCTTACCTCTGGCTCGCCGGTTACCTCGGCGCGGAGCTCGTCACGCTCGACAAGAAAATCATCGCCGCCAGCGCGCGCGAGATCTGATCACCGCACGATCAGCGTCAACGTCTTCTGCTCGCCGTCGCCCAGCGTGAATGCGGTCGCGAACCGACGCAGCGACTCCAGGTTGTCCGGTGACGCCCATTCGCCGTCGATGAGTTGCGGCACAGTCGCAATGAAGTAGCTCCCCGAGGGGAGCGCGCTCAGTGAGAACGCGCCGTCCTTGTCCGTCTTCGTCGACATCACGCGCCGGTTCTGCGCGAGCGTCCACTTACGCGCGTCGTCGGCAAAGACGATCACGCCGACACCAGCCTGCGGCACGCCGCGGCTGTCGTGCACATGGCCATCGACGTGGGCGGGCTTGGTCGTCAACTCGATTCGTGCGTCTCGAATTTCGCCGACGACATCGAAACCCTCGTCGGTCACGTCGAGGCCATTGACCAGTGTCCGCTTGAGGAATGTGCCGCGAGGCAAGCTGATCACGCGCAGCAACCGCGCCCCCGGCACGATCGGCATCGTAAACGTGCCGTCTGCATTGGGCTGGCCAAACGTCGCCTGCAGAGCCGATCCCATCGCATCAGCAATCGACCGGCCCGACACGACGACGTTGATCGACTTGGCCAATTCCGCCGAGAGCCCCGCTCCATCCACGGTGATTTTTCCCGTCATGGTCTCGAGGGGCGTCGTCGTGATCATCACGTTATCCACATCACGCCCATCGACGGTCACCTGAACCGCGCCAGACTCCTCGCCCTCGATCCGGGTGCCGACGCCGCTCGATCCCGATTGCGCCATGCGTTCCATCCGCGCTTTCGCCGCGACGTTGACCGAATAGACACCGGGCGACACATCGCCGATCGAGAACGTCCCTGCCTCAGTGACTTCAGCGACCTTGCTACCGCCCACCTGCGCGCCATCGTCGCGGACCGGCGCGAGCAGCACGATGAACGCCGAGCCAGGTGCGCCTCGCGAATTGACGACGGTCCCAGAGACACGCGCCAAGGATGACGGCATCAACTGGAGCGTGACAAATGCGCCGGCGTCGTCGGTCACGTTGACCGGTTGTGCCCGCGCGGCGTCCGTCACGCCCGGATGGAACGTGGGCGTGGGCGTGGGCGTGCTGGGATCATGCGCCTCGATGAAGTAGCGGCCCGGTCGCAGGTTGGCAATGCGAAATTCGCCATTCGCATCGGCGGTGGCTCGGCCTGCAGTGAAGAGCCGACGCTCGCCGGGCGCCAGATAGGTCAATCGCAACACCGAGACGCTCGCGCTGACGAGCGGCTTGCCATGCTCGTCGAGGATTTGCCCAGAGATGTCCTGCCCGGCCGGGATATGCAGCACCCCAACATCGACGTGCGCACCATCGGCGAGTTCGACCGCCGTGCGTGCCCGATCCGCCGTCGCCACCCCGGTCGACGCGCCCCGCGTCACGGAGATGTTGTAACGCCCGGGGGGAAGCTCGCTGAACACGAACCGCCCTTGCGCGTCGCTGGTGGTGCGACGAGCGCTCACTCCCGGAGTCTGGATCAGCACCACGGCCAGATACGGAAGCGCTCGCCCGGACTTGTCATCGACGAGACTGCCCGTGATCTGGCCCGTGCCCTTTGGTCCCGGTACCTGCGCAAGCGCCTGCGGCGGCAGGCCTTGCGCCGACTGCAGCAGAAGCAGCGCGGAGATGATCCAGTTGGCGAAGCCCACGAGCGGAGAATACGCCCGCGCGCGATCGATGGTTCAGGAAAAGTGGCGGGATTCGAACGCCGCGTAGTCGCGCTGCATCTGCGGATACACCGTCGTGGCTGACGGCCCCGGTTCGATGGCCGTGGCCGGGTCCGGTGTCGCGAGATCGCGCACCACATCGGGCCAGCTGATCGCGCCGCCGTGCGCATGGTCGTACGCATGCCAGGCGCGGAGCGCGGCGCCGAGGCTGCCCGATGCGCGCACCGGCGAGGGGAACACGCGCGCATTGAAGACGTCGGCCATCACCTGCAGCACATCGCGGTTGCCGCTCGCGCCGCCGGTCGCATAGATCGTCGACACATCCACGCCCATCCAGCGCGCATGCGTGGCCATCGCCAGCATCTGCCCTTCGACGATCGCGCGCACGTTCCGCGCTGCCTCGCGTTCGTCGAGATTGAGGCGATGCACGCCGGCATGGATCACGCGCGGCGTAATCTCCGGGCCGAACCACGGCAGCATCAGCGCGCCGCCATTGCCCGGCGGCGTCGATCGCAGCGCGGCCGAGAACTCTTTCCACGTCATGCCGTACTGATCGCGCACACGTTCACGCGCGAGCGAGCCGTTGGCAAACACCGTAATGCCCATCCAGTCGCCCGCCGGCGAGCCGAACACATGCCCCTCGCCATTCGCACTCACGCGCGGCACGCGCATCGGGCCGAAGATCGTGTCGCTCGTGCCGAGCGAAATCGCGAGCATGCCCTCTTCGACCACACCGCTGCCGATCATCGAGCTCGAGTTGTCGCCGGTCCACACAACGACATCGACGGCCGGAAATCCGTAGCGCTCACGCCAACGCGCGCCCAGCGGCCCGGCAACCAGATCCGACGACGCAATCGGCGGAAGCTTCGCGCGCAGGTTGGGCGCCGTGGCCTCGAGCGCCGCCGCATCCCAGTCGCGCGTGGTCAGGCTCATGAGGCTCATCCCGGAGCCATCGCCCGGATCGATGGGGGCGTCTACGAGACGGACGTCTCCCGGGACCTGAAGAACGTCTCCCGGGACCTGAAGGTCCCGGGCTCCAGTGGCATCGTCGAGCCCGGGCCCCCCGGAACCATGGAGCCCGGGACCTTCAGGTCCCGGGTTGAACGCAGCATCGTGGAGCCCGGGACCCTCAGATCCCGGGGCGGACGCAGGATGGAGCCCGGGACCTTTAGGTCCCGGGATTGACGAAGACACGAGCAACGACGCGAGAAACGAGCTGATGAGATGAATGCGCGCCGTCCGTGCGTAGGCCTCCGGCTGCGTCTTCGCGAAACGCCGGATCTGCGGCCCGGCGAAGCGCTCGAACGCGCGCGAGCCCGTGAGCCGCGCAATCGCATCGTCGCCGCCGAGCGCACGCGTGATCTCATCGCACTCGACCGTCGTCGTGGCATCAAGCCAGATCGGCGACGTCGCGCGCGTGAAGCCGCCCTGCGCGTCGAGATACACGGTGCCGTGCTGCTGCGCGCACCCGGAGATCGCGCGCAGCCGCGACAGATCCATTCCGCTCGACGCGATGCGCGCCATCGCCATCTCGAGGGCATCCGCCCACATCTGCGGCGGCGCCACCGCCACGCGCGGATCCTCCGACGGCAGCACGCCATGGCGCGTGCCGTACTGCGGAAGATCGCGCTCGTAATTGATGACGTGTTCGTAGACGACGCGCGCCGGCTCGCCGCCACCGCATTCGATGACCTGCGTGGTCAGGCCCTGGGTGCTGGCATCGAACCCGGCGAAGAGCCAGCGCGACGCGCGCGTCTGGTGACTCATTTACGCAGGCGCGTTCGCTTCCGCGAAGGTGATGATGTAGCCGTCCGGATCGGCGATCGCGAATTCCGTGACGCCGTACCACTTCTTCTCGAGTGGCATCACGATGGTCACCTTGTCCTTCAGCTCGGCATGCATCTGCTCGATGCCCGTGACGTGAATGAACTGCGTCAGCGTGCCGCCGATCGGACGTTCCTTGAACGCCGGATACTCCGCATACGCGGCCTCCGCGGAGTTCAGGAAGATCTCGACGTCTCCGCTCTGCATGCCCGCGAAGACGAGCGGCGACGCATCAGGCACCTGCATCGCCACAGTGAATCCGAGGACATCGCGATAGAACGCGACGCTGCGGTCCACGTCAGCGACGATGAGGTTGGGCGTGAGCTTGGTATAGGTGAATGGCATCGACGTACCCCTCTCTTCAACAACTATTGCGCGCGACAACCCGGCAGACGGAACGCGCCGATCTTCGACGAGTACGTCGTCGCGCCCTTCTTCACGTAGTCGCCGACGTACCAGATCGTGCAGTCATCGACCGGATCGACGGCGGTCTGCGTGTAGTCTTCCCATCGCTGTCGCACATCGCGGCCCGAGGCGTCAGCGCCTTCGCCTTCGACGAGCACAGACTCCTTGAGCGTGAGCTGATTGAGCGGATCGGCGGCCAATCGACCCGCAAAGCGCTGGCCGGCGAAATGCGGCGTGCCTCCGAATGAGTAACCGACGCCGAGGTTGCCGAACTTGTCGATGGCCGGGCTGCCCATCCAGCGGAAGCTCGCGCCCTCGCCCGCGGGTGCCGACGGCGCGAACGTGCTCTGCTGTTTCAACGACAGCGCGCGCGTCTTCGCGTCCACACCGAGCTCGTACCACCGCACACCGCCGCCACCGGCCGACGTGTTCACCGAATGCACGGCGGCGATCGACTCCTTGCCGTTGATGTTGCGGTACACCACGCGCGCCATCAGCTTGTCGCCCTGCGAGTCGAGGCGGTGATCGGTGCCTGGCTGCGGCACGCAGTTGCTGAGCTGGCCATCACACAGGTAGTGATACGGCGCCACCGCGATCTTCACCGGCCCGCTCACCGTCGTGTTGCGTGGGTTGTCCCAATCCACGTGCATCTGCCACGCATACAGCCCGTCGTCTTCGAATTTGCCGCTGAGCTGCTCCGCTCCTGCGGCGAGCATGATGTTCGGCGCGCCGGGCGGCGGCAGCGCCGTGCCGTCGATGTCCGCGTTGTTGAGGAAGTTCACGTTCTCGACGATCACGCACTGCTCGCGCGCGGGCAATCCCTTCAGCATCTTGTCGCGCTCGACGACACAGGCGTGCTTCTGGGTGGCCACGGTGTCGCTGATGCGGTTGTCGCCGGTGCTCGTCGGCACATAGTAGCCGTCGGTCCAGATCGCCGGGCGCGGATAGTCCGGAAAGAGCGCGCGCAGAAATTCGTAGCGATAGTACGCGCCCATCGGATCGTCGCCCGTGCTGATCGCGTAGCACATGCCGTACGGTCCCTGCGGCGCTGGCGGCTGCTGACCTCGCGCGCCGCTGGCTGCCGTCGCTGCGGCGGCGGGTGGTGTAGTCGAAGGCGCGGGCGGCGGGACAAAGAGTGGCGCCGCTGCGCCCGGCTGTCCCGCCACGGCGGGCACGCTGTAACTGACCGGATCGCCGCCGTGCGGAATCGCGGGCTGATCGAAGCGCTCGGGCCCGCGCTGGAAGAGCGGGAGCACGAACAGCCACCGATGCGCGAGTTGGTCGTAACGCACGACCGCGTCACCGCTGAGCCGCGCTTCGCACTGGCCGCCCTGACCTTTGAACAACGTGTTGGTGGCGACCGGCCCGTAGAGCACTTTGCCGGTGATCGGGTACTTCTTGCCCTTCTTCGTGTAGATCGCCATGCGTGAGTTCACGATCTGCACGATGTGATCCGGGCCGACGGCCAGCGAGTTGTCGGACGGATTACGTAGCGTCGTTGTGCCCTGCGGCCCGCTGAAGCCGACGCCGAGGCCGTCGAAGCTGTCGACGAGCGTGATGCCCGCCTTCACGCCCATCGTCGTCTGCTCCACAGCAGCGGCACCGGCCGGCACCGTGATCTTCGGCGGCGGAATCGGTGGCGCTTGTTGCGCCGCCGCGCCCACGACCGTCACCGCAATGCCGAGTACCGCCAGCCGCATCGATGTCATGGGCACCACTCTACTTCTTCACCGTGATCGTGTACTGCCCGGCACGTTCACCGGCCTTGAAGAACTCGATCACGTTCTCCACCGGCACCGGACCAAACTCCGCCGCGAGCGCACCGCGGATGTCGAGCACGGACCGCTGACCGTCGGCGAAGTTGCGCGCCTCCTGCGTGTAGTAGCCGGTGAGTGTGGGCGCGGCCGGCGCCGCCGGTGCCGCACCAGCACCAGCGCCACCGGCGCGGCCACCGCCCGCCGCGGCCGCAGACGGATTCACCACGCGCGCAGGCACCATCTTCGCAGCCTCACTCTCGGCCGCACGCAGTTGCGGTTCTTCGGTGAAGGGCTTGCCGGCCTGAGCCGCGGCGACCTTGTACGCCAGCTTCACGCGCGCGACATCCGCGGCCTCGCTGGCCGTGAGCGTGTCGGCCAAGGCATTCACGTTGGCAATGGCGGCGCGATCGCCCACCGCGAGCGTGCCCGCCGAGCGAACATCGGTGCGCTCGCGCCAGTAGGCCCACTTCACCAGATTCAGCGCTTCCTTGTAGTTCTCGTGCACGTTGGCGGCATCGCCGCTGTTGATGAACGCCAGCGCATCCTTCATGTCGGCCGCAATGCGCTGCTGCGCATACGACAGTGCAACACCCGCCACCGGCATCGCATCGGCGGCACCGGAGTTCGCAAACACGCTGCCCACCGCCACCATGAGGAACGCCGCGCGCTTCATCTGCGTCGGGTCCTGGTTCATCGGGGAGTCGTCACTCGAGTGGTAGACCACGTCGGGCCAGTTCCCGAACTGCACGGCGGGGATGCGCGGGTTCCAGTCGAGGTGCACCTGATGATCGCTCGCGCCGTAGAACTTCTCGATGTTGTACCAGAAGGGATCGCGCGTGCCCGACGGGTCGATGATCGGGTTCTGGAACGCGTAGCCGCGCGCGCGGTTGTGCAGCTTCTCGCGGTTCGTCTCACCGACATACTCGAAGAACTGCCGCGACACGTCGTTGATGATGCTCGGGATCGAGTACATCGTCTGATTCAGATGCAGCGAGTTGTGGTTGATCGTCTGGTTGGCGCCCACCATGTCGGTCGACACCGACGCGACCACGTGCTGCCCGAGCTCCGGATGCGCCGTGAGATACGCGCGCGTGCCGCTGATCTCCGGCACCCACAGGAACCGCACCGTGCGCTTCGGCTTCGGCAGCGTGCCGTCCTTGATCATTTCGATCCACGCGCGGCCGGCTTCGAGCTGCGTCGCCGGGCCGCCGCAGTTGTCGTTCGCGCCCTGCTTCGCGATGCCCTCGAACAGATGCGCCGTGAAGTGGAACTCCTCGTTCGTCGAGCCGTCGCCAGGAATCGTCGCCACCACAACATTCATCGGCGCGTCGTACTCGGCGGCCTTCACCTTGGCGTGCAGCATCACCTTCTGATGCCGCTCGAGCCGGCCGAGCAGATCGAGCCCCATGCGCAATGACAGGATGAAGCCCCACGTGGTCTTCACGTTCGGATCCGGGCTCGCGGTGATGCCGCTCCACCCCATCTGATCCGGCCGGTCCACCGGCTTGCCGGTGCCGTTGAAGAAGCTCACGACACCCTCAGCGCCGAACTGCCGCACCGCCAGGTTGTGCAACGCGCCGACCGGGCCCGAGCCGAGCACGATCTTGCCTTTCACGTCCTTACCCTGATAATCCGCGGCCGTGTCGCCGCGCCCGACGTACACCAGCTCCGCGGTCACATCACCACTACGGCTGCCCGTCGCGAGCGTCGTCGCGATGTCGCGATAGCGGGTGATGAGCTGCGCCGGAGCCGGCTCGGTCATCCACAGCTCGCCCATCTCGCCGTCCCACTGTTTGGCGCCGAGCGGGAAACGCTCGATGTGCACGTCGCTGAAGCCGTACTCCTTGGCCATCTTCTCGGCATACGCCGACTCGCGATACGTGCCGCTCGCATACTCCTCGGCCGGGCGATTGCGTTCGTATGGACACATCTCGAGCACGTGATTGCGCGCCTGCGCACCGGAGATGTGCTGCGCGATCGCATTCAGGGTCGGTCCGGGAATCAGCGTCTTCGGATCCGCCTGTTCCTGTGCGAGAACCGTGGCGCCGGCGAGCGCCACCGTGAAGGCCACGACGAGTCGGTGCATGTGCATGCGCGCATTATGCGGCCAGAACGGCGGCGCGCGACGCCGAGGCGTGCGTCAGCGCATCACGACGATGCGGTCGCCGGGTTTCACGACGCCGCCGGTGACCACGCGCGCGTTGATGCCGCGGAGATTGAGCGCGCGGCCCTGCGGGGAATTGACGCACTTCTGCGCGTCCACGCCGAAGCGCGCGATGAACTTGCGGCAACCCGTGTGCGGCGCGGCCGACACGCGGATCACGGCGGTGCCGATCTGCAGCCGCGTGCCCGGCTTCAGATTCGCCAGGCTGAGGTCGAGGTCGACGAAGAGCTGATCACCCGCCAGCGGCCATCGGTGCTTCGACTGCGCGATCTCGGCAATCGCGCGCGCATTCATGAGCGTGAGTTGCACATCCGGATCCGGATGCTTGTCGCGCACCGACCAGCCGTCGCCAACCAATCCCACCACCGGATCGAGACGGCCTTCATCGAGCACCTTGCGGTCGTCGAAATCCGGCCGGCACACGATGAGCTCCACGCGGCCGTCGTCTTTCGGCGACTCGCGGATCCGGTCGAGCGCGGCCGTGAGGGCCGAGAGCGGCCGATGCGCGTCCACTACTTGGCCTTCGCGGCGCGAATGGTCACGCGGTAGCTGTTCTCGCCGTTGAGGTTCACGAACGCCACGAACGTGCGGCCGTCCGCCGTGCGGCCGACCGTGCCCGACTGCGACACCGACTGCACTTCCCAGCCGGCCGGCAGGATCACCGTGTTGCGCAGGCCGCGCACGGTTCGCTGAAACACCATCACGTCACCTTCCATGCGGTGGGTCCCGTCGTGAATCGTGCCCGTGAGCCGCAGGTGCGCGCTCTGCTTGTCGTTCGTGATCGGCACATCGAGCTTCACCGACGACGAGTCGCCGCGCTTGGTCACGGGCAATGCCTTCGCGGTGTCGAGGTCCACGACCTTGAGGCCGTTGATCGCCATGTACTCGAGCGAATTCAACGTCGCCGTCTCGCCCTTGCGCGTGTCGCTGTAGGTCTGCTCCACCGCGATGTCGCCCGTCTCGGGCGCCGCCAGCGTGTAGAGCGTCTTGATGTCGTCGAAGAACATGTCGGTGAACGGGCTCGGCGTGAACGTCGCCGACGTCTTGTGCGCGTGAATCGTCATCAGATTCGATCCACCGTGCGGGCTCGCGAACGCGAGCTTCAACCGGCCGTCGGCCGTCGTCGACATCTGCGCCGCCACATTCATCGACGTGAACGCGAAGCCCTTCGGCAGCACGACGCCGAGCCGATAGCCGGCGAGGCTGCGCACCCACGTCAGGTCGTCGCCGTTCATTTGATAGGTGCGCGCGTCCTTATAGGTCTTGTAGATCAGCACGCGACCGATCCCGCCCTGCGGAATCGGCGCCGGCAGTGTCGCGTTGATCGCGTGATCGCCGTTCGGCTGCTCGTCATAGGTGAACGTGAGCGGCTGGCCTGTGCGCGGATCGAACACCGAGATGTTCGTGCCCTCACTGCCCTTTCGGGTGGCGTTGCTGATCGTCGTCGCGCCCGCGCGCGTGCTCTCGAGCTGATATGTAATGGCGAACTGCTCGCTGCCCGGCTCGAGGATTTCGTACTGCGTGTAGGCTTCCTGCGAGAAGAGCGTCGTCAACGGCCGCGCCGCCATCAACTCGCCGTCGGCGCTCATCGTGCCGCCCGGGAACGTGATGCCTTGCGGCTGCGCGGCGCCGCCCTGACGCGCGCCGCCGGCACGGCCTTGCGCCGGCGCCGTTCCTCCCTGTTGCGCCACGAGCCACACCGGCACCAACAGGATCCCGACCAACACTGCGCCGTTTCGACACATCTTCTGCACGTTCGCCATGCGTCGCAGTATATGACGGCCATAGAATGGCGGCGGTGACTCCACCCCCTGACGACCAGACCCGGCTCAGCACGGGCGATCACGACGAGACCCGCCTCGGCCAGGGCGATGGGGACATGACGCGCACGTCGACATCGCCGTCTTCGCCCGCCAGTGCGACGTCCGGCCAGGGCTGGTTCACGACGTCGGGCGCGATCGATCACGGCCGCTTCTCACCGGGCGCCGTGCTCGAAGGCCGCTATCGCATCGTCGGCCTGCTCGGTCGCGGCGGCATGGGCGAGGTCTATCGCGCCGACGATCTCCGCCTCGGACAACAAGTCGCGATCAAGTTTCTGCCGGCCGGCATCAGCGCCGACACGCACCGGCTCGCGCAGTTTCACAACGAAGTGCGCATGGCGCGGCAGGTCACGCATCCGAACGTGTGCCGTGTGCACGACATCGGCGAGATCGCCACGTCCGCGGGCGCGCAGCTCTTCATCACGATGGAATACATCGACGGTGAGGATCTCGCGGCGTCGCTGAAGCGCGTCGGCCGGTTTCCGGAAGACAAGGCACTCGACATCGCGCGGCAGATCGCCGCGGGGCTCGCCGCCGCGCACGATCGCGGCGTGATTCATCGCGATCTCAAACCCGCGAACATCATGCTCGACCGTGAAGGCCACGTCCGCCTCATGGACTTCGGCCTCGCCGCCGCGGGCGCCGCCGAGGACGTGCAGGCCGGCACGCCGGCCTACATGGCGCCGGAGCAACTCCTCGGCAAGGAAGTGACGCGGCGGAGCGACATCTTCGCGCTCGGCCTCGTGCTCTACGAACTCTTCACCGGCAAGCGCGTGTTCATGGCGAAGACGGTGGCGGATCTCGTCGCACAGCAGGACGCAGGCGTCACCACGATGCCGAGCGACATCGTGAAGGGACTCGATCCGTCGATCGAGCGCGCGATCGTGTGGTGTCTCCAGCGTGATCCGGCCGCACGTCCGGATTCCGCGCTGACATTGTCGGCCGCCTTGCCCGGCGGCGATCCGCTCGCTGCGGCGCTCGCCGCGGGCGAGACGCCATCACCGGAGATGGTGGCGGCGGCCGGCCGTCGCGAGCCCGGGCTCTCTGTGCTCGCGAGCAGTCTCTGGCTCGCACTGGCGCTCGCGATGCTCGTCACCGCCGGTGCGCTCGCCGATCGCTTCACGTTGCCGGCGCGCGCGCCAATGGCGCTGTCCCCGGCATCGCTCCTCGATCGCGCGCGTGGCATGCGACATCTCTTCACCGAGCAGGCCACCGTCACCGACGAGGCGTCGGGCCTCGTGAGCGCCGACAACGTGCTCGACTGGATCCATCGCGCGCCCGCCGCCGAGCAATCCCGGCTCTACGCCGCCGGCGCGCCGCCCACGCTCATGTTCTGGTATCGCTCGAGTGCCGGCGCCCTCATCCCGGATGGCGACACGGTCGGCATGCAGAACCCGCCACTCAATGCCGAGGGCACCACGATGATCGCGCTCGACGGACGAGGGCGATTGTTCCGATTCGGCTCGGGCCTGGGCGACAGCCTCAGACCCGGTACCCCGCGCACCTGGGCCGAGTGGATCGGCATCGCGGGCTTCGACCCCACCGGGTTCGTGGAAACTGAACCGCAGCTCTTGCCGCCGGTGTATGCGGACGCGCGCGCGGCGTTCACGGGCACGTTGCCGGAGTTGCCGAATGTACCGATTCGATTCGAGCTGGCCACATCACGACACCATCTCGTCTCGTTCCGCGTGATGGGGCCATGGAACGCGCCCGCGGCGCCAGTGGGACCCGCGGTGTTGGCCGAGTCGCCCAACACGGCCAACTTGATTTCCAAGATCGCCGCGGTGCTCGTCGTCCCCGGCGTGATGCTCGCAGGGTTCCTCGTGGCGCGCTACCAGATGCGGCGAGGGCGCGGGGATCGTGTGGGCGCGGGCCGGCTATTCAGCGCGTCGCTCGTCATCTCGGTCGTCGCGTGGGCCTTCGCGGCGCATCATCCGCCGTCGGCCACGCTCGAGATCGATCACTTCTTTAGCGCGCTCGCGCATCGCGTCTTCGATGCCGGTGTCTTGTGGGTGTTCTATCTCGCAGCAGAACCCCAAGTACGACGCGTGTGGCCGCACATCCTCATCACCTGGCAGCGGCTGATCTCGACCGGACCGCGCGACCCGTTGATCGGCCGCGACCTCGTCATCGGCGTGGCCCTCGGCGGCGTGATGACGAGCCTGTCCTATCTCCACTTCTTCACGCCGTCGTTCGCGGGTCTGGTGCCGTTCATCCCGCACGTTCCCAATCTCGGTCCGCTGACCGAGACGCGCCTGATCTACTCGACCCTCCTCCAGAAAGCCGCGGAATCACTGGAGAACGCCATGCTCGGCGTGGTGGGCCTGTCGATGCTGCGACTCGTGCTGCGACGGAGCTGGCTCGTGTTCGCCGCGGCCACACTGCTCTTCGCGCCGCTGGCCATGCGCGGCCAGTTTCAGTCGGGCGTGCTCGCCGCCGATGCGGTGTTCGGTGTGCTGCTCGTCGCCGCAATCCTCGGCGTGATCAT